>JAYUCP010000546.1:0-8438 GCA_043740245.1 Acidobacteriota bacterium | reverse complement strand
ATGCCGGGGGCCGGTTCGAATTGGCGCATCGCCGTCATGCGGCCCGGTGATGATCCGCTGGGCAATCTGGCGCGCGCGTTGAACGATCCCAAAGTCTTCGGGCCGGCGCAGCCCGAACACAACCAAATTCAAACCGCCGTGACCGAGGCCATGTTGCGGCGCGGCAGCCGTGGCTTGCGCGAAACCGTGCGGCAGAACACGCTGCCCGACGATCAAACCAAAAACCTGCTTGTCGTGGTGGATCAGTTCGAAGAACTCTTCCGCTACGCCCGCGAAGCGCGTCGCGCCAATAATGAAAGCTACGATGACGACGCGGCGGCCTTCGTCAAACTGTTGCTCGAAGCCGTCAAGCCCAATGCCGACGGCGCATTTGAACAGCATCTATACTTGATGCTGACGATGCGTTCGGATTTCCTCGGCGATTGCGCGCAGTTCTGGGACTTGCCCGAAGCCATCAACGAGAGCCAATACCTGATCCCGCGCCTGACCCGCGACCAAATGCGCGAAGTCATCGAAGGCCCCATCACACTGTGCAACGCCCGGATCACTACGCGCTTGGTCAATCACCTGCTCAACGACATCGGCGACCGGCAAGATCAACTGCCGATCTTGCAACACGCGCTGATGCGCACCTGGAACTACTGGATTGCGGATTGCGGATTGCGGATTGCGGATTCGCACGACGCAGGCGCTCAAACGTTTGCTGCGGATTTAAGCACAGACGCGCCTGTCAATCCGCAATCCGCAATCCGCAATCCATTGATTTGCCGCATTACTTGGCAGTCGGCGGATTGGAGCGCGCGCTCTCGAATCACGCTGAGGAAGCCCTGGCCGAACTGGATGAACGGCATCAGCAGATCGCCAAAAAGCTGTTTCAATCCTTGACTGAAAAAGGCGAGGACAACCGCGAGATTCGGCGTCCGGTCGAATTGCAAAAACTCTGCGACGTGGCCGAGGCCAGCGCGGCGGAAGCCAGCGCGGTGATTGAAACCTTTCGCGCGCCGGGCCGCTCCTTCGTGATGCCGCCGCGCGATGACCGGCCCGAATTGCAGGCCGCAACGCGCATTGACATCTCGCACGAAAGCCTGATGCGCGTCTGGCAACGCTTGCGCGAGTGGGTCAACGAAGAGGCCGAAGCCGCCGCGACCTATCGCCGTTTAGCCGACGTGGCCGCGCGGCGCAAGCTGGGCAAAGCCGAAGTTTTGAGCGGCGTTGATTTGGATGCGGCCTTGCAATGGCAAACCGAGCACAGCCCGTCAGCAGCCTGGGCTGAGCGTTACCAAGATGATTTCGCAGGCGTGATGACGCTGCTGGCGGATAGCCAAATCGCGCTCGCAGCCAGCGAGGCCAAGCAGCGCGCTGAGGTTGAAGAGAAAGAAGCGCAACGCCGCGCCGCCGCCGTCGCCGAAGAACGGCAGCGCAATAGCGAACGCGAGATCGCGCGCACGCGCCGCTTCGCCGCGATTCTCGGCCTCGCCCTGTTGCTTACCGCCGCGCTGGCCGTCTTCAGCTTTTTGCAGCGCCAAGAGGCCGTGAAGCAACGCAACAACGCCGAAGCGCAACGCGCCGAAGCGGTCAGGCAACAACAACTGGTCGAAAAATCCGACCGCCTGTACAGCCAGATCACGCCCATCCTGAACGAGATGTTGTTTCAAGGCGATGATCCGCTGGCGCGTTTTGAGAGTGCCAAGGATTTCTTTCAGCAAAGCGGGAACGCGCTGGGTGAAATCGTCGCGTTGTGCAGTCTGGGTGACACTTACTTCCGCACGCCGGATTACCCGGCCGCCGAAGCGGATTATCAACGCGCGCTGCGGCAGTTGAATCAACAACTGCCGGGGCATCCTTATTCCGCCCGCGTGTACAACCGGCTTGGCGCGGTTTATTCCGAACGGGCCGACTACGCCAAAGCCGAAGCGTCGTTCAATCAGGCCTACGAGGTCTTGCGCCAGTCCTTCGGCCCCGACAACATCGAAGTCTCAATCAATCGCGGCGGGCTGGCGTTGCTTTATCAACGGCAAAACAAATTTGAAGAGGCCGAAAAACTTTTCAAACAGGCGCTGACGATCAACGAACGTGTGTTGGAGGCCACCCATCCGCAGCTCGCCGTCAGCCGGGGCCAACTGGCCGCGCTCTATGCGGCCTGGAATAAACCCGAGCAGGCCGAGCCGCTGTTTGTGCAGGCGCGCCAGTTGCTGGAAGCCAAAATCGGCAATGCCAAACCGCGCGATCAGCAGCAACTCGAAAGCTATTCATTCCTCTACAACAGCCTCGCCTCGATTTGCCTGAACCAGGGCTCGCTGTATGCCAAGCAGAAACAATTCGACAAAGCCGAGCCGCTCATCAAACAGGCGCTCGCAGTGCACGAACAATTGTATGGGCCGGATCATCCGAAAGTGGCGGTGGCTGTGAACAATCTGGCGTCGCTGTACCTGCTGCAAGAGAAATATGCCGAGGCCGCGCCGCTCTATGCACGCGCGTTGCCGATTTACGCAGCGACCTATGGGCCGAGTCATCCCAAAACAAACACCGTGCGCGGCGATTTGGCGAAAGCGCAAGCCGGCTTGGCAAAGCCGGGCAAGCTAACTCGCTAAGCGACACATTCTCCATTTTCAATTTTCCATTCTCCATTCTTACAGCGGTTTTCAGATGCGTGCGACCTGCGGACATCACACGCAACGTAGGGGCAGACCTGCGTGTCTGCCCCGGTGGTATTGGACGTATTCGATTCCGTCCGACGCGACCGGGGCAGACACACAGGTCTGCCCCTACGTTGCGGTTGCACGCAATTGCAAACCGCTATAAGCAAAGAAGGCATGCGCCAGTGTAGCCTCTGCCTAAGAATGGAGAATGATTGCACTTCGTGCGCGTCACGTCCGGCTATCCGCGCGATGATACACTGTTAAGGTATCGTCGGCGGCGGCAGCGGTTTGATTGGGTCTCTGCCTTTAACCACGACGACCACGCCGATGACCAAAGCAGCCAGACCAACCAGCAGCAATGTTTTCGTCGGGAAACGTCCCACCACTTCCAGCGGGAACTCTTTGCTGGTGTCGCCCGCCGCCACGATCAATGCGCCCTTGGCGCGTTTGTCGCCGGCGGTGAAGGTGACGACGGCGATGCCTTCGTCGTTGGTGGTGGCTTCGGCAACATCGAGCGTGCCCAAGTCCTGTGGCGCGAGGCTGAAGCGCACGCGGGTTTGCGGGACTGGTTCGAGACCCTGCGGCGGCGCGGCGTTGGTGAAGCTGGCAAACATAAATTGAAAGCCGCTCTCGGACGGCGCGCGCCTGGCCGGGGCTGGGCGGCGTATGCAGAAGCCCCGGCGATTGTCTGATTTCGTCGGGTGTTTTTTCAGCGCGGTTTGTTGCGCCGCCGCCGTCGCGCATTTGAAAGCGTTGGTGGCGGGATCGAAGGCGGCTTCGCTGATGTCGAAGTTTTGCAGCACAGGCCTGGCAACACGTTCAGCGCGCGCGGCGGGCGGCAGCAAGCCTGCCAGCAAGGCGGCGATCAGAAACAAGCTGATGCGGGCAGTGGGGGATTTGTTCATCGGCGTCTCCTTGAATTGTTTGCGGGCGGGCGCGGCACGCGGGTGAGGGGCGCGAGTTCCACGTCCGGCAGGGTAAGCGGCGTGGGGTCTTCCGGTTGCCCCGGTTGCCCCGCCTGCCCCGGTTGCCCCGCCTGGAAGCTGGTTGGGCAACCGGTCTCGCCTGAGACAGTCGAAAGGTTCGTGTCACCATTCAGCGTGACCCGCACGTGGAATTCTGTTTTGGCATCGACGGGCCCGAAGCGTTGGATAAACGCGAATGTCTGTCCAAGGTGCAACGGCGTAGCGTTGATCACATCCGTTAGTGCTGTGCTCGCCTCATACGTTAGCACCGGCACGGTGGCTGTAGGGCCTTCCAGTAACTCGAAGCGGACACGTTGCAGGGCGCGGCCCGGATCGTAGACCGTAGTGGTGACGGCAATCACGGTGCCGTCGCTCTCTCTTGTCAGCGTCACCACCGGGCTTTGCGCCGGGTTGCGCGCCGGATCGCAAGGATGCACAAAACGCAGTTGCGGCGCGAGCCGGGCCGTCAGCGTGGAGAGCGGCTGATTGTTCGGCAACACGCTGCCCGCCGGCGGTTTGAGCAAGAGTTGGGAAGACAAGTCGAGCGGCAACACTTGCGCAGCCGTCAAATTGTTGCCCGTGCCGCTGGCGCGCGCCGGAATCAGCGGATCGAAAAATATGCGCAAGCTCAGCGACTCGCCCGGGTTGAGCGTTAAGGAGTCGCACGTGCTGCCCGTTTGCGCCGCCTGAGCCGGGTCGCACAGCTTGATCAACGTGGTATTGGTTCCCTCGCGCCTGACATAGAAAGGCCGCCGGTCAGTCGCATCGAGACTGGGCAGGCCGTTGACATTGATGACAGTCCGGCCATCGTTCTTGTCAATCAACCGCGTATTGCTGTCGGTGCGTTGCAGCGCCAACCCAAAACTGGCCGTGCCGCAATTCTCGTTCTTGAGCGTCAACACTTGACTGGTTGCTTGCGCGTTCGGCGTCAGCCCCGCTGTGATCGGCCCGCCGAAATTCACTGGCGCGCCGGTTACGGCCAGCGGACAAGTGCCAACCGCCAGTTCCACCTGGAAGCCGCAAGCGGGCGCTGAATTGCCGCTGGCATCAGTCGCCATGCAAGTGACCGTGGTGACGCCGAGCGGGAAGGTCGCGCCGCTGGGCGGATTGCAATTGACAGTCGGGTTGGGACAGTTGTCGGTCACGGTCGGCGGCGGATAAGTGACCGCCAGCGGGCCGTTCGATATGCGGCGCTGATTGGGCGGACAAGTGATGACCGGCGCTTGCGTGTCGTTCACCGTGACGCTGAAGCTGCGCGGCGCTGAAGTATTCCCCGCCGTATCACGCGCGCTGCAAGTCACCGTCGTCACGCCCACCGGAAAAGCCGTGCCCGGGGTGGGTGTGCAACTGACGACAACCGTGCCCGGACAATTTTCCGTCGCGGCTGGCAGCGCGTAATTCACGACAGCCTGGCATTGATTCAGTTCGGCGGGTTGCCGCAGGTCAGGCGGCTGAGCCAACACCGGCGCTTGCGTGTCGTTGACCGTCAGGGTGAAGCTGCACGGTGGCGAGTTGTTCCCGGCGGCATCACGGGCCGTGCAAGTCACGGTCGTCACGCCCACCGCAAAGGCCGCGCCTGGGGCCGGTGTGCAAATGACGGTTGGGTTCGGACAGTTGTCCGTCGCCACCGGCAGCGCGTAATTCACGACGGCTTGGCATTGATTCGGGTCGTTGGCGCGCGTCACATTGGGTAGCGGGCAATTGGCGATGACCGGCGCTTGCGTGTCGTTCACCGTGACGCTGAAACTGCGCGGCGTTGAAGTATTCCCCGCCGTATCACGCGCGCTGCAAGTCACCGTCGTCACGCCCACTGGAAAAGCCGTGCCCGATGCGGGTGCGCAATTGACGGTTAGGAGGCCCGGACAATTTTCCGTCGCGGCCGGCAGCGCGTAATTCACGACAGCCTGGCATTGATTCAATTCGGCAGGTTGCCGCAGGTCAGGCGGCTGAGCCAACACCGGCGCTTGCGTGTCGTTGACCGTAACAGTGAAGCTGCACAGCGGCGCGGCAATCCCCGCCGCATCGCGCACGTTGCAAGTCACCGTCGTCACACCGACCACAAAGGTCGAACCGGCGGGCGGCACACAAACCGGCGTGCCCACACCCGGACAGTTGTCGCGCGCCGTCGCATTCGGGTAGTTCACGATTGCCGAGCACAGATTCGGGTCAGCCGCGCGCACCTGATTGGGCGGACATTCAAGCACCGGCGCTTGGGTGTCAAAGACCGTCACTGTAAAGCTGCACGGTGGCGAGTTGTTCCCCGCGACATCACGCGCGTTGCAAGTCACGGTCGTCACGCCCACCGGAAAGGCCGCGCCTGGGGCCGGTGTGCAAATGGCGACGCCGCCGGAACAGTTGTCCGTCACGGCAGGCAGCGCGTAATCCACGACGGCCTGGCACTGATTCTGATCGTTTGAGCGCGTCACATTGGGTAGCGAACAATTAGTGATGACCGGCGCTTGCCTGTCATTGACCGTCACCGTGAAGCTGCAGGTGGCCCCGCTGGCTTCGCGGCAAGTCACCGTCGTCACGCCCACAGGGAAACTAGAACCCGCCGCAGGCGCGCACGTGACCGGCCCGCACGCTCCAGTCGTCGTGGGCGCGGGATAATTGACCAGCGCCGCGCATTGGTCTGGAGCGGCATCCGCGCTAACTGGCGTGGGACAGGTGATACGGCAAGGGTCTGGCCCCACCGTCACCGTGAAGCTGCAACTGGACGTATTATTCGCGGCATCGCTCACGTTGCAATTCACCGTTGTCACGCCCAGCGCGAGCGTTGCGCCCGAAGGCGGCGTGCACACCACCGGCTTCACGCCGGGACAATTGTCGGTTGCGATTGGCAACGGATAGCTGAGCGGCGTGGGCACATTGGAAATGACATTCTGGTTGGGCGGGCACGTCAGCTTTGGCAATTCAGTGTCGTTGACCGTAACCGTGAAGCTGCACGCCGCCGTGTTGCCCGCCGCATCGCTGGCCGTGCACGTCACCGTCGTCACGCCCACCAAAAACACCGTGCCCGAAGCAGGCGCGCAACTGATCGTTGCGCCCGGACAATTGTCGGTCACAGTTGGCAACGCGTAATTCACCACCGTTTGACATTGGCCCGGATCATTCGCGCGCACAATGTTGGCCGGGCAAACCGGCACGGGCGCTTGCGTGTCCTTGACTGTGACCGTGAAGCTGCACGTGCTGGTTACGCCATTCGGATCGGTTGTGCTGCACGTGACTGTCGTCACACCTATGGCAAAGGTCGAGCCGGGCGCGGGCGTACACGTCACCGGGCAATTACCGCTACTGGCAGGCGCGGGATAGCTGACCACAGCGACGCATTGCTCTTGTGCTGCGTTGACGGTCACGGGGGCGGGGCAGGTTATTGCACAAGTCGTCACCGTCACGGGAAAGCGGCACATATCAGTGTTGCCGCTGCCATCCGTCGCCGTGCACGTGACCGTGGTCACGCCGAGCGCGAAGGTTGCGTTGGCGGGCGGCACACAAGTGACCGTTGGATTGGCGCAGTTGTCCGTCGCGGCGGGCAGCGGATAATTGATGGCGATGGGGCCGCCCGCGACGACTTGTTGCGGCGTCGGGCAAGTAATGACGGGCGCTTGCGTATCTTTGACCGTCACGGTGAAGCTCGCGGAACTCTTGACGCTATTCGCATCGCTGCTCTCGCAATTCACCGTCGTCACACCCACCTGGAAAGTCGAACCAGGCGCAGGCGTACACGTCACTGCGGCGCATCCTCCATTGGTATTTGGCACGGCATAATTCACGGTCATCGCGCATTGCCCCGTCACGACGTTGACCGTCACGGGCGCAGGCGGTGGCAACTCGCACGTCGTCAAGGTCACGCTGAAGCTGCACGTCGCGCGATTGTTTGCCGCATCGGTGGCGGTGCACGTGACGATGCTGACGCCAAGCGGAAATGTCGCGCCGGACGCAGGGCTGCAACTGACGATTGGATTGGCGCAATTGTCGGCCACGACTGGCAACGGATAGCTGACCGCTGTCGGGCCACTCACCACAATACGCTGATTTGGCGGGCACGCAATGACGGGCGCTTGCGTGTCGTTGACCGTCACCGTGAAGCTGCACGTCGCCAGATTTTGCGCGGCATCGCGCACGTTGCACGTCACCGTCGTCACGCCGCTCGCAAAGTTTGAACCGGAAGGCGGCGTGCAAACCGGCGTGCTTACACCGGCGCAATTATCGCTGGCCGTCGCATTCGCATAGGTCACGACCGTCGCGCACTGATTCTGATCCGCCGCTTTGACGATGTTGTCAGGGCAAACCAGTGTCGGCGCTTGCGTGTCGTTGACGGTGACCGTGAACGCGCAGGTGGCTTTGTTTTGCGCCGCATCGGTCGCCGTGCAAGTCACCGTCGTCACGCCCAGCGGGAAGGCCGTGCCGGTCGGCGGGATGCAACTGACTGTGGCGCCAACACAGTTAGTCGGTGGCGCGTAATTCACGACGGCAGTGCACTGATTCTGATCCGCCGCGCGGGTGATATTCGCCGGACAGGTGAGCGGGGGAATTTGTGTGGCGTTGACCGTCACCGTGAAGCTGCACGCGCTGTTGCCGCCAGCGCCATCCGATGCAGTGCAAGTCACCGTCGTCACGCCCGCCGCAAAACTCGAACCTGACGCAGGCGTGCAGGTCGCCGGGCCGCACGCGCCATTCACCACGGGCGCGGCATAAGTCACTGCCGTCGCGCATTGTCCGGCGGGTAACGTCGCCGTCACGGGGGCCGGACAGCCGATTGTGCAAGTCGTGAGCGTCACCGTGAAGCTGCACGTCGTTGTTGGGGCCGCGCCCGCGCTCACGCTCACGCAAG
>JAYUCP010000545.1:0-8454 GCA_043740245.1 Acidobacteriota bacterium | reverse complement strand
TGTCGGCAATCAACTCCAACCGTTCTTCAGCTTCGTTGCGCAACATCGCCGGGCCATTAGTCACAATCCAGCCAAGTTTCATTTGCGGCAAGGCAAGAATCTTTGAAAAACCGCTCAGCACAAAGGTCAGCGCCGCGTCATTCTCTACCAATGAAGACAGCGGTGCGGTACGGGGAGCGGTAGCGACCTGGCTCTCCAGCTTTGAACTCATCGGAAGAACCGGGTCGCTGCCGCTCCCCGTACTGCATGGCAACACATAATCACCGAAGACTTCATCCACGATCAGCGCCAACCCGCGCTGTTGACAGAGCCGGTTCAACTCTGCGACTTCATCGGCTTTGACAAACGAACCGGTCGGATTGTTCGGATTGACCAACAGCACCGCGCGCGTTTGCGGCGTCAATGCCTGTTGCAACGAATCGAAATCAATCGCCCACCCACGCGGGTGCTGATACTCCAACGCATAATGCCGCAGTTCGACGCCTTCGAGCGCGGCCAGAAAATCAAACAACGGATAGCTCGGTTGCGGCGCCAACACGTTGTCGCCTTGATCGCAGAGCAGCTTGAACAGGTAAGCATACGCCTCGCTCGTACTGGCCGTCAGACAGAGGTGTTCCGGGTCAACGCACAAGCTGCGTTCAGCGTAATAGCCAGCAACGGCTGCACGGGCGCGCAACAATCCGCGCGGTGCAGGTTCATAAAGCAATGCCCCCTCTTGCGCCAACGCGCCGAGGATTTCCGCCGCCGGATACGCCAGCCCCGCACGTGTCGGATTGGCTTCAGTCAAATCCAGGATTGGCGCGCCAGCACGGCGTTTCGTTTCGAGCAACTGTGCCAGTTGATTCGTTGCTAAATTCCATTTGAATCGGTTTGAGAACATCTCAATTTCTCCGCCGTTGAACATAACGAATCGGAATGAATGAGGCCAGCAACAGCAGCACGCCCAGCGCGGAAATGATGGCGCCCCGCCGCACGCTGGCAGGCCGAAACCGCAAGCGAACGCGATGCTCACCCGCGGGCAACGGCACGCCGCGCAAAACGTAGTTTACTCGTAACAACGCGGCAGGCCTGCCATCCAACGCAGCTTCCCAGCCTGGATAAAAGACCTCGCTCAAAACCAACATCACCGGATGCTGGCTACTAATCGCGTATTCAGCCTCGCCCTGCTCACCGCGCAACGCCCGCACTTGCGCCCGCGCCTCTGAGCGGGCTGGCGTAGTCTTTGTCAGCATTGGCAAACTAGCGCGGTCTTCCGCTCCGAGCAGTGCGGCTTGCGCGGGGTGAAACGGTTGGTAATTGGGAAATTTCCCTTGCGTGATGGTTTGCAAAACTTCTGCTTGCGGCAAGGTCAGCACCTCTTCCACGGCCCACGCACGCGGCAGCCAGGCTAAGTTCTCATAAACTTCCACCTCACCGAATTCCGCCAGCTTCTTCCACCTTTCTGACGGCCAGCGCTCCGGCGCTGCCGCATAAGAATTACTCGTGGCTGTGTCGTGCAAGGTGGCGCGATAAATAACTAACTGAGCCGCCGTTTGCGCATACACAATTTCCAGCGACTCGACCGCGCCGCGCGCAAAGGGCAAGCGGGTCAAATACCGGTGCCCGGCAAACCCTTCGTCCGGCCAGCTTTCGGCCACGTGTGCGCGCCGATGTTGTATCGCAGCAGTAACATCTGCGCGGTCATAGGCCCATTCCGCTGTGTCGCGTCCCGCCAATAACTCAACCTCAAGGCGACGCCCGTCTTGCATACGTAACTTAATCCTTGCGACTTGCGCATTGTCGCGGAGCTGCCCCGCATTCGATAACACCGTGATCAATGCCAATTCATCGGCTTGCACGCCGCCGGTCAGTAAGACCCGGCGCTGGCCGTGGCTCAGATGCAGGTCGAGGGGAGCCGCCGGAAACCGCAGGCCGTCAACCAGCAAATCATCCGCGCCGGTTAATGGCCCCGTTGCCAGCGGCGTGCCGCGTTCGCAGATCAGGTATTTGACATTGAAGAGATTGAGGCCCTGATGATTTAGATCGAATGCGCGCAGATCCGCCACTACACCTTCAGGTGTCATTGCGCCCAGCATTTCCGCCGGGCGCACCAGCCGCAGCATGTCGTAGCCATTGACGCTTTGTAACTCACGCACGATGGAGTTATTCGGATAGTTCAACGCCGAGTAACTTGAACCGAAGGGCTGCGGCGAGTAACTCAGAACCCGAAAGGCATTCCAATCCGGCTCACGCTGTTTGATGAACTGTACGGCAGGCGGATCGCTCAACCCTGCCAACATTTGCGCGGAGTAAGTACGCCATTCAAGCGCGTGCCCGTAAGCCAGCAAATCTGCGCACAGCACTACCACCAGCAAGCTTTGGGAAAGCCAGTGGGGCCGCCAAACCAACAGCCCCAGCGCGCCGCCGCTCGCCAGCAAACAACCACACGGAAGCAGCACCTCAGGGCTGGCCCAGACCGGCTTGCTCGTGCAAGCTGCGACAGCAAACAACAACCCCGTAACGGCACAACATTTCAGCCAGGCCGCCCGGCGCTGCAAGGCGTCTTGCCGCATCAGCCAATCCAAACCCAGCCCGGCCAGCACTGCGAGCGCAAACGTAAACTCGAACAGATGCCGGTAAGCTGCGCGGAATAACCCGTAAACCGGCAACTTGAAAAGCAACTCATTCAATTGAAATGGCAGGTAACTGCCGAAGGCAAGTAACAAAGCCGTCAAGGCTGCCGCTGACCAAAACCAGACCAGTTTCTCTCGGCGCGCGCCGCTAACGGCAACCAACGCCAGCATCAACGCTAACAACCCAACATAGCCGCAAGTAACAAAGAGGCCAGCCTCGCCAGAATACGACATGTGGTACGGCGGCATTGTCGCACCGCCGTAGAGAAACGGAATCACCAGCGCGCCAATTTGTTTAAGCGGGAAAGAAAACTCAGCGAACGCTTCGTAACCAAGGGCGGCCCGCCCCGAAGCTTGCTGTAATTCGCGTGCCGGTAACAACTGAATGGCTGTCATCAATAGCGCGCAAAGACCAAGCAAACCAAGGCCCAACACAAATTGCCAACGTGGCGCAACAGGTTTGCGGGCAAAGAGGCAAAACAGAAAGTAAGCCCCGGCAGTTAGCAGGGTATAAAACGAAAGCTGCGGCATGCCAGCAAAAAATTGGAGGGTAACAAAACTCGCGCCCAATGCCAGCCAGCTCCAAGACAATTGTAGGTACAGCTTTTCGACCGCCAGCAAAATCCACGGCAACCAGGCTGCTGCCGCGATGTTTTGCGACTGGCCAAGTGACATAACCATGTACCCGCCGAAGGCATAACAACTGCCGCTCACCAATGCGCTCAACCGCCCGCAACCCAGGCAGCGCACATAAAGGTAAGTGCCGATCAAGGCCAAATGAAACGTCGTAATAACCGCCAGGTTTAACGCCAGCCCCGGCGGTAACCAAACAAACAACCAGTTCGCCGGATACAGCACCCCAGCCGAAAGGTCGGCGAGCAAAGGCATGCCGCCGAATGTGTAAGGATTCCATAAGGGCAAAGTTGCTTGAGTTAGTAACTTGGCAGTGAGTATCCGCAGCCCTAGGTTCCCCGTCCAGCCATCGCCTTGTAACAACACAATGTCACCGCGCACGGCTTCGTGAAAATAGAGCAATGGTAACAGGCCCAATGCCACGGCCAAGCTGAGCTTATTTTTTAGGGAATTTGCCATAGAAATGGCACGCGGGGCAGAGAATATAACGTAGGGGGCAGATATGAGTGTCCACCCCCTACGATTTATGTTACTTACCAGCCGCTTTCGCAAAATCACCGGCCTTGAAAATGGTGATTTTGTTCAGGTCGAGATGCTTGCGCAACGCCACGACAACTTGGTCAGGCGTCAGCGCGTCAACCCGTTTTTCGAAATCCGCTTCCCACGCCAGCGTCTTGCCGAGAAAGGTCACGTTGTTCAACCGCGCGGTCAATTCGTTGTCTTGCGCGCGACTGACCTGGCGCGATTGCAACCAGCCTTTCTTGGCGGCGGCGACTTCCTCCGCCGTGAAGCCGTCTTTCAAAGCCTTGGCGATTTCTTCTTTGAAAGCCGCCTCCAGCTTCGTGACGTTCTGTGGGGCGTATATGGCGTAGGTCACGAACATGCCGTTGTTGCCTGTGGTCGCGGGTTGCAATTGCGAACCGACGCCGTAACTCAAGCCGTCTTTGCCGCGAATGCGCGCGGCCAGACGCGAATTGAGGAAGCCGCCGCCGAGCATGTAATTGCCCAGCACCATGGCCGGGGCATCAGCGTCGTCGTAACGCAGCTTCAGGTTTTGCCCGGCGATGAAAAAGGCGTTGGCCTTGTCAGGTGTTTCGAGCGATTTGTTGACGGCGGTGACATCCTTGAAGGGCTCGGCAATCTGCGCGTAGGGCAACTTCCCCTTCCAATTGCCTAGCAAGTCGTTGAGCAGCTTGGTGACTTCTTTGTCATCGAAATCGCCAATGATGGCAGCCTCGCCGCTCTGCGCGCCGTAAAAGTCGGCGTAAAACTTCTTGACCTGATCCAGCGTGACCGTTTTCAAATCGGCGATGGATTCGTCAGGCATCGAGACGTATTTGACGTGGCCTTTGGGATAGGGGCGCATGTGGCGTTGGAACAGCGTGCCCGCAAGCGCGGTGGGCTCGCTCTTTTGCTGTTCGATGCCGGCGATTTGTTCTTGCCGCAATTGCTCGAACTCGCTGGCCAGGAAGTTGGGTTCGCGCAGGGCTTCGGTCACCAGGCGCAAGACGGCGGGCAGGTTTGCTCGGATCGTTTCGATGGAAACGGTTGCGTTCTCAGGGCCGCCGCTGATGCTGGCTTTGGCTTTGAGCTTGTCGAGTTCGTCCTGGATTTGTTGACGCGTGTGTTTGGCCGTGCCGCGCAAGAGCATGTCGGGGACGAGCGCGCCCGCTGTGTCGCGATTCATCAGGCTCTGTTCGTCACCGAAGCGGATGTTGAGCAGCGCGACGACCGTACCGCCGCGCGTCTTTTTCGGTACGAGTGTGAGCTTCAATCCGCCTGCCCCCACTGGCACAGAGGCACGCACGGCGCGCGCTTCAACGTTGGCGGGCGAGGGATCGAAGGCTTCGCCCTCGGCGACCTTGGCGTCGCCTTTGTAGTCTTTGACCAGCGCCAGCACGTCAGGATTCGCCGGAATTTCGGCGCGGTCAGGTTTCGCCGTCGGGATAAACAAACCAAGCGTGCGGTTGGCGGGTTTCAGGTATTGCACCGCCGCGCGCTGCACTTCTTCCGACGTGATCTTGCGCAAGCGGTCACGGTTGATAAAGAGCATGCGCCAATCGCCCACGCCCAGCCATTCGCTGATTTCGAGGCCGACTTCTTCCGAAGAGTTCAGCCGCAGTTCGATGTTTTTGAGCAACTGGCCGCGCGCGCGTTCGACCTCTTCTTTGGTGACGGGTGTCTTGGCGAGGTCTTCGGTGATTTGTAACAAGCCGTCTTTGGCCGCGTCGAGCGAACCGTCTTTCAACACTTGCGCGCCGACAATCAGCAGACTGGATTCACCGAAGATGTACGGGAAATTGAAAACCTGGCTCGCCTTCTTGGTTTCGACCAGCGCCTTGTGCAAGCGGCCCGAAGGCGTGTCGGCCAACACCTGCATCAGGATGCTGGCGGCGACCGCGTCGGGATGCGAGCCGCCGGGGATGCGATAGGCCGCGCCGACCAGTTGCGTGTCGCCCACGCGGCGCACCGTCACTGAACGCTCGCCGTCCTGCACCGGCTCTTCGGTATAAAGCCGTTGCAGCTTGCGCTCGGGTTTGGGGATGGGCGCGAAGTATTGATTGATGAGTTCGAGCGTCTTGGCTTCATCGAATTTGCCGGCGACCAGCAGCACGGCGTTGTCGGGCTGGTAGTAGTTTTTGTAAAACGCCTGCAAGCGGTCAATCGGCACGTTCTCGATGTCGGCGCGCGCGCCGATGGTGCTCTTGCCGTAGTTATGCCAGAGATAGGCCGTGCTGAACATGCGTTCGATGGTGATGCTGAACGGATCGTTCTCGCCCATCTCATACTCGTTGCGCACGACAGTCATCTCGCTGTCGAGGTCTTTTTTGGCGATGTAAGAATTGACCATCCGGTCGGCTTCGAGATCGAGCGCCCAGTTCAGATTTTCGTCGGTGGCCTGAAAGGTCTCGAAGTAGTTGGTACGGTCGTACCAGGTCGAGCCGTTGGGCCGCGTGCCGTGTGTGGTCAATTCATCCGGGATTTTGGGATGCTTCGGCGTGCCCTTGAAGACCATGTGTTCGAGCAGATGCGCCATGCCGGTCTCGCCGTAGTTCTCGTGTTTCGAACCGACCAGATAGGTCACGTTGACCACGATCGTTTGTTTGGATGGATCGGGAAAGAGCAGCACGCGCAGGCCGTTGGGCAGGCGGTATTCGGTGAGACCTTCGACCGACGCGCCGCGCTCGAAGCCTTTGGGCAGCGCGGTCTGTGCGGGCGTCGGAGCGGCGAGGGCTAAACAGCACAGTGCCGCGAATAGTTTGAATAAAGTACGATGATACATTTCGCCTCCGGACAGATCAGTGATGATCGTTGATAGTTTCGAGAGTGCAGGAAAAGCGGTCAGGGAACAGTCGTGAATACGGTGTCATTGCGAGGGAAGTTCAAGGGAATGTCGAGATGCGTTTTCACTTTGCGTAGGGCAAGCGACGTCGCCAGCCCGTTCAACCATTGTTCGGCGCGCCCACCGCAGCCTTACTTGCCCAACTCAACCTGCACCGGTAACCCAACACGCATAAAGAAACGCGCGAACGCTTGCGACAAATGTTCGCGGTACGGTGGCAAAAGCCGTAGCCTTTCGTTGTTGCCCTCACAGAGATTCTTCAAGTACTCCAGCGGCACGCCGTAGACGTTGCGGAAATCAACCACGCGCGGCTCAGGCAGCGGGCCGGTGACTTCGTGGCGATTGATTAAGTGGTAACCGGGCAAGTGCCCGCGCAGGAGCGCCTCCTTGCCTTTGTTGGATTTGAAGTGATCGAACTTGGCGGCCAGCGCCGAAAACGGCCAATGCGGGCAGACCAGCACAAGTTCCAGATTGTCTTGTTCAAGATCGCAGGATTGGCTCATCACGATCACGTCATAGTCAACCGCCAAGGCCTTGACCTTAGTGACGCCTTCCACTTCCGAGAATTCGCCCTTCGGCACAAGCACCGAGCAATCAAAGAAAATGTCGCCTTGCCGCAGCGTTGAGTCTACAACGATTGTGTACCATGGGTAATTTTCTGTCATAGGACGACAGCCTCAGCGGTTCAAAAATTCGGTGCGTCGTAGACAAGGTTTGGCTCCGCTTTCTTGCGGGCAATGATTTCCACTTCAACTTCACGAACTCGTTTCGGAAGCATCTGAACGATGTAATCTGGCTCAACGTCGGTGAACTCCGGAACGATATTCATACGAAACTGCGCGCGCGCGCTCGCTTCCAACCACCATTCTTGCTCAAACCTTTCAAACAACTCATAGGCGGCCCGCGCCCGCAGTTTGGTGGGAACGACGAGGTAAAGCTGCGACGTGCCGTCGCTCGGATCAGTGGTCACTTCAAGTACGGTTTTGGTGCTGAGGCTAAAAAGGCGTGCGATCTGCGCTTGTGCCTCAAAGATGATCGGCAGCAAGAACGAGTTGCGTTGCAAGTATTCCTGCACCCGATCCGCCTCTCGCAAATCGAACTGTTCAAGCGAAGCTTCTAACGTCATCTGTTTGGCAGCCGGGTTGAACATAAACAAACCTTGTAAGTGAAAAAGCGCGGCGACTGTTCATCGCCGCGCCTGTTTGATTGTGTCGCGGATGCGCTTATTCGCCCCGCACATCCAATTCACCCTCGACAATATCCACCACGAATTGGTTGAACGCCTTCCACAGATTGGTAATCGGCAGCTTCACTTTCTCGTCAATCGTGCGTTTCAGGAAGCGCGCGCCGTAAGTCGGGCTGAAGCCGAGTTCGACGACTTTATCAATCGCGGCTTCGCTGATGCGCAGCTTCTTACCCTGGTGCTCCATCTGTTTGCGCGTGCTGCGCAGGTAAAGCAGGGCGATCTGTTTGACCTCGTCTTCGGTGAGCGGCGAAAAGATGACGATCTCGTCAATGCGGTTGCGGAACTCCGGCGAGAAGCGCGTTTCGGCAGCTTGCATGACGGCGTGCTTGATCTCTGCGACATCGGCGGTCGTCTTCTGGCCGAAGCCGAGCGGTTTCATGTACTTCTTGAAATTCTCGCTGCCGAGGTTGGAAGTCATGATGACGATCGCGTCGGAAAGGTAAACCTTCTTGCCGCGCCCATCGGTCAGCCAGCCTTCGTCAAAGGCCTGTAAAAACAGGTTGAGCAGATAGGGCGAGGCTTTCTCGACTTCGTCCAGCAGCAGCACGGTGTAAGGGTTCTCGCGCAGCTTTTCGGTCAGGATGCCGCCGCGTTCGCTGCCGACGATGCCGCGCGGCATG
>JAYUCP010000544.1:0-3483 GCA_043740245.1 Acidobacteriota bacterium | reverse complement strand
CCACCTGGCAAGCAGATGCAACGCTTGGCGGGCCAATAACATAGCACTGATTTCAAAGGACTTAGGCTTAACCTGGCGCACATGGGTAAAGAACCCGCACCACATTTTGCGTAAGTTCGGTCTGCTTCGTCCGATTGTTGCCCTAAGACACAGAGCCGGAACTGCGATGCAAACCAGTTTTCTGAAAAGGCTGATCGCCCGTTTGCGCGGACGCGATCTGGAGGCCGAATACAAAATCTGGCTCCGCCAATTTGGCCGCATCACCGAAGGCCGCGTCGTTGAGACGCTGCCGGAGTTGGATGGCGGGCTGACGATCTTTTTCTGCTACAGCCTGTCCAACGTCCAATACGAAACCGCCTACCGCCTCAACGACGAACAGATGGAACGCCAACACAAATACGTGCCCGGCGCCTCTATCACTGTGCGCTACGATCCGCGTAACCCAGGCAGTTCGATGATCGAGTAGTCGGTAGTCGGTAGTCAGTAGTCGGTATCTGGTCGAAATCACTACCAGCATCCGACTGCCGACTGCCGACTGCCGACTGCCGACTGTTTTTATGTTTCGCAAAATCCTGATTGCCAACCGTGGAGAAATCGCCGTGCGCTTGATTCGCGCCTGTCGCGACATTGGCATTTCGCCTGTTGCCGTTTACTCCGAAGCGGATCGCCACGCGCTGCACGTGCGGCTGGCCGATGAAGCCTATTTCATCGGCCCCGCGCCTTCCGCCGAAAGTTACCTCGTCGGCGAGCGCGTGATTGACGCCGCCAAACAAGCGGGCGCGCAAGCCATCCATCCCGGCTATGGCTTCCTGTCCGAACGCGCATGGTTCGCGCGCGCGGTCGAAGAAGCAGGCCTCACCTTCATCGGCCCGGCGCCCGCGACGATTGAATTGATGGGCGACAAGATCAACGCGCGCGAAGCCGCCGTCCGCGCGGGCGCACCGATTGTCCCCGGCACTACTGACAAGCTGACCAATGCTGACGAAGCCCGGCGCGTGGCTGCTGAAGTCGGCTACGCCGTGATGTTGAAAGCGGCGGCGGGCGGCGGCGGCAAAGGCATGCGCGTGGTGCGTTCCGCCGCAGAGATGAACGCCGCCTTTCAAATGGCTTCATCCGAAGCGCAGGCGGCCTTCGGCGACCCGTCAGTCTACGTCGAGAAGTTCATCGAAAAGCCGCGCCACATCGAGATTCAAATCGTCGCCGACCGCCACGGCAACATCATCCACCTGGGCGAACGCGAATGCTCCATCCAGCGCCGCCATCAAAAAGTCATCGAGGAATGCCCGGCGTCATTCAACGATCCCGACTTGCGCGCGCGGATGGGCGCGGCGGCGGTCGAGATTGCGCGCGCGGCCAATTACTACAGCGTCGGCACGGTGGAATTCCTTGTGGACGTGCACAAGAACTTTTACTTCCTCGAAATGAACACGCGCTTGCAGGTCGAGCACCCGGTGACGGAACTGGTCACAGGCGTTGATCTGGTCTGCGAACAGATTCGCATCGCGGCGGGCGAACGGCTAATGATCAACCAAGAAGACTTGCGCTGGACGGGTTCCGCGCTCGAATGCCGTGTGTATGCCGAAGACCCGGACAAGAACTTCCTACCTTCGCCGGGCAAAATCACGCGCCTGCGCACGCCCAGCGGCCCCGGCGTGCGCGACGACAGCGGCGTTTATGAAGGCTGGGAGGTGCCGATTTACTACGACCCGATGATCTCGAAGCTGGCGACCTGGGGCGCAACTCGGGCTGAAGCGATTGCGCGGATGCGGCGCGCGCTGGGCGAATATCACGTCGGCGGCATACGCACGACGATTCCCTTCTTTCTGTCCGTCCTGCAAGACCGCGAATTTTGCGCGGGCGAGATTGATACCGGCTTCATCGCGCGCTTTCTCGAACGGCAAAAGGCTGCCGCCAAATCAGCATTAGGTGAAGTGGATGAAGCGCAAGTGGCGGCAATGCTGGTCGCGGCGCTCGATTTCGCCCAACGCGAACAGGCGCGGCAAACAGCAACGGGCGCGACGCATTCAGGTGTGAGCAAGTGGAAACGCGCGGCAGGCTGGCGTTAAACAGCAGGAGCAAAGCTGATGAAACTCATCATTGAGATCGCAGGTCAAACGCACGAAGTTGACTTCGCGCACCACAATGGGACGGCGCAACTGATTCAAGGCGGCGCCAATCACACCGCGCAAGTCGGTCAACCGGAACCGGGCCTTTTCACCATCGTGCTCAACCAACGCGTTTATCGCTGCCTGCTCGACACCCTGCCCGACGGACGTACCGAAGCGGTCGTCAACGGCCAGCGCTTCCCTGTCACTGTGCGCGACAAAAAACATCTGCGCGGCAACGTCGGCAATACGGCGGCCAGCGGCAAGGCGACGCTGACTTCGCCGATGCCGGGCAAAGTCGTGCGCGTGCTCTGCGCCGTGGGTGATGAAGTCGCCGCCGAACAAGGCTTGCTGGTGGTCGAGGCGATGAAGATGCAGAACGAAGTGCTTGCGCCAAGGGCCGGCAAAGTGACCGAGGTGCGCGTCAGCGAAGGTCAAACGGTGAACGCTGGCGAAGTGCTGGCGGTGGTCGCTTAGCCGGTTAGCTCAAATCACCGCCTTGATTAAATTTTCAGTTGGCGGGGCCACCTCGCTGATTTCATAAGTTGCCTGCAAACGTTCCTGCATCTCCGCCAGTTTGGCCGCAGCGTTGTAATGCGCCGTCACCAACGCCTCACCGGCTTGCACCTGCGCGCCCAGCTTGGCGTGAATCTCCAACCCGACGCCGTAATCAATGCGGTCTTCCAAGCGCAAGCGCCCGCCACCCCATTCCTGCACGATGCGGCCCAGTTCGTCGGTTTGAATGTGCGCGACATAGCCGTTTCGATCAGCGCGAATCGTGAGTTGTTGCACGGCCTGCGGCAACAACCGCACATCGTCGCAAACGCGCGGATCACCGCTTTGCGCCACGATGCAGGTCTTAAACTTTTCGAGCGCGCGGCCCGAGGTGATGGCTTCGCGCACGCGCGGGCGGGCTTCATCCAGCGTAGCCACGCCGCCCACGACCAGCATTTGCGCGGCGAGTTCCAAACTCAGTTCGGCGAAGTCGCCTTGCAAGTTGCCTTGCAAACATTCGATGGCTTCGCGCGTCTCGACCGCGTTGCCGACCCAACGACCCAGCGGTTGATTCATGTCCGTCAGCAGCGCCGTCACGCGCTTGCCCATGCGGCGGCCCACCGCGCAGAGCATCTCAGCCAATTTCAGCGCATCGGCATCGCTTTGCATAAACGCGCCATTGCCGGCTTTGACATCAAGCACCAAGCCATCAATGCCTTCGGCCAACTTTTTGGACATGATCGAAGCGACGATGAAGGGCCGAAACGGCACCGTCGCCGTCAGATCGCGCAAGGCGTAAAGCTTGCGGTCGGCGGGCGCGATCTCTTTGGTCTGGCCGATCAGCGCGAGGCCGCATTGAGCCAACGTCGCGCGAAACTCAGCC
>JAYUCP010000543.1:0-8479 GCA_043740245.1 Acidobacteriota bacterium | reverse complement strand
AAGTTTGATTGGGCATTTGAAGTGGATTCCTTTCAAACCCAGTCTAACATTGTGTTTCAAAGAACAGGATGGAGAACTTTAGGAAAGCTCCACTAGCTCCACGTCTGCCCGGTTGCCCGTGCGGTTGACATTGTTCGCGGAGAAGAGTCGCCGGCTGCGACTGCCCAAATAGCTGGCGGCCATGACCAGGTTGTGCAGCTCTTTTTCAAAAGTGACATTCCACGTCGCCAGGTAGGCGGGCTTGAAATTGGGATCAATGGCCGTGCCGCGCAGGGAGAGTTGGTAATTGGTATTCTGGCGGAAAAGCGTGTAGACATCGCGGAGACTCTGACCTCCCAGCGTATTGAGATCAGCCAGGGGGTTAGTAGCCGGGTCGCTGCCGAGCCTGGCAAACCCTAGCCCTAGCGGATTCTCAATCGTACTGGAGATAGCGTTGTTGAAAATGCGGTCATAGAAGAAACCAAAGCCGGAACGCAGCACCGCCTCACGCCCCAGATTGTAGGCCACGCCGAAGCGTGGGCCAAAGTTGGTGTAGCTCGGCAGGTAGAAGTGGCCTTTGAATTCGCCGGGCGCTTCATCCACGCGCACGAACCGGCCGCTGGCAATCTGCTGACGGGGATCGCTGCCAGCGCCGGGATAAAAGTTGATGTCGAGTTGGCGCTCACGCCCCACACTGGATGGTGGCCCGAAATAATCCCAGCGCAGCCCGGGTGTGAGTGTTAAGCGCTGACTGACCTTCCAGGTGTCCTGCGCGTACAGCCCCAGATCGTGGTAACGGTAATGTCTGGCATAGGCCGGCGGCGTCACCGTACCGCGATTATCGCCCGGTTTGCGACCTTGCGGATCTATGGGAACTTGCAGAAACGCTTTCCCGTCCACCAAGTCTTGCACGCTCCCAAACGAAGCGATGATTGTTTGGTAAAAGCCAAAGTCGCGGTTGTCGCGCAAGTAGCTGTACTGGCCGCCGAATTTGAGCGTATGGTGGCCCAATTGCCAAGTTGCGCTCGATACCGTTTGCAAGTTGTCTTGCGCACTCAACCCGAAAGGAAATTCACTGAAAGGCAGCGCCAGCCGATCAATCCGGCTGCCTAATTCGATCTGCGGAGAATAGCCTCCGGGCAGCGTCTGCGTGGCTTCGCGCTGGCTGATCCGGCTATAGACCAGATGCGATTCGGTCACGAACCGGGGCGACCAGACGCGCGTGAGGTTGACCAGCAGGTTCTGATTCTCCTGGCGGCGCGGATGGCTTAAACCGCCGCCGTAAACCTCGAAGGACTGCAACTGCTGGCCGGTGGCGTCATTGGTTTCGAAAACGTAGCGGCCAAAGACTTGCGTATCCGGGTTGAGCCTGTAATCGAGTCGCCCGCTTGCCAGCAGCGTATTCTGTGGCGCGCCGATACTGCCGGCAAAATCCTTCGCCGCCCGCGAGTTTGGCTGCCCGTCGAGCGAAAAAAGGGCTACGCGCCGGAAGGTTGCCACGAAGGCGCGCGGAATGACCATGGGCGCAGTGCCGCCAAAAGGAGTGATCGTCGCCGGCTTGAAGTCATCTTTGGAGAGCCGGTCGGTGACGGGATAGGTGTTGAAAATCGCTTTAGTGCCCGGCGAAACCCGCGCGAGCAGGTCCGCGGTCGGCACGTAGACTTTGACGTCCTCGTAGCCGCTCCGCACCGGCCTCCCTTCGAGCGAGGCAAAGAGAAACAGGCGCTGCTTGATGAGCGGCCCGCCCAGCGTGCCGCCGAATTGATTGCGGCTGAAGCCAGGGCGTGCACGCCCGCGCGCATTGTTGGAGAAAGAGTTCGCTGCCAGCGCCGAGTTGAGGTTGAACTCAAAGAGATTCCCGTGGAAAAGATTGCCGCCCGCGCGCGAACTGACGTTGGCGATGTAGCCGGTATTGCGCCCATATTCGGCCTGGAAATTATTGGTTTGCAGATTGTATTCCTGCACCGCATCGAGCGAGACCAACTGTCCGACGCCGCCGACCGATGGGTCTACGTTCTCCCCGCCATCGAGCAGGAAATTGCCGCTGCGCAATGATTGCCCATTGACGGCGAACCCTGTCCCCCGCCCGATGCTCGCCAGCGTCGCCACTGAACCGGGGCTGAGCGTAATAAAGTCATAGGGGTTGCGCGTGCGCGACGGTAAATCGGCCAGTTGGCGTGAGGTCACCAGCAGGCTGATCTGTGCATCGTTGGTGTTGACCTTGACGCCCCGGTCGTCAATGATGTCAATGGCCGCTCGCGTGCTCTTCAGGCTGAGCTTCAGGTCCTCGACGCGACTGGCAGTTGCTACCTGTACATCAATTTGTACAGTCGCCGCCGCAAAATCAGGCTCCTTGCTGGCCGTCACGCTATATTTGCCAGGCGGGATCGAGAGGAAAAAGTATTCCCCGCTTGCGTCGGAGTCTATTTGCCTGATCAACCCCGTGTCGGTATTGATCAGCACGATGTTCGCGCCGGGCACCACAGCCAGTTTCGGATCGAGCACCCGCCCGGTGACGGTGCTGTACACGGTCTGAGTCGCCACGCCGACGCTCAACCCCAGTAGCGCAATCACTAAACACAATGTTCGTTTGATGGTCATAACTTTCTCCATTCGTCTGTAATTCGCATGCTAATTGGTTTGTGGCACCCGTTATGCTGCTGAAGTAGCAGCAGCCTGGCACATTTTTCGAGCTGTAAGCCTCTACCTGATTGAGACTGTGACGACGTTGGCCACCCTGCCATCCACCGTCAGCACGATGTCGACCTGCCCACGCCCACGCAAGCCGAGCGGGAGAAGCAGGTTGACTTGATCCAAACCGGCGAGTCCCAAAACCGCGCCCGCAAACGACACTTCGGCGGTCTCGCCCCCAATCTTGGCGCTTACCCCTGTCAGGCTGCTACGCCCCCGCAAGCCCGTCCCAAACAGGATCAGAAAGACCCGATCACTGGTGGTCGTGAGGTCAATCGGGACGGCGACAACTTTGTTTTGCGCCGCGTCGAACCGCGCGATCTCTTCAGTTACCTGCGAGCCGTTCGTTCGGACGCGCAAGGCATACCCCGATGCCACCCCACCCCCATTGCCATTGGCCGAGAAAAGCCCCGGCGCCACTGTCGCGATTTGCACATTCCCAGTGGAGATTGGAATTCCGTTTCTGCGCACAGTCACGGTCGGATTGCCAGATACCGTCCCTACTGGCACCTGGAAGTTGATTTGACCGGTTGAGACGAAGAATAGACCGGCGGGTTGTCCGTTGACCTCAACAGTCGTGCCCGCTAGGACTGTCGGGAGCGGAGTAGTTGTCGCGCTGAGGGTCTGCTCAGCCAAGCCGGTACCGAATGCCGCTGCAATGGAATCGGGTGCCACTGGCCCAGCAGTGAAGCTCGCTGCCGAAACTACCGCCACAGGATTGAGCGTAGCGCCGGATTGTGTGACGGTGAAGGTCTGCCCCGCAATGGTCAGCGTCCCCGTGCGCGAACTGGTGCTCGTGTTGGCTGCGACCGAGTAATTGACGGTGCCGTTGCCGCTGCCGCCCGCACCGGACGTGATTGTGATGAAACTGGCATTGCTCGTCGCCATCCACGCGCAGCCGCTCGTGGTCGTGACGTTGACGCTGCCCGTGCCACCGCCCGCGTTGAAAGATTGGCTGGTGGGTTGGATCGCGTAAGAGCAACTGATCGTGAAATTCGCCGTGTTCGACACGCCGCCGCCCGGCGCGGGATTGAAGACCGTCACGCTGGCCGTGCCTGCCGTCGCCAAGTCACTGGCCGGAATCTGTGCGGTCAGTTGGGTGCCGCCAACGAATGTTGTAGTGCGGTTCGTACCGTTCCATCGCACCATTGAACCGTTGACGAAGTTCGTCCCGTTGACCGTCAGCGTGAAGCTCTGACCGCCTGCGATGGCGCTGTTCGGACTCAGGTTTGTCAAGTTCGGCAGGGGATTGCCAATCGTGACGGTGACGATGTTGGCCTCCTGGCCATCCACCCGGAGCATGATGTTGACTTCGCCGCGCCCACTCAAGCTCGGCGGCAGAATCAGGTAGACCTGATCCAAATCAGAGCCTGGCTCCATACCCGCATACGTCACTGTCGCAGGCACGTCTCCAATCGTCGCGCTCACCCCTGTCAGGCTGCTGCGAAACCGTAAGCCAGTTCCGTATAGGATCAGAAAGACTTGGTCGCTGCTGTTCGTGAGATCAATCGGGACGGCGACAAACCTGCCTTGTGCAGCATCGAATCGGTAGGTTAATTCTTGCATCAGCAAATTATTAGATCGGTAGCGCTGCGTATATCCTTTGGCAACCCCGCGCTCATCGCTATTAGCTGCAAACAATCCTGGCCCGACCGACACGCTTTTAGTACCGACCACCATTTCGTTCCGTCGCACCGCTACCATCGCCACACCCGTCGCTGTACCCGCCGGCACCAGAAAGTTGATTTGCCCGAGCGAGACGGAAAGCAGCGGCGCAGTCCGCTGCACGCCCGTGCTGTCAGTGACAGTCAGAGTCGTGCCAGCTAGCTCGGTACCGTACGCCACCGCAATAAATTCGGCGGCCACCTGCGGCTTGTTGCTTGCGAATGACACCACAGCAGTGATGGTGGTTTGTCCCCAGGCCGTAGACTCAGCACAACAGAGGGCGAGCCAGATGAGCAAGAGCGGCATGATTGAGTGGCCGAACGATGACTTGGAGGTGTGCATGGAGTTCCCTTCTGCGGTAGATTTTGATTGTGGTTCGACTTTCGGGTGCTGATTCCCTCAGTCAGTTGGCAATCCAAGGATCAACAGCGAGAAACAGCAACCCGACCGATTGATTTAGCGGCTTCGTAAAGCTGACGCCCATCCCATCCGGCAACTGGTGAATTGTAATTTTGCGGCAGTTGACTGGCTTTCCTCGCCCACGATACGAAACCCGGCCATTAAGGCGGCGGGATGATATTGTGTGCAAAAAAAAAAACACAAGAGGCGGCTGAGAATTTCGGCTCAATTCGTCTGCGGGGCACTGGCTGTATGAGCACAACACGGGGCGTCACGCGCAGGCAACAGCAGATGCATGACCGGCTGATGAGCAAGCTACAACAAGCTGGCAGCCTGCGGTACAACGCGCGCCTGCTCACAACTTTTTCCGCCTTGCGCGCTCCGCAACGATCACAGAAGATATTCGCCAATGTTGGAGCACACCGTCGAATTCATTCACACGCAACCGCAACTCGTCGCCCTGGCCGAACGCGCCGCCCAAGCCCGTGCGCTGGCGCTCGACATCGAGACGATCAACTGGTGGGATCGCGCGGCCGAAAAAGTCGCGCTCGTGCAACTCGCGTTTCGTGAAGGCGACCAAACGCGCGTGGCCATCATTGATACGCTCGCCCATTTGGAATTAGAACCGTTGCGCCGTCCGCTGGAATTAAGCATTTCGACCAAGGCTATTCACAACGCCAGCTTCGATGCCGCGCGCATGATGCGCCACTACCGCATCACGACTTCGCCGATTCACGACACGATGCTGGCGGCGCGGCGCAGCGGCGACAAGAAATGTTCGTTGAAAGCGCAGGCTGAAACTCATCTCGGTTTGTCGCTGGACAAGACTGAACAACGCGGCGATTGGGGCCGCCGCCCGTTGAGCGCCGAGCAATTGCAATACGCCGCGCTGGATGCGGCCTGCACGCTGTTGCTTTACGAACAACAACGCGAACGCGGGTTGCGCGGCGATTACGAATTGCGCGAGCGCACGAACAAACAACAAGCGCTGTTGCCGGTGTCAGAGCCAGCGCTGATTGATCAACCGTTCACTACCAGCTTCATTCAACCTGCCATTGAATTGGATTTAGAAACCGCCAGTCTCGCGTTGCTCGGCATCATCGCTGAACTGGGCGGTCGTTACAGTCCCGAACACCTGGCCGTATCGGTCGGCAACGAACGCGTCGGCCTGGCTGGTTGGATCATTGATCGCACGCTCGGGGACGAAGCAGACCTTGACGAAACCAGCGCCAAACAGGCCATCGGCGCGTTGTGCGAACAGCAGTTGGTGCGGCTGAGTTTGACGCGCCGCTTGGAAGCGACAACGCATGGCTTGCAACATTGGCAAGCACACAAGACCTAAAATTCAGCGCCAAAACTTCAGCCAAATTTTGCTTGCGCCTCTTGTGTATCGGCAGTAGGATGCGCCCGTCTCAAGAACATCATTACCATCTAACACGGTCACGGGAAGCCTGTTTGACAGGCTCATTAACAGAAGAGGTAGTTATGAAGCATCCCCATGCCGTCTCGTTAGCCCAGCGTTTGCTGGACTCGCACATTCGGTTACACGCGCAACAACCCGAACGCCCGACGCCCAATCCGGAACAGCTTCGCTGGGCCGTCGAAATTCTCTCCACTCATCTCGACGCCTGCATGCGTCAACGCATCCATCCTGACCTGACAGAAGCCGTCTCTGAAGCGCTCGATTTCGCGCAGCGTCACGAAAAGGCTTATGAACCGATTCCCGGCGGTTTGCGCTGGCGCTCGGCGTTGGTGATGATGGACGCGCAGGACGCGGACTGAAAGTGACGATTGGGGTCCTAAATCGAATTTAGCATTCCAATCGCCACTTCAATACTGCCAATCACAATCAGCCAAGCCTAAAATGAAATTTATGCATTTCTTATCCACGGCTTTCATTTTCCAGGTGCTTGTTGCTACCCGCCCTAAAGCCAAGGTGCAATCGTGTTCGAGCAACTATTTTAAGACTGCCTGCGATTCTGGACATAGCTTTGCCTTAAGTTAATTGAAGCCAGTGCGTAAAAGAAATGTCAGCAAAGCAGAGGAAATAGATACGCGGATGACGCGGGTGCAGCGGATCAGCGCGGATCAACCCGAAAAAGAATCTGCGGAAATCCGCTGCATCCGCGTCATCCGCGTATCTATTCGCTTGTCGAATTACGCACACTCTTCAGTTAATTGCCAAAAGTCTTTTCAAGAATAAATCTGCCGCCGCGCAATATCGCCGTTATTCAAAGAGCTACCAACGCGGTCTGATGAAAGAAAGTCTGGAAACTTACTTAGCCTCCACGACTAATTCAATCCAAGTTGTACTTTGTTTGATTGGAATCACATACGCCGCGCGCTCCTGCTTGAACTGCTCGCGCAAACGATAACTGCCGACACCGGCAATTTGCGCAGGCTGTTCGATCCGCAAGCGAGCCTGCGGCGTTTCCGGCGTTGCGCTTGCCAATCCAACACGCACCACACCGGTTTTCGCATTCACCTCAACGGCTTCAAATCGCCCCGCATCCAGGGTCAGCCACAAGCCGCGCGGCGCGATGTAAACCCGCATCCGAAACGAATCGAGCGGCGTCACATTGATCCAATCGCCCTTGCGTTTGACATTCCCGCCGTAGGCTTGCCAGCCGAACTCAGGATGGTTGACGACATACGTTGCCGTGTTCAGCGCGTGGCCGAAGAAGTTCGGGCCGTAATCGCCGCTGTAGGCATCCCACTTGAGCGTCGAGGGAAACGAATGAAACGCGACGGAAGCAAAGCCTTCGCGGTCAATGTTGGTGAGTGCGCCCAGCGTGCCGCCGTAGCCAATGCGCAACAGGTAATCGTCTTCTGGATGTTTACGATAATGTGACAACACGGGAATCGCATTCAGGCCGGAGCCGTAATGATGTAACTGCCGCTCGATGCGGCGCAGCTTGCCGCCATACAAAAAATCCCAATAACGACGGGCGTTCCCGTTGTAGCCCCAATGCGGCACCGTCGGCATATAGCCGATGATCGAATTGAGCGAGACCTGCGCCTTGTCGTCGTAGCCGAAATAATCGCACCACGCATAGACCTCTTCCTGCCCCGTCGAATCCCAGGCCATCTCGCTGCCGAAGGGATAGGCTTCTTTCTTCCAACGCTCCGTGCGCTCTTTCATCAACGCTTCCACATCAGCGGCTTTCTCCGTCCAGTCTTCGCGTTTCAAGTCTTGCAGCACGGCCAGGAAAATGTCGCCTTCCATCAAACCCAGTTCGACGTAACCGACTCGGCGGCGATTGTTATTCGCATTGCGGCTGAAAGTGAACTTCGTCGTTTGATACGCCTGTTCCAGATACCAATCCCAGGCGTGATTCGTAACGAGGCCGGTGTGATTGCGCGCGAGGCGGTACATTGACCAATAGGCCGCGACGACGTGCGGGTAGTTGTAACCGCGCCCGATGGATTCGGCATCGGCCTTCTTCCAACTCGTCCACGTCGTCCAATTCAGCGCCGGGTCGTATTGAAAGCCGGGCACATCTTGCGGCGAGTAAAACAGCAAGCTCTTGCGCACGCCGTATTGGTTCGCGCCATCTTTGTATTGCAAGCCGCCCCACAGCACGTTGTCTATGAACTGTTCGTACTTGGCCAGTTCATCGCGTTTGGGTTGGCCGAACTGTTTCAGCGCGGCGGCCAGCCACGATCCCGATCCGCCTTCATCGCCGAGTCCCGCAATCCAGACGCGGCTGTCCTGCGTGACGATCTTGTCGGCTTCGCGGTCGTA
>JAYUCP010000542.1:0-21229 GCA_043740245.1 Acidobacteriota bacterium | reverse complement strand
CTTGATCGCCGCCTCATCCAAGGTCAACAGCCGCCGCTGGCGCATCAGCACGCGCCCGTTGACGATGGTGTCGGTCACGTCCGAAGCTTTGGTCGCATAAACCAGATGGGAGTAAAGATTATAGCGCGGCGTTTGATGCGGCGCACTCAGATCAACCACGATGACGTCGGCGCGTTTGCCCGCTTCGAGCGAACCGATTTCTTTTTCCAAATGCAACGCGCGTGCGCCGCCGATGGTTGCCATCGCCAACGCCTCGCGCGCCGTCACGACGGTGGGTTTCATCGAAATCAGCTTGTGCAACTTGGCCGCCGTATCCATCTCTTCCCACATACTCAAATCATTGTTCGACGCCGCGCCGTCCGTGCCCAATCCGACGCGCAAGCCCAACTCCAACATGCGCGGCACGGGCGGCGTGCCCGAACTCAGCTTCATATTCGATTGCGGGCAATGCGCGATGCCAACCTCGCGCGCTTTCAACGTCGCGATCTCGGCCTCGTTCACGTGCACCATGTGCGCGCCCAGCACGCGCGCTGACAGGAAGCCAATGCGTTCCAGATATTCAACGGGCCGCGCGTTGTAGCGTTTGCCAATGTCTTCGGTCTCGCTCGGCGCTTCGGCGATGTGCGTGAGGATGGGCGCGTCGTACTTTTCGGCCAGCGCGCGCACTTCATTCAGATGCTCGGTGCTGACGGTGTAAGCAGCGTGCGGCGCTGCGGCGGGCACGATCAAGGCGTCGCCCTTCCACTTTTTCAAAAACGCTTCGGTGTAGCTGACGGCGGCGACCCACGTCTTATTGTCGGGCGCGGGGAAATCAATCAGCGTCTCGCCCAGCACGCCACGCACGCCGGCGCGTTTGGTCTCGACGGCCAGCGCGTCTTCAAAGTAATACATGTCGGCGTAGGTAGTCGTGCCGCCGCGAATCAATTCGATCAGGCCGAGCCGCGTGCCCCAGATGACGAAATCCTTGGTCGTGTTCTTGGCTTCGGCGGGAAAGATGTATTTGGTCAGCCACTCCTGCAAATTCAAATCGTCGGCAATGCCGCGATAGAGCACCATCGGCAAATGCGTGTGCGTGTTGATCAGGCCGGGCAGCACGGCCTTGCCGCGCGCATCAATGGTTTGTTTGGCTTGATAGCCGCGGCGTTTGAGCGCCGTCATCGGGCCAACTTCAACGATGCGCGCGCCGCGCATGGCAACGAAGCCGCTGTCGTAAAGATGCTGTTCGCCATCCAGCGTGACGACCGCGCCGTTGACGATGAGCAAATCGAGGCGGTTGGTTTGTGCGCTTGCCGCCAACGGCAGCCAGACGAGTAGCAACAGTATTGTTTTATGCATGGGCTTACTCCTCCTGCTGATATTTGCTCAGATAGAGCAAGCCTTCGTAATCCACCAAGCCGAGTCGCACTTTGCGCAGCCAGTTGCGGCCCAGCAGATTGCGCGGAATGAAAATGTCCGCCGGGAAAAAGACCATCACTTCAAGCTCAATTTCCAGCGTCTTCAGCACCAGCATATAGCCATACGCCGTAAAGCTGTCGGTCAAGGTGCCAAACCGCTGCCGATAGCCCTGTTCAACGACTAGGCCCAACTCTTCAGCATAGGAGCGCTTGAAGAGACAGAACGCCGCGCCCGTGTCGAGTTTGGCCTCTGCTTCCACGCCTTCCTGAGCTAGCCGCAACTCAGCCTGCAAAGTGATGTCATCTTCGGTCGTCGGGTAGTAGTAACTCCGCTCGTAGCTGACTTGATACATCGTACAGCCCTCTACCAACCGGCAAATGGCAGCGCATCCGCCGGTTGAACGTGGACAAAATATGCGTCTTCAACACCTGCCGCGCGCACGGCGGCGAAGACTTCTTTATCATCAACCCCGTGCGCAATCAGGTGACTGCCTTTCAAGGCGAGCAATTCGCCCGGATACTCGTGGCGATGTTGCGCCAGCCATTGATACTCTTCCGTGCGGTCATTCATCGGCGTCCGCGCGGGGCGCGCCCGCCCGGCCATCAGCCAAGCCGGCGCGTTCGGCGATTCGACCGGGTCAACGCGCACGAACATCGGATATTCAACCCCTGCCGCGCGCGCCGCGGCAAACACGGCTTTGGCATCCGTGCCGTGCGCGATCAATTGATCGCCCTCCACCGCCAGAAACTCGCCCGGATATTCGTGGCTGTGTTGCCGCAACCAGCGCCGCTCCGGCGAAGACATCGGGTGCGTGGGCGCAAAGCTTTCCCCTTCGGCCGCGAGCGGCGACTTGGCCTGCGGCGCGGTTCCATTCGTCGCGGGCAACAACGCGCGCAACTGTGTTTGCTCTTCGACCGGTAATTGCCGGACTTGTTCCAACACGGCTTCCAATGTCACAGCCATCACAACCTCCTTACTACCTACAAAGCTACATAAAGCTACGATCAAATGGCGCGGGCAACAACTCTTTGACCTTCTGAGTTTCAATCTCGCCGCGCAGGTTCGCCATCACGACTTCGGCCTCGCCGCCCATCAAATCCGAAATCACCTGGCGGCACGCGCCGCAGGGCCGCACCGGCATCCCGGCGGGCGTATCGGCGATCACGGCGATGCGCGCGAACTCGCGGACGCCTTCCGAAATAGCTTTGAACAAGACCACGCGCTCGGCGCAGATGCTCAGGCCGTAGCTGGAATTCTCGACATTGCAACCTGTGAAGACGCGCCCATCGCGCGTTTCAAGCGCCGCGCCGACTTTGAAATCGGAGAAGGGCGCGTGCGCGCGTTCGCGCGCCTGCCGCGCCAATTCCACGAGTTTTACTTGGGCAGTCCGCTCGCTCCGTCTCCCCGTCTCGGCGTCTCCCTGTCGTTTACTGCTCATTTTACTGCCTCACCTTTTCCAGTTCTTCCTGTAACCTGGCTCTGATTTTGCCGGAGATCAAATCAATGCCGACTTCGTTGTAGCCGCCTTCGGGGATAATCACGTCGGCGTAGCGTTTCGACGGCTCGACGAATTGGCGGTGCATCGGGCGCACTGTGTCTAGGTATTGTTTGATCACCGATTCGACCGAACGCCCGCGTTCTTTGACATCGCGTTGCAAGCGGCGGATGAAACGCAGGTTGTCATCCGTATCCACAAAAATCTTCACGTCCATCAATTCGCGCAGCGCGGCGTCCACAAAAACCAGAATGCCTTCGATAATCATGACCGGTTTGGGTTCGACCCGAATCGTTTCGGCCCGGCGGGTGTGCGTGGCGAAATCATAAACCGGCATCTCGATGGGTTCGCCCGCCCGCAAGGCCTGGACGTGATTGACGAAGAGGAAATTGTCGAGCGTATCGGGATGATCGAAGTTCACCTGATGGCGCAACTCCAACGGCAGATCGCCGAGATTGCGGTAATAACTGTCCTGCTGCAAAAAGACGATCTGCTCTTCGCTCACGTTTTCCAGAATGCGGCGCGCTACCGTCGTTTTGCCTGAACCGGTGCCGCCGGAGATGCCGATGATCATAAATAGTCAGAGAATTCGGAATTCGGAATTCGGAATCGCGGACGACTGCCTTCCGAATTCCGAATTCCGGCTACTCCATTCGAGAAATTATTCGCTGCAAAAACATCAAAAACTGTCCGCTCACCAGCCGCCCTGTACCCATCACTTCAGCGTGATTGATCGGTTCTTCGCTGATGCCCGCCGCCGCGTTGGTGATGAGCGAGATGCCCAGGATTTCCATGCCCATCTGTTTGGCGACAATCGCTTCGGGCACGGTGGACATGCCGACCGCGTCGCCGCCCAGCAAGCGGGCCATGCGCACTTCGGCGGGCGTTTCGTAATTCGGCCCCTGCAAGGCCAGATAGACGCCTTCATTCAATTGCAGGTTCATGCCCGCCGCGCATTCCCTGGCCAGCGCGCGCCAGGCTTTGCTGTACACCTCGGTCATATCGGGAAAGCGCGCGCCCAACCGTTCATCGTGTTTGCCGCGCAGCGGGCTGAACAGCATCAGATTGATATGATCGCTGATGAGCATGAACGAGCCTTGTTTGAAGGCCGGATTCACGCCGCCCGCCGCGTTGGTCAGGATCAGTTTTTTGACGCCCAGCGCGCCGAACGTGCGCAGCGGCAGCGTCACATCTTCCAACTCATAGCCTTCGTAATAATGAAAGCGCCCCTGCATCGCGGCGACCGTGATGCGCCGTTCGGTGTGCGGCAACTGCCCGATCACCAGCCGGCCCGAATGCCCTTCGACGGTTGAACGCGCGAATTCGGGAATCTGTTCGTAAGGGATGATGACCGGGTCACGCAACGTTTCGGCGAAGGCGCCCAGGCCGGAACCGAGCACGACGGCTACATCAATCGGTGTGGGGCATTGTTGGCGTATGAAATGCGCAGCGGTTTGCGCGCGCTCAAAAATCGCAGTAGACATCAAGGCGAATTGTCTCTCCTCTTCCTGGGTTTTCTCGTTTGCGGGTGAACTTGGGGCTACATTCTGCTTGGCTGCGCAGAAATCGGCAAGCGCAGTTCACCACCCAAAAAGAAACAGGCAGTCAGCGCCTGGGCATTGCCAAAGGCGCTGACTGCCTGTTTGCGAACTTGCCCGCCGGGCAGATTCGTTGCGTAGCGCTACGGTACGATCTGGGTCGGGCCGACGCCTTGAATTGGCAGGCGGTCTTCTCGGTTGTGGTAAATCACGATGCCTGCAACGATGGCGGCGGCCGCCGCGACAAAAACCGGGATCGCGTTGCGTTCCGTCCAGAACTTGGAGTCGTCTTTGTCCACGACCACGACGTTGGCGTTCGCCGAATTGGTGCCGCGCACCGCCGCGCTCAGCGAAGTCGAACCGGTTGCCGAGCCCGCGTTAAACGGCACGATTGCCACGCCTTGCGCATCGGTTTTGGTCTCGAAGTATTTGCCTGCCTCGACGCCTGTGCCGAGCATGCCGACCGGCTGCCCATCCGCCGCATTCAAGGTGAAGACGACCGGCACGCCCGCTGCCGCTTTGCCCGCCAGATCGGTGACAAGGAAGCACAAGGTCTGGGTGCTTTGCGCGCGCACGTTCATCAAATAGCCGCCCGCCTTTTCGGCCAAGGGGCGGATGTTGTATTGGCGCGGCCCGGCGTTGAGTTGCGCGGCCTGCTCCATCACATCGGTCGAGAGTTCGACATTCCACTTGCCGATCTCGCGCACGTTGCCGGCGAAGACTTCGACAATGGAATTGCCGTCGCGGCCATTCACGCGGAAACGCGATCCGGCGTCCGCCGCAAACGATTTGCCGTTGGCTTCGACATACGCGGCGATTTCGGGTTGCAGCTTGATGTTGATCTCGCCCTGCAGCACAGCCGCGGTGAGCACGCGCTTGGCGTTCGGCGCTGCGGCGGTTGTGAGCTTGACCACGGAGCCTTTGGTCAATTGCACCTGGCCCAACCCGGCCAGCGCTAGTTGCGCACCAGCATTGGCGGGCGCTTGCACGATCTCGCCATCCCAGAGCAATTCCTGACGGCGCGCCTCACGGCCATTGATCTTGACCGTGCCGCCGGATTCGACCATGCCGATCATTCCAGCTTTGTTATTGGAGTAAAGCTTGACGGCCCTCGTAGTAAGACCGGTCTCGGCGCCGGTCACGAGTTTGATCGAATGCAACAGCGCGGCGCGTTCGGCCAGCGCGACTGGTTTCACCGCTGGTGCGGCCGTGCTCGTCTTATCCGCATTCATTGCTGGCAAGCTCAGCGCAAAGCTGCCCATTTCACCCGCATTGCCATTGGCCGTTTCCAGCGTCGCCGCGCCGTCACGAATGCCGAGCGTGAGTTTGGTATTGCCCGCCGCGAGCCAGGCTTTGCCCGCTGCTTCCAGATAGGCGCTGGCGCTGGGTTGCAATTCGACTTCGATCTGGCCGTTGAAAACCGCCGCGACGAGCATCCGCTTGTTCTGCTCGCTCGCAATGCTGCTAGTGGCCGCGCTCAAACGCACGAGCGCGCCGCTGCTCAGTTTGACTTGCCCCAGGGCTTCGAGCGTGACGGCGGCGCTGGCATTGGCCGGCGCCTGCAATAGTTCGCCATCCCAGATGACATTCTTGCCATTGGCGGCGCGCCCGTTGATCAACATCGCACCGGCTGATTCGATGGTGCCGATGGGTGTGGCCGCAGGATTGTTGTGGACGGCGGCAACGTCTGCCGGATTTACAGCAGCGAGCGTTGGCAGCGGCGCAAGCACCAGGCTCAAACACAAACTGGCGACGGCACTTTGAGACCTTTTCATTCTGAATTCTCCTTGAAAGGTAGGACAGGCTGCGGCCTGTCCTAAAGCATGCAAGAAACAGAAATTCTTCCACGAAGACACACGAAGAAGCACGAAGAAAACCGCACCAGCCGGACTGTAGCGTGCGCGCTGCCTTCGTGATTCTTCGTGTGTCTTCGTGGAAGAAACATTTTCTTGAACTCTATGATGTCGGCCAGACGAAAGCCCGGCCCACGATTATCATTGCCAGCAACGCCCCGGCTTAGCGGATTTGCACCCGCACGGGATTGGCTGCTTTACCATCAACAAACAATTGAATCTCGGCCTCGCCGCGTCCGGCCAGTTTGCTCGGCAGCAGCAGGTTGACTTGATCTACGCCGATCAATCCGCCTTGCTTGCCGGCAAAGGGGATCGCCACGTCGAGACCGCCCACCGTCGCGCGCAACGCCTGGGGCGCGCGGCGATAACGGAAGCCCGTGCCGAAGAGCACGGCGAAGACCTGCTCTTTCGGATTGCTCACATCAATCGCCACCGGATCAAAGCGCCGCGTCGCCGTATTGAACTGCGCCAGCGCTTCATAAACCTGCGCGCCGTCGGCCTTGACGCGCAAGATCAAGCCTGTCGGCAAGCCCTTGCCGCTGGCGTCAGCGGTGAAGAGGGCCGGCGCGACATCGGCGATCGTGATGTTGCCGGTCGAGATCGTGCCGTCGGCCGCCGCAATCGTCACGAGCGCGGGGCCATTGGCGATGCCACGCGGCATCATGTAATTGACCTGTCCGGGCGCGACGAAGAACAACGGGGCGGCGTATTCGATGTTATTGCTGTCGGTGATTAGCACGCGCGTGCCCGCCAATTCGGTGGGCAACGGCGACGTGCCCGCCGCGCGCGTTTCGACCGCGAGTCTTTCGCCAAAGGCCGCGACGATGGATTCAGCCGCCAGACCAGACGCGGCAAAGCTGGCCGCCGAGACGTTGACGACACGCCCGTTCTGCGAGCCGATGAGACTGGAGGTCTCGACCACGTTGAGCAGGCGGTCAAACACCGTCACGCGCACGCGGCGCACTTCGGGCCGGCGATTCGCGCCGTCGAACTTTTTGACGATGGTGAAGCTCTGGCCGCGCACCATGTTGGCGCGCGCAATGTCTTCATCCAGGTAAAAGGTCGGCGCGTCACCCACCGGCACGTTGCCTTCGTTCAGGAATTGATAGACCGCGCAGAAGGTGTCCATGTTGGCGTCGTGCACCGAGAATTCGACCGAGAATAGGTCGTTGTTGCGCGCCAGCACAACCAGCGGGGCCAGGCTCGGCGCGAGCGGGTTGATGAGTTTGACATCCGGCGCCACGCGGCCCGTCACCGGATAAGTAAACGCGCGCGGGCCGCCGGTCTCATTCGTCGCGTTGGTCGAAATAGTCAACAGCGAATTGATCAGATCGGGGATCGCCTGATTGGCGCTCAGGCCCGAAGTCTTGCCCGCCGCCATCGGAATCTTCGGATTGAAGAAGAGGCGGAATTCGCTCCGGCCCCCGCCTGCAATGGTGATCGGCGTATTGCCGGTCAGGAACTGCGCCGCGCCCTCAGTCACCACGGCGAGGGGAAATGTCACGCCGTCATTGGCATTGCTGATGCGCCCGCTGCTCACGTCGGCGCCGGTGCGTTGCACGGCGAAATTGACGACCAGCGGCAAACAGCCGAGGTTGTCAATCGTGAAGGGATACCATTGCGGATTGGCGAGGCCTTCGCGCCGCAATTGCACTTCGGCGAAATTGAAGGCGTTTGTTGAACCGAGAGTGATGCGCGGTTCAGGCGGCGCTGCCGTGACCGACGCCTGCGCCGCATTGTTCACGAGGTTGGGGTCGTTACTCGCGGAGGTCACCTGCGCGGTATTCGTCAGCACGCTGCTTTCGATGCCCGGGCAATCCACCCGCGCGACCAGCGTCACGGTCGTTTCGCCCAGCGGCAAGAGCGCGAAAGTCACAGTGCGATTGCGCCCCGCGCCACCGCAGACGCCGTTCCCGCTGGTGCTGCACGAAACGAAAGACGTGTTGGGCGGCAAGGTGTCGGTGAGCACGGCATTGACCGCTTGCGCCGGCCCGGCGTTGTTGATGCGCAGCGTGTAGGTCACGAGCGTGCCATTGGTCACGACGCTGGGCGCAGCCGTCTTGCTCAAGGCCAAATCTGCCGCGCCCTCGATTGGCGGCGTCGGCGTGGCGGTCGCCGTTGCAGTAGCAGTCGGTGACGGTGTCGGATTGACGACAGTAAGTTCGCCCAACACGGTCACGCCAAAAATTCCGCCCTGCCCCGTCGGGATGCGCGTGATCTGGTTGCCGCTGGCGATGTCGAATTTGTAGACATTGCCGGTCGAGATGCCGCCGCTCCAGAAAGAAGTGCCGTCGGGATCGAGGTTGACGGCGAACCACGAATCTTCGCCGGGCGCGTCGTAACGTTGCGTGATGGCGCCGCTGGCGTCCAGGCGCAAGATTTCGTTGGTGTCGGCCACAATCAAACCGCCGCTCGGCAACAGGCGCAAAGCATAGGCAGCCGGATGCGGCAAGTTGTTGACGAAATCGCTGAGTTGCGTCTTGGTGCACACATCGTAACGCAGGATGCGCGCGCCTTCCGAGGTGTAGTAGAGCGTGCATTTGTCAGCAGCCAGATCAATCCAGTCGCTGCCGCGCCGTTCGACGGTCACGTCATAGCGGTCAAGCGGATTGCCCGCCGCATCGAATTTGCGAACATCGTTGTCGCCATCCACCGTGCCGACAAAGGCATTGCCATCGGCGTCGAAGATCACCGATTCGGGGCGGCCATTGAAGCCGCTGCCAAAATTGCCCAGCCGCACGCCATTCGCGTCAAAGCGCACGACGGAGCGCGAGCTAAACGCGGTCGCATAAAAATTGGCATTCCGGTCAAACGCGCCGCCGGTGATGAAGGAGCCGGTGCCCGTGGCCGTATCGAGCGTTTGCAACAACGCGCCAGTGGTGGGTGAGTAACGTTGGATCAAGCCGTCGGTCAGCGAGACAAACACATCGCCGCGTTGAAAACCGCTCTGCCGCGCTTGCGTGCCCGGCCAGGGCAGGCTGATGGCGCAGGTCAGCACGCCCAGCAACAGCACGACTTTGAAACTGACGCTGTGCTTGAGCGCGTGCTCAACTTTGAATCTGATTGGTTGGAATAGTGTGTTTGCAATCTGCTTCATTGCGGCGGCCTCCTGAAACCGCAAAACCTCGCGGAGCGCCTGTGGCACCCACGTTACGGTGTTATGTCATCTGCTGGGCCAACTGCTGTAAATGCCCATTATGCCTGCCCGCTGCGCTTGCCTAGCGCAAGCTTGGAATGCTTATCCAAATTGCCGGAGCACCAGTCTGTCTTGCCATGGTGTTTGCCCGGCGGGCGGCAACATTGAATTTTGAAAGCTGATCGAAATCATCCCGCCGCAGCTACTTCGCCTAAGCGCGTCAGCGTGATGATGAGCGTTGTTGTGAGGGGATACGGTGCCGACCACCAGCGCCAAGCACGGGCACATCATCTTCGGAACTCTGCCTAAGATCAAGCAGAAAGCGGCTTTGCTGGAATTTTCAAGCACAACTAATAGGGGGTCGCTTGGTGCGGCGACCCCCTATTTTGCTGTTTCAGCGAACTGTCACTCGCACCGCATTGGCCGCTTTGCCGTCCACCGTCAACTGCACTTCGAGATCGCCACGCCCCAGCAGCGTGCGCGGCAGCCGCAGGTTGAGTTGATCCAAGCCCACCAATCCGCCTTGCGGCCCGGCAAAGATCACCGGTAAATCCAGTGCCGTCACAATGGGCGAATTGACCGCTGCGGCGCGTGCCGTCACGGCCGTCAACGCGCTGCGATTGCGCCAGCCAGAGCCGAACAGGATCAAGAAGACCTGATCGCTTGCGGCACCCAAATCAATCGGTGCCGCCGCATACCGCTGCGTCGCCGGATCGAAGCGCGCAAAGGATTCATAGCTTTGCGCGCCGTCGCCACGCACGCGCAAGAGCACGCCCGCCGGCACGCCTTGTCCATTCGAGTTGGCGGTGAACAAAGCCGGGGCGACATGCGCCACCGTCAAGTTGCCCGTCGAGAGCGTGCCATCCGCCGCCGCGACGGTGATCGTCGCCGTGCCTGCCGCCGTGCCGGGCGGAATCTGATAGTTGATCTGCCCCGGCGCGACGAAGAACAACGGCGCGGCGCGTTCGACCATCTGGCTATCGGTGATGAAGACCTGCGTGCCCGCCAGCGCAGTCGGCAGCGGTGTCGTCGTCGCCCCCACCGTCGCCGTCGCCAGCTTCTGCCCAAAGGCTGCGACGATGGAACCCGCCGCCAATGCATTCGCGCTGAAGCTCGCCGCTGACACATTCACGACGCGCCCGTTTTGCGTACCGATCAAGCCCGACGTAGCAACCGTGCTGCCCTGCCGGTCATACAAGGTCACGCGCACGCGCCGCACACCGGGCCGTGAGGCCGCACCCGCGAAGCGTTTGACGACCGTGAAGCTCTGGCCTTTGACGACGCCCTTCTGCCGGATTTCGTTTTCCAAATCGAAGCCCGGCGCATCGCCCACCGGCACGTTGCCTTCGTTCAGGAATTGATAGGTCACGTGATAAATGTCGAGGTTGGTATCGTGCGTCGAAAACTCGACCAGGAACTCATCCTCGCTCGCCTGCGCCAGCACAACCAGCGCGGCGGTGCGCGGCGCGAGCGGATTGATCAGCTTCGCGTCGGTGGTCGTGCGGCCCGTGAGCGGAATGCTGTCAGGCGCGCCGCCATTCGACGTGAGGTTCAGCGCGGAGTTGAGCGCGTCCGGAATGACCTGCACGGCGAATAGATTATCGGTGCGCCCGGCAGGCGCGGGGATCAACGGCGCAAACGTCAGGCGGAAGCGTTGCGACTTGCCGCCGAGCAAACGTCCGCCGTTCGACGCCGTCTCGCTGCCATCGGCATTGATGGCACGCAGCAGGAAGACCGCGCTGTCATCGGTCTGTGTGATCTTGCCGCTCGTCACCAGTTCGCCCGTGCGGTTCAGCGCCAGATTGTAATCGAGCGGCAACAAGCCCGCGTTTTCGAGCGTGAATTGATAGGACGGCAGGTTCGCCACCAATTCGCGTTGCGGCATCACCACGCCGAAATCAAAAGCCGTGCGGCCACCATCCAAGGTCAGCTTGGCTTGGGGCGGCGCGGCATTCAACGTCAAACTGGCTTGGTTATTGGTCGGCACAGGATCGGTGGTCGGATCCATCAAGGTCAGGCCCGCCGCATTAACCAGCGTCGCGCCTTCGAGTTTGGCCGCATCCACGCGGCCTGTCAGGGTGATGGTTGCGGTCAGCCTGGGCCCGAGCGTGGCGAAGGTGACGGTGCGCGTGTTGCCGTTGCCGCCGCAAACGCCGCCATCGGTGGCGGCACAACTCACAAAGTTGAGCGCCACCGGCAAGGTATCGGTCAGCGTGAAATCACGCGCCGCACTCGGCCCGGCGTTGCTCAGCGCAATGGTGTAACTAATCAGGTCGCCGTCAAACACCGGGTTGCGTGCCGTGGTGCGAAGCGCCACCGCCAGGTCGGCTTGTACAAACACTTTCACCACGGTGGCGACGCGGTTGTTGGCGGCATTCGGATCAGCCGAGCCTGAACTGACCGTCGCTGGGCCCGCCACCAGGTTGGCATCGCGTATGAATGGATCGAGCAACACCGTAAGCGTGAACGCCGCCGTTTCGCCCGCCGCCATTGTGGCTTTGCTAAAGCGCAGCCCGTCGTTGCTCCACCCGCTGGGCGCGGTGAAGTTGACCAGCGTCGCCGTGCCGGGCAACAACTGCGACAGCACGACATCGCGCGCCGCGTCCGGGCCGTTGTTGCGCAAATTGAGCGTCCAGCTCAGCCGGTCGCCCGCAATGGCCGTACTTGAAATGGATTGGCTGAGCGTCAAATCCGCCGTGCCGGCCGGGGCTTGATAGTTGATGCGCAAAGTGCGTGTCGTGGTGTTCTGATTGGCGCTGTTGTCTTTGGCGACGATGTTGAAACTGTTCAACCCCGGCGTCAGTGTGACGGCCAGCGACCAATTGGCCGTGCCGCCATTCGCCGCCGTATCGTTATTCGCCCGCGTGCCGTTGACCGTCACCGCAGCGATGCCGCTGTTGCCCGTGCCGTTATCGCTGGCCGTGCCACTCAGCGTAATCGCCGCCGTGGTGACTGTCTGATTATCGGTGTGGCTGGCGATGGTCAGCGCGGGCGGCGTGGTGTCGCCCGGTTGCACTACGCCCAAGCTCAATTTGAAAACGCCGCGCCCGTGCGTCGCCGCAAACAGCGTCTTGCTGGGCGTGTGATAGCGCACCACAAACACGGCGACGTTTGGCAAACCCGTGCCCAACCGCGTCCACGTCGTGCCGCCATCAGCGGTGTTGAAGACGCCGATGTCTGTGCCGATGTAATAGGTGTTCGGCAGATTCGGATCGCAGGCGATGGTGTTGACGGGCACGTCGGGCAGATTGCCGCTGATGTCGCTCCAATTCGCGCCGCCATCCGTCGTCCGAAAGACGTGGCCCGGCGTCGCGGGTGTCGTTTGATTGAAGCCCGAAAAGGTCACAAAGGCGCGTTGCTGATCTTTGGCATCCAGCGCAAGGTCGGTCACGAAGCGCTGCGGCAGCGGGGCTTTCGTCAGGCTGGTGAAAGTGGCATTGGCGAGCGCGCCCGCGTTCACGGTCTTCTGCACATTGCCGTCCGAAGTGCCGGCCCAGACGACTTCGCCCGGCGGCGTGCCCGCGTTCAGCACGGGATGCGCGGCGATGGCGGTGACATAGGCGTCGGCAGTGCGCCCGCTCAGCCTGGCGCCAAAGCCGTCGGCGCTCGCGCCCAGCCCCGTCCAGGTCTTGCCGTTATCGGCGGAGCGATAGACACGGTTCGTGCCGAAATAAACCACGTTGCCATTCGCGCCTGTGAATCCGCTGTGTTGCGCCAGCGGGGCATAAAAGCTGACCGGATCATCCGGGTTGATGTTGCCCGCTTGCTTGATACAGTTGAAACAACCGGCTGCCTCCCAAGCGTCGCCACCATTGCGCGAGAACACCGGGCCGAGTTGGTAGCTATCCGGATTACTTGAACGGCTGGTGTTGTAATAGGTGTGATAGATGAAAAGCGGATTCGCTTGGTCAATCAAAGTAAAGCCGCCGTCGCCGTCATCCTTGTGCGCCCAGGCCGCCGCGCCGTTGTAGCTGTTCGTGCCGTTGTCCTGCGTGCCGCCGAACAGCAGATTGGCATTGGTTGGATGCAAGGCCAGACTCTGAAATTGCGTGATGCTGAGCGTGCGGTTCAGGTTCGTCCACGGCACGACGTTCGCGGTCGCATTGTCGGTACGCCAGATGCCGCCGTCGTTGCCGGTGAAAACGATGTTGCGATTGGCCGACGCGATCACAATGACGTGCGAATCGGAATGCAAGCCGCCATTGCCATTGCTGCGGCTGATGCCCTGCCAGTTCTGACCGCCATCGCGGCTGCGCCAGACCGAACCGTCGTCATAGTCTTTGTTGGCCGAGGTGCAGTAATAAAGCAGATTGGCATCGGTCGGGTCTACTGCCAAGGCCAGGTTGTAACTGTGCTGCCCGCCCGTTGCCGGTTCATTCAATCTTGTCCAACTCATGCCGCCATCCACCGAGCGAAAGAACGCGATGTTGTCGCCCGCCAACGCAAACGCCGCATACAGCGTGGGCTTGGTCGCCGGCGGCAAGGGCGGCCCGGCGGCCAGGATGATGCGCGAGAAGCCGGTTGCCGGCAGTCCGCCCGCCAACTTCGCCCAAGTCGTGCCGCCGTTTTCAGAAAGATAAATCCCCGCGCCTGAGAGCGCTGCGTAGACGCGCTCGCGGTTGCCCGGATCGAGCCACAAATCCGTCGCGCTGACCGCTCCATCCGTCCCCGTCGCATCGAGCAGCGTGAAGTTCAGCCCGCCATCGGTGGACTTCCACACACCACGCCTGCCCAACGGCACTGCTTCTGTGCTGGAAGAACTGCTGCTGGTGCTGCCCGTCGCCGTGCACACATAAACCGTTTGCGGCGCGGCCGGATTGACGACGATTTTGGAAAAGGTCGCGTTGATGAACGCATTGGCGGGTGTTTGATCGTTGAACGCCGGCCCCGCAATGCGCGTCCACGTCTGCCCGCCGTTCACCGATTTCAGCAAGCCCGCGCCGTAATAACTGTCACCCGAAAAATGCGCCTCGCCAGTGCCCACGAAAATCACCTGCGGATTGGTTGGATCAATGGCGAGCGCGCCGACCGCCAGCGAAGGCTGGTCTTCGGTCAACGGCGTCCAGCTTTGCCCGTTGTTGGTCGTTTTCCAAAGACCGCCCTGCGCCGCGCCGAGATAGACGGTCTGATTCGACGTGCCGTTGTAGCCCGGATCGAGCGCGATGTCGGCCACACGGCCCGCCACCAAACCGCGCGGGTCGCCGTTGTTGCCAAAGGTCTGGCCGCCTTCGATAGGTTGCGGCCCCAGGTTTTCCCAATTGGTTTGCGCCACGCGGCTGAACAATCCGCGCGCCTGCAAGCGCAACTCTTCGGCATCCCATTGCCGCAACGCCGACTCGCGCGCGGCTTGTGGAATCTGGCCGGCCGGATAAGCGCGCTGCGCATAAAACCAATCGCCGCGCCTCTGCAATTCGCCTTCTTCGCCGCCGCTCGATGGTTTGGCGAGGCGCGTGGCTTCGTTTAACGGCGCAGGCTTGCCGCAAGCGTTGAAAAGCAAACTCGCCAGCAACAGCAGACTGCCGAGCATAAACACGTGAAGCGTCAATCGTGGTAAACGCTGAATCGAGAACATCGGGTAGACCTCGTGGAAAGAGATTTGATTGTGGTGAAGCGGGTAAAAAAATGCAGGACAGCTTCTGCGTGGGGCAACGCGTGATGCTGTGCGGGAATGCTTTGGGCTTAGCCCCGCGCTGGAATTGCTGGCGGGGTTTGGGATGCTGTGAAAAATCTGTGTTGGGTCTGGTGAAGCGATGTGCGTTCAACCAGCGAATGTGCCGCGTGCAACGCAGCGTGCGCAATTTAAGGGAACGGCCAAGGGCAGTCAAGCAAACTAGCGCGCGGCCAATACCCGTAGCTTGTTCGCCATCTCAAGCGCGTGCTAGACTCGCGCCCGTCCTGATGATTCGAAGAAGATGATTCAAATACGCGCATTCCCTATTCGCCGTCTCAACGTGATTTCGCCCGTCCCACTGGCCGCCATGTGTGGACGGCTTTTCAATTTTGGAAGTAGTGCAATGGCTGTAAGGCAATCTTTCCGCACGTTCCTGCTTGGCCTGGCGATCGCGCTGGCGCTGTCGGGCACGAGCCGCGCCGCCGATGTTTTGTTGACGCTGCCGTTTGAAAACGTTTCGGGACGCGCCGAATACAACTGGGTCGGCGAAAGCTTCGTCGTGCTTTATGCCGAGTTGCTGGACAATGCGCAGATGCAAGTGCTCGATCCTGCCGAACGCAACTTGGTGTATGAAAAGCTGGGGCTGCGGGCCAGCGATCTGTTGACGCGCGCCGCCGTCATCCGCGTCGCCGAGACCGCCCAAGCCAACCTCGCGCTCGTCGGTACCTACGACATCGGCGGCGAGAACAACAGCATCTCCATCGCCATCACGGCGCGCTTGATCGAAGTCAGTTCAGGCCGCCTCGTCGGCAACAAGGTCTTCACGCGCAGCGGCCTGTTGAGCGAGTTGCAAGCCATGCAAGCCGAACTGGCCTGGAACGTGCTCAATGAGCGCAGCCGCACCGCAGGCATTTCAAAAGACCAACTCATCAGCGCCGCCAAAACGGTGCCGCCGCGCGCGTATGAAAGCTACGTCAAAGGCATTCAAACGCAGGATGCCAAAGTCCGCGAGATGCTGTTGCGCCGCGCCTTGCAAGAATCGGCGCAGGGCGGCGGGCGCTATGCCCAGGCGCTTTATGAATTGGGCATGCATTTCTATCGGCAACGCGCCTTTGTGGATGCCAGCGAACAGTTGCGCCAACTCGAGGGCGCTGATCCGCATTATTTCGAGAGCCTGTTTTATCTGGGCCTGGCCGCGCACCAGAGCGGCAACACGCTCGAAGCCGCCACGGCGCTTGAACGGCTCGCTGAAGCGCTGCCGCTGCCCGAGGCCTTGAATAACGCGGGCGCATTTTGGCTGCTGCAAGGTGAGCAAACGAAAGGGGTAAATTGGCTGCGCCGGGCTGTGGTGGTCACTCCAACCGACGCGCTCTATCGTTTCAATCTCGGTTATGCCTTGTGGAAGGCGGGCAGTTTTGCCGAAGCGGCGCAGCAATTGAAACTCGTGGCCGAACAAAATCCACGTGATGGCGAGGCCTTGTTTCTCTGGGCAAAATCGCTGGAAGCCAGCGGCAATGCGGCGGAAGCCGGCAAGGTTGACGACCAGGCCAAACGCAGCTTCCCGAATTACGCGCGCTGGGCCGTGGCGCCCGACAAAATTCCCGCGCCCTTGCGCCTGAAGACTGAATTCAACCGCCCGCAGTTCATCAAACTCGAACGGCAACGCGCAAACACGGGCAAGGCTGCGGCCGCCTCGACCACGCCCGGCAATCCATCCGCGCCGCCAACTGCGGGGACGCCGGTCAGTGCTTCAACACCGGTTTCAGCACTCGCCGCCAGTCTTGACCGCGCGCGCCAATTGATCGAGGGGCGCAACGATGCCGAGGCCATCCTCGAATTGCAACGCCTGCTCACCGTCGAAGCCACCAACGCCGAAGCCCATTACCTGCTTGGCACCTTGCTGCAACGGCGCAACGAAGTGGATAAAGCCGTCAGCTCCTATCAATCCGCCGTCTATTGGAACCCGCGCCATCTCGCCGGACACCTGGCTTTGGGCCGCCTCTTCCTGGCGCGCAACGACCGCGCCTTGGCGCTCACCCACGCACGGCAGGCCTTGCAGATCGAACCGCAGAACCGTGACGCTATCGCCTTGAAACAACAAATTGAAACCGGACGCTAACGCAACCTGATTTAGTCTCAGGCCGCGCTGCTGGCTGAATGTCCATGCGGAGTCAGCAGCGCCAGCACAGCCGCCACCGCGAATAAGGCGAGAACATCACCCCAGAGGTGCCCCATGTTGTGCGCGTTGAGCAGTGATTGCACCGCCATGATCGCGCCGTGCACGATGCTCGACCAAACCGTAAACCAGATGAGGCTGCGATGCTGTAAAGGATTGCGCGAGGCCATCATCAGGAAAATACCGAGCGTGGCGTAAATCCCCAGAATCATCTCCAGGTAATCAGAGCGCCCTTCAGCGTGCCAAGCCCAGCCTGACGGCCAAATGATCGTGAGCGGGTAAATGCCAAATACGAAGATGAGGCCCACTAACAACAAGGCCGTGCGTAGATATTTGAGGCGATTGGTGTCGGTCATATTTCATCCTTTCTGATGTGCTGTTGCGGCCTTACTGCTCGGTCGCGGTTATTGCCCGGCCGCTTTGATCCGCGCCAGCAACGCGCGATCATTCGCCGCGCGCTGGGCGAACGCTTGTAATGGCGCAACACTGGTTTTCATCACGGCCCAAAACGGCAGGCCCTCTAACAACTGATCCAACTCATCGTTGCTGGCGGCTTCAACGACGAAGCTGGCCGAGCGCGTGCCCGCCAGCACGCCACCCGCCAAGACTTTCCTTGCCGCTTGTAACTCAACCAATACATCGAAGCTGGGCAAAATAGCCTGTTCCACCATTTGCCCCAATTGCTGTGGGGCTAACAACGGCCCCGGTTCGACGAATTCCATCGTAACAAGAAATTGCATGATTTTGCTCCTTTGGTTATTCCTCTTCTTTGATCAATGTTTTTAACTGCGCCGCCAATTCCGGTGTTACCTGGACATTGTGAGCGGCCAGCGCGTGTTCGGCGGCCTGGCGCAGAATTTCTTCTTCACTGGCGGCGCGAATTTCCCCCGCGCAATCAAAACCTGCATCACGGCAATGTAACGTCTTCATAGTTGCTCCTTTGTTTGAATTGTTTTGTTACTTCAGTAAGTGAACATCCGGTCGTTTTCCAACGACAACCGTAAAAGCACATTCGGAGTAGCAAACTCAGCAGGCTTGCCTTTCAAATCAGCCTCGGTCACGCCGCGCGCTTTGCTCGACATCCCTGACAGATAAAACTTGCCCCCGCCTTTGACGATGGCGTCATAGTGTTCGCGCAGCTTCCCCGTCCCCAACCCGGTCAAATTGTCGAGCACCGCGTCACGCAATAACTGCACGGCATCGCCGGCCAGAAACAAGGTTACCGAATGCCCTTCTTCCAACGCCGTCCGGGCGATCAGAAATGCCAGCGCGGCGCGCGTCGGATTTTCCGGCCCTTGAGTAACATGCACCAGGATTTTCATTTTTTGCGCTTCCTTTTTGACATCTGCCTGCTCCGATTTTTCGTGCGCCATAACAAACACAGAAAAAAGCATGAGCAGCAAGACTAGCTTCGCAATTTTAGTTACTCGCATTTGTGCCCCCCTTAAGATATTTCAAGTTACTACGGTTGAATCACGCCGAGTTGTCTCATCAGATCGAGTTGATCCACGCTCATCCAATGCTCTGCGATCAAGCCGGATGCGATGCGATAGATGATGATAAAGGGCAGCGCCACCGCCTTGCCGGTCGGCGCGATACCCTGCAAGTCGCCCTTGTGCACGCCGGCAAACCGGGCGCGCACGGCGACCTTGTCACCCTCGGCAAGCAGGTCGTCAGCAAACAGTTCGTAGCGCGGGAAGGCGGCTTCAAAAAACGCCACGTGGCCCAGCAGCGCCGGATCGTTGGTGTATGTGCGCACCAGGTCTTCGGTTTTTGGTTGGCCGCTCAGCGCGGCAAAGTAACGTGCGACGAGGTCTTTGTTATCAGTGATAGACATTGTGTTAGCTCCTGTTACTCAAATGTTTTGCCAGCCAGGGTTGGTAACATCACGCGGGTCGAAGTGATTTTCCTGTTCGGTAATTTCGCCCGCCGCATTCACGGTGAAGCGGTCAGCCACACGCAACGTCGCAGGCGGCGTAACGACCTTGAGCGTGATCAAAGCTTCGGCGCAAACCGCCGTCAGGGCTGCGTTGAAATAACAATCGAGTACGACGATTTCCGCGCCGGCCAGCGCTGGTTCCAAGGGCCCCCACCATTGCGCGCGCAACGCGGCCTTGCCCTTGAGCGGGTGATTTACACCGCCGGGCGCGAGCGGCGCGCGCAACGACACCTCATCCGCATAGGGAATGGCCGCAAAATCTTGTTGCCGGAGCGCAGCGAAGTAAGTCTCGACGATCTTGCGCAATTGCCTTTGACGCGCGGCGATAGTTGCTTCACTCATTGCTCGACTCCTTCAGGCCGGTGTGTTGGTGTTCCAGATGTCAATGTGCAGCTTCCACGCGCCGCCGTCATTTTTCCATACGACGACATACTTGCCGACATCGGTCACCGTTGTCTCGGGCGCGGGTTGAATGGTCAGCGTGTATTGCCCAATCTCGACGGCCAGATCGCCGCGTGTTTCCAGTTCCACGGTTTCCAGCTTGGCCGCCGTGATGCCCAGCGCCATCGCACCTTGCCAGAACGCGGTGATGGCCGCTGTGCCATTCATGGGCGCGCTGTTGGGCGGTAACAACCGCGCATCGGCGGTGTAACAAGCGGCGACTCCGGCGGCGTCACCACGTTGAAAGGCGGCCATGAAATTGGCGTTGCCAGTCGTGATTGCGTTGCGAATCTCGTCCATAATCGTGCTCTCCTTTGGTTGTGTTTGATGGTCAGGTATTGACTGCGGTTGACGTGGCCGGCTTGAACACGATGGTGCTGAACCGTGTCCCCCCAAGCCGTCCCCATCAATCGCAGCCAATTTTGTCAGCGTTTGCGCCGCACAAACATACTCCTGGTCACGGCAATTGTCTGGTCAGCACCACACCATCCGAACTTTTCACGATGTACCAGGCGCTGCCCTGGCGGCAGACGGCCACATCCGCCTTGCCATCGCCATCATAATCGCCCGGCGCGGCGGCGTCGAAATACGGCGGCAATTGTGTGCCCCAGGCTTTGCCGATGATCGAATTGTCTGCGCTGCATAGCACGTACCAATGGCCTTCCTGACCGCGCCAGACGGCGATGTCGGTTTTGCCGTCGCCGTCGTAATCGGCGGGCACCGGCACGTCAGTCGCCAAACCCCAGGCGCGCACCAAAACCTGGCCCGTACGGCTCTGCTTGATGTACCAATTGCCGTCCCCGCGCCGGAACACGGCCAGATCAGATTTGCCATCACCGTCGTAATCGCCGGGCACGGGCACGTCGTTGTAGGGCGCCTTGGCCGCGCCCCAGGCTTCGTTTTGATACACCCCATCCGAACTGGGCAAGACATACCAGCCGCCTTCCGCGCCACGCCAGACGGCCAGATCGGTTTTGCCGTCGCCGTCGTAATCAGCGGGCACGGGCGTATCCGCCGCGCCGCCCCAGGCTTTGACCAGGTCTCGCCCGTTGCTGCTGAGCCGCACGTACCAGGTGCCGTTCGACGGACGGAAGACGGCCGCGTCCCACCGCCCATCGCCGTCATAATCGCCCGGCACGCTGACATCGCCCGCTGCGCCGAAAACGAAGTCCTGCAGCTTGTCGTCACTGCTGCGGACAATCCGCCAGCGGCCATCCTTCTCGCTCCAGCTATAAGGATCACTCTTGCCGTCGCCGTCGAAATCGCCGCGCACGGCCAGCGTATTGCTCAGCGTCAACACATACGACTTGGTGCTCTGGCAACTGCCAGCCGTGGCTTTGGCGGTGAAATTGAAAGTTCCAGTGGTGTTGCTGACGCCGCTCAGCAAGCCGGCGTTGCTGAGCGTGAAGCCGGGTGGCAATGAGCCCAACAACAAACTGAACGTGGCATTGCTGGCCGGACTGACGCTGAGTTGCTGGCTGTAAGGCTGGCCCGCTTTTGCGCCAGGCAACGTGTCCGGCGACCAATTCAGCGCGCTGCAAGCAATGCTCAACACATACGGCCGCGACCCGCTGCAACCGCCCACGCCCGCCGCCCTGACCGTGAACGTAAACGAACCGGCTTGCGTCGGCGCACCGCCCAGCAC
>JAYUCP010000541.1:0-8544 GCA_043740245.1 Acidobacteriota bacterium | reverse complement strand
GATCCGGGCGCAATGGAAGTCTTTGACGAGATTGAACGGTCGCGTGACCAATTTACGTTGGCTGATCTTGACGCTGAAACTACGCCATAACTCATGCGCTATTTACTCGACTCAAACATCCTGCGTTATTTCAACGGCACTCAGCCGAAGCTGGATTATCACCTTGCGCGTGTGCCAGCGAGTGAGATTGGCATTCCCTTTTTCGTAGTCATTGGGCAATTGCGCGGACGCTTTGACGCCTATCTCAAAGCCGCGTCGGAAAACCCTACTTAGACCATTTTGCTGAGAATCAATAATTCAGCCAACTTGTCGGCGCGCCGACATTGCATTCTCTGTAACAAGCAACTTAGTCGTTTGAGGCAGACAGTTCGTTATCAATGATCGCACCAAAAGCCAGATTTCACGGAATCGCTAACCTGAACCCTGTGGCTTTCGTTGCAGTATTGCGCATAACTCATCAGCCGGTAAATTCGTTTGCTGTAGTTCTCCAAGCCGCTCCCCCTCGAAGATTTTCTCAATCTTTCCATCTTCAATCTTCCCCCAACGCTCATCATATGGCCCGATAAACATATCGCGCGGAAAATGAATGTTGGCATGCGGGTTCTCGTACACAACAACCCGTGGAACTTTTTTAGCGACAATACCTCTCTGGCTCAGTTCCAAGTTGTTGTTGAAGGCGTTTACTGCCTCTGCAACTTCATCGTAATCCTCAGGCAGAAGCTTGATTTGATCGTCCAGCATTTGCGTGAACTCGGTCGGCACGACTATGACTTCTTCAATCACGATGACGGCGATTATTGGTGTCTCGCGCGGGCCGTCAGCGTCATATAGGTAGGCCGTCCGGTAGCTCCCTGGCTCCCCGAAGAACTGATTCAACTGACCGTTGCTATCTATAGAATAGGTTAGCGTTCCGAGCATCGCACCAAGCACTGTTTCTGGTGTAAGCATAACCAGAGTGTGCGTGTGATTGTATAAGACGACTGAGCAGGGATATTCCTTATACTGGCTTAGTTGCGTCCAGGCCCCTTCCAATTTCTCGCGAACGTATTTGTAAGGGTCGTAACCTCCAATGCTGACTGCGATTTCGCCCATCGGGATAACTGGTATGTCTTGCTGAAACTCTTTCACATCGAAGAAGATCGTTACCCCATTGAAAATTACACGATAGTCCAGCTTGGCGCTCTTTCCTTCGACGAGGGGTTCGTAGTCGAAATTGTGACTGTGCAACGTCAGATATTTCTCGAATAAAAGCTCTGATATGTTTCTTTCCTTTTCCATTTGTCTTCCTCTGGTTATTGGTTGTCTCTCCCGATAAACGCGGAACCACGTGCTTGCCGCGCACGAAGGCTATCGGCGATGAAGTCCGCAAACTTTTCCGTTTCCTTCCATTTGGCGGTTCTGCGTGTGGCATCCATATCTTCCGCGCGAATAACTGCACGCAAAACAAGGATCGTCTGATCGCGCAGCCAAAGACGAAAGTCTGTTTCGTCGCGGGCGTTCCACTCTGCATGAATGTCGGGCAGATTCTTCGGCAAGCGCACCGCCGACGTCTTCTTCGGCTTTGCTTTCTTTTCGGGCAGCTCAGATAGCAGGGCCTCAAGCTTGCTCGAAAACTCCAGATTGCGCGCGGATTCCTCAGCGAGCAAATCCACTAATCCGCGCAGCAAATCAATCAGTGCTTTTTCTTTTCGCATAGCTGCTTGATCTCCTGAGTAAGGCCACGCAATGATTCATATGCGGTGCCGTATTTTCCCTTGAAGGTACGGATGTCGGCATCCACGTCCGCGCCACGAGCAACGGCAACGGTTTGCGGAATAACGTTGCCAAACAGCGGAGGCTGCGGTAACGCATCAGGCTTAGCAAATCGGTCAAGCCGTTTGGCTTTTAAGTCAGCGATAATCCGATCATGCAGATTGTTACTTTGTACCTTTGTCGCCACGATGCCCAAGGGAGGAATTGGAAACCCAATATCCTGTGAGAAGCGCGCCACGTTATCGACAATCTGGTGAATACCCCAAGTTGACACGATGTCAGGGATGGTCGGAATTACGTACCCGGTAGAAATCCGCAATCCGTTTTTGGTAACAGTACCAAGACTCGGCGGGCAGTCGATGATGATGTAGTCGTAGCGGTCAATTACCTGTTGAATCGCAGTTCGCAGAATTTCGAGTGGGTTAGCGGTAAAGTTACCGGACAATGCGATCATTGGAATACGGTCTTGTAGGTCAATAAGCCGAATGCTCGAAGGCAGCAGATCAAGTCGCGCAATACCGTCATTGATAGTCGAAACCCGGCGGGCAATTGCTTTCTCAACATCAAACTTTGGAGCATTGTGCGGATTAAGCCTGTCCTCGAAGAGTTGGGCGATAGTGCGACCATCCTTGTCCATCTCGGCCCACTGGTCTTCTGAAATTAGTGCGACAGTTGCGTTGGTCTGCGGGTCGAGGTCGATTAGTAGGACATGCTTACGCTCTTCCTGTGCAAGCATCTCGGCAACAGCTACCGCTGTCGTAGTCTTTCCAACACCGCCTTTTAGATTAATGAAGCTCAGGACATGGGTTTCTTCTCCCTTAAATATCTTTACCCAGGCTTCAATTCGTTCGCGTTCCCATACCGGCCCACTTTGTAGTTTCTGAATCGGGCGCGGAAAGTCATCGTATCGCATGCGCCAGTTGCTGACTGCTTGCTTAGAAACCCCTGCTATATCAGCGATTTCAGCTAATCCAACTAAGTTATTAGTAGGCATAACTCAACTCCTTTCAACTTTCAGCTTCAATAATCTGGGGCAACTGGCCGACACAATACGCCACATCTGTGTACATTGTCAACAAAACACTTTTCTCGTGTGGAAGCACGACAACATTGGCGCGGTCGAGGAGGCGGATTTGTAGCCTTCCGGGCGCGAGGTGATGACGAAGCGGCAGCGCGGGTAGGTTTTGATCTGCTGATCTACCCATTGCGAGAGCGCGCGCCGTTGGCCGCCATCGGCCACTTCGTCCAGGCCATCCAGCAGGACGAGGCAATGGCCGGCTTTGAGTTGTTGCGCGAACCAGGCGGCGGGCGGTTTGAGTTCGGGGTAACGGTCTTTGCGGCTGAAATAGCTTTGCGCCAGTTCGCCCAGCGTCAACGCGGGATTGGCGGTCACGGCCGCTGCGTGATCGCGCAGGAAGAGCAGGATCGGCGTGTAGGCGGCGACGCGATATTGGCGCTGCCGGTTGGCGGCCAGCGTGACGGCGGCGTGTTGCAACAGCGTCGTCTTGCCACAACCGGGAGGGCCGATGATCGCCAGGGCGCGCCCGTCTTCGGAGCGGTCTTTGATGGCGCGCACGTAATCCCACAGGCTGCGCGCGTGCTCGAAGGCCTTCTTCGCCAGCGGGTCGTTGAGGGTGCGGGCAAAGCGTGCGGAGGCGATTTTGAGGTCTACGAAGACGCGCTCCAGCTTGATCGTGTGCGCGCCGATCAGGCCCAGGCCTTTGACGTTGAAAACTTCGTGGTCGAGCGCGACCTGGCGGCGGTAGCGGTTGGCAAAGCCGGGCGAGTATTTGCCGGGCAAGGCTTTGAGCCAACTGGCGGTGGCGGACAAGGCATTGTCCTTGAAATGCTTTTCCCAGAGTTCGCGCAGGAAGGCGGCGCCAAATCTGGCGAGGGCGAGCAGGACGACGGCGCACTCGAACAGCACGGCGACCCGCAACCGATGCGTGTCTACCCAGTTGGGCCGGTAGTAATAGGCCGCCAGCAAGCCGAGCGCCAGCAGAAGCTGCGAGCCGGGCAACAGTTTCTTGACGAGTTCGAGCAGTTCTTCCGCGACTTTCTTTTGGTCGAGCATAGGGCTGCGATCTCCTGACGTGTTTGGCTTTCTTGGGGCGGTGATCGCTGAAGAGATACTGCGTTTTCAGCACGGGCATTTTACGGAGCAGGCGCACGTTTGGCGAGCGGATTTTCACGTGTGGAATGGACATTATAGACAATCTCGCACATATGAAATGCCTTGTCGGCCCGCCGACAGATAGTAGAAACCCTTTATTTTAAGGGAAAGATGGCACGCCAGCTAAGTAAAAATCTAAAGAAATGACAGCAAAGCTCCTGTCTAGCTTTAACTATAATCAAGAACGTTAATCATCCTGAGTACAGCAACTAGCAACCTCTATCTAAGTCATCACATAAAATAAGCTCAAGTAAAACCTTAATCAATAAAACCGAAGTTCCCCTACTTTGCCAATCACATAAGCAGCTTCTCAAGCAATGAGAAAGAAGGCAAAGGAATTGAATCAATGCCAGTTAAAGATGAACTACTGGCACCATTTCCTTAGCTCGCCGCTCAAGACAACCGCCCTACACAATTGAACACAAGGGACTTTTACTCACTGTCGGCGCGCCGACAAACTTCAGGTCTGTGAATGTTTTGGTGCAGTTACGACTACACTCAGGATAAACATTTAACGCTGACGGATAGTCCCCGGCGACACCACCCACAGTGCGAGGTGAAAGCTGGCCCCGTTGTCACATCTTTGAATATGGCACCAAACGTTGCGCGATCACGTGTTTATGCTAAGATGTGCGCGCTTTCAAGGGCAGTAACTGCAATTCGCCCAATCCATTCGCAATCATTTTTCTAAGGAGGCTTGCCAAGTGCCGAATCCGTTTGCGCTGCAAACCACACAGCAAGAGGGGCTATCCATCATCACGTTGGAAGGCTTTGTTGACGCTCACACCGCACCGCAATTCGAGAGCGCCGTTCAAACCGAAATGGACGCGGGCCGCACCAGCATCATCGTGGATTGCACAAAGCTCAATTACATTTCATCCGCGGGGCTGGGAGTGTTTATGAGCTTCGTCGAAGAACTCCGTGAGATCGGCGGGGATATCAAAATTTGCGGTCTCATCCCCAAGGTCAAACATACGTTCGAGATTCTGGGCTTCCAGGACATCTTCGAAATGGTGGACGATCTGCCCACCGCCGCGCAGCGTTTCGCGCAGGGGTAACACCCACTTCACCGCCACTTAAATGCCCTGCTTATCTGGAGGACGACTGCGATGGCATCCATCGAAAGACGATTCACGCTGCAAGTTCCCTCTTCGACCGAGAATCTGGCGCTGATCCGCGAGTTCGTCGTCAGCGTGGGCGGCCAGGCTGGTCTTGAAGAAGGCGAAATTCCCAAGCTTGAACTGGCTGTGGATGAGGCTTGCGCGAACGTGATCGAACACGCCTACGGACACGACCTAAGCAAGGACGTAACCATTCGCGTCACCTTTGACGAGTCCGCGCTGCGCATTTCCGTAATTGATGAGGGGCGCGGTTTCGATCCTGGACATTTGCCCGACGCGAATGTGGACAGACTGGTGCACGAGCGCAAATCGGGTGGCTTGGGTGTGCGGCTGATTCGCACCTTGATGGATGAGGTCGAGTACCAAAATGTCCCTGGTCAGAAAAACGAATTACACATGACCAAACGAATCCGCAAAACTGCCTGATCTAAATCGAACCAAAAAACCCTAACCAGTTTGCGCTACCCGCGCCACGCGCCACGCGCCACAAAAAGCTTTGACGGACACCCGACGCGAAATTATTACAACGGCCACGCGCCATCCTTCATCTCGCGCAGTTGCAGTTTGCGCGGATCAACAACAACGTGTTTGATCTTCTTCCGCATCCACGTATAGGTGATGTGCACCAGTCCATCGCGCGTTTGAATTACGGCTGGATAGGAATACTCATCATTGGGTTTGCCAGCTTCCAGCACCAGCGCCGCCTGCCAGGTTTTGCCGTCGTTGCTGAGCGCGACGTTGAGCAACGAACGCCCCCCCAATCTGGTCGCGACGTGGTTGTAGACCAGCAACTGCCGCCCGTCTTTCAATGTCACGCCGTCAATTCCCGAATTCGGATTGGGCAGAGTTGTTGCGCTGAGTTTGCCCCACGTCTTGCCGCTATCGTTTGACCAGGCTTCAACAATCTTGCCCTGCCGGCTGCGCATCAGCGCCTGCAATTGGCCGCCCTTATGAAAGAACACGGTCGGCTGAATCACGTCGAATTCCTTGCCGTCGTTGATCGGTTCTGTGCGATGCCAAGTCTTGCCATTGTCGCTGGTGCGCTCGAAATGCACGCGCCAGCCGTGGTCTTCGCTGCTTGATGGGCAGAGCAATTCGCCGTTGCTCAACTCCACCGGCTTGTCCTTAATCGGCCCCGCGATGCCGTCGGGCAGCCGCACAGGCTTGCTCCACGTCTTGCCGCCATCGCCCGAAGTCGTCAACATCCCCCACCACGCATCCGGGCTGGGACCGACTTTGTAAAAGAGCAGCAACGGCCCGCGCTTCGATTGGTACAACACCGGGTTCCATGTCGGGTAACGCTTGTCTGGCGACTCGACACCGTTGGCAACTTCGACCGGCGCAGTCCACTTGCCATCTTCCAGCCGCGCGACCCAGATGACTACATCAGGGTGTTTTTCTTTGGTGCCACCGAACCAGGCGGCTACCAAGCCATTGCGCGTTTCCGCGATAGTCGAAGCGTGGCATTCGGGGAAGGGCGCGGTTTCGTAAATGAATTCGGATTTGACGACGCCGGGCGAAGGGCTTTGCGCTTGCACGGCAAAACACAACCACGCGACCAGCAGCACAACAGTTGTCCGCAAAGTGTTCATCCAGGTATCCCTCAGGAAATTGGTTTGGGTTTGCAAAAGCTGGCACAGTATAAACATAGAACCAGAAGTTGCCCAGCCACTCTTGCGCGTTGTATCGTCGGCGCGCATTCGCAACACACAAGGTTTTTCAATGAACACTACTTCCAGCTTTGAACAAATCGCCAAAGGCCGTCTGATCGCCATCCTGCGCGGCGATTTCGGCGGGCGCGAAACAGAGATGGCCGCCGTGCTCTTTGCCGCCGGCCTCACCGCCATCGAAGTCACGCTCAATTCGCCCGGCGCGCTGGCGACGATTGAACGTTTGGCCGCGCGCTTCGGCACCCACGCCGCCATCGGCGCGGGCACTGTGCTGACCGTGGCCGAAGTCGAACAGGCGGCCAAGGCGGGCGCGCGTTTCATCGTCTCGCCTAATCGCAATGCCGCAGTCATCGCCGCGACCAAACAACGCGGCCTCCTTTCCCTGCCCGGCTGCTTCACGCCTTCGGAAATTGTCGAAGCGCTCGACGCGGGCGCGGACGCCATCAAAATCTTCCCGGCCACGACGCTGGGGCCCGCGTATGTCAAAGCCGTGCGCGCGCCGCTGAATCAAGCGCGCCTCGTGCCCACCGGCGGCGTTACGCCTGAAAAAGCCCATGAATACTTTGCGGCGGGCGCGTGGGCCGTGGGCATCGGTTCCGAACTCGTCGGCAAGGATGTTTGGCAAGCCGGCAATTTTGAATTGCTGCAACGCCGGGCGGCTGAATTCGTCAGCGCCGTGCGCGAGAGCGCGCCTTACCAATGAACCATCTGATTTGTGTAGACACCGGCACCACCAACACGCGCGTTTGGCTGACCGAGGGCGCGAACGTCATCGCGCAAGCCCGCGCCAGCGTAGGCGTGCGCGACACCGCGCGTGACAGTTCGCCCGCGCGTTTGCACGAAGCGCTCCGCAACTTGATCGCCGAAGTGCGCGCTGGACAAGAAACACCAAGTGCCGTGCTGGCCGCCGGGATGATTACATCGCCGCTCGGTTTGGCCGAAGTGCCGCACGTGGCCGCGCCCGTTGCGTTGCAAGATTTGATTGACGGCACGCAGCGGCACGCCTTCCCCGCCATCACCGATTTGCCCGTGCTGCTCGTGCCAGGCGTGCGTTCGGGGCCGCTGCAATGCACTGCCGAGACTATCGGCACAGCGGACGTGATGCGTGGTGAAGAGACGCTTTGCGTGGGCTTGAACGCGCTCGGCTTGCTGCCGCCCGCATCAACGCTGCTCAATCTCGGTTCGCATTGGAAGCTGATCCGGCTGGACGAACAGGCGCGCATCGCCGCCAGCCTGACTAGCCTGAGCGGCGAACTCATCCACACCACGCAAACACAAACCATCCTCGCCAGCGCCGTGCCCACCGGCAAACCTGAAATCATTGACGAACATTGGCTGCAAGCTGGAATGAGTGAAGCGCGGCAAGCCGGTGTGGCGCGCGCGTTGTTCTGTGTGCGTTTGCTGGAACAGCGCACGGCGACTACGGCGGAGCAACGCATGTCATTTTTGCTTGGTGTTTATTTGGCGGCGGATTTGGATGGCATGCTGCGGCAGGGTTTGTTGCATACGGGCCAGCCGGTTGTGCTGACCGGCGGCGGCGCGGTGGCGGCGGCTTGGCAATGGGCCTTGCGCGCCCTGGCGATTCCGGCGACGCAACTCAGCGAAGCTGACGTCGAGCGCGGCTTCCTAACCGGGTTGCGGCAAATTGCTGTAGGCGTCATCGGTTAACGTAAGTAACCTGAAGCGTGTGCGTAATTCAACCAGCGAATAGATACGCGGATGACGCGGATGCAGCGGATTTCCGCAGATTCTTTTTCGGGTTGATCCGCGCTGATCCGCTGCATCCGCGTCATCCGCGTACCTGTTTCCTCTACTTTGTTGGCATTTC
>JAYUCP010000540.1:0-21398 GCA_043740245.1 Acidobacteriota bacterium | reverse complement strand
CGCCACAAGAAGCCGCGCAAATTCAACAAGGCGGTCTCGGTCAAATCCGCCGGGTTGGCAAAGGAAAGGATCATCACCGTCGCTTCGAACAGCAATTGCCCGCCGCGTTCGTCATCGCGCCAGACGCCTTTGCCGGGCGGGAAAGCAGTACCGCCGCCAAAGGCTTGCCCGACGGGACGCAATCCCTCGTCCACCCAAGACTGCTGGTCAATCGCTTGCCCGTCGCGGTCTAGTGCGGGAATAAAGAGCACGACTTGCGCGCTCCCGGCGGGCTTTTCGGCTTGTAATACTTGCGCGATCTCAACCATCGTGACGGCTCACTTTCGCTCAACTTTTCTTCCGTTTGAGTTTGGCAAAGGGATGCTAGCCGATACATCCATGACCGGCAATAGAAAAGGCATCACGCTGGACAACAGCGCGTGGATGAATCGGGAGCATTGGCGGGCGTTGTTCCAGAGCAAGCTGGCTTGAGCTTGCGCGGCAGAGCGGCGCAGGCGTTGATCCGCCTTCAGCAAGGGCAACGATTACCATCAAAATTGAGCAAGGAATTACGAAGGAAGAAGATTTACTTTCACAGTCGGTGCGTTGTTCGCGGCGACATTGACCACTCGTTTATCAAAGGTGAGAAATTCAGCGGGGCCGCCCTGGGCTAGGTCTTCCGCCAAGGCAAGGTAGAAAGCGTCAGCGGAATGCAAACAGCTATAGCCGCGACGAATCTCTTCATTGCGCAGGATGAAACGAATGTCGCCTTGTGGTGAAGGCGTGATGGCAGACATATAGTCGTTGAAATCTTCGACCGCTTTCCGGTGTTTGGCGCCGTCTATCTCGCCGCTTTGTAGTTTGCGGCAGAGGATGAACAGCACTTCGGTGAGAATCGCGCCGGGCGCATAGAAAGCCCAGTTTCTGGCGGTGTAATCAGCCAGCGCCGCTTTGGCCGTAGGTTCACCCGGCTCTTTGGCGCAAATGGCGACGAGAATGTTGGCATCAATGACGACGGCGCCCGCGCTAGTCGTCTGTGTCGGTTGGCTCATATCCCCACATTACTCCCGCTCTGGCTTCTCGAATCAGCTTGAGGGTTTCTTCCGTCGAACCTGTCACCGGGACATCTTTCATTCGTTCCGCGCTGCGTTGCAGTACGGCGAACATTGCCTCATTGCGCGGTTGCGGTGGTTGTTCGGCAATCGCTGGTTCCCTCGGTTGTTCATTCAACCCCAAGGCTTGGCGCAAGTAGTCGTTGACCGATAAGCCGCGCGATGTGGCTTGGGCAATGATGGCATTCACAATCTCAGGCGCGATCCGTTCGTTGAGTGTTGCGTTCATACCTTCGCAAAATACCTCGAACCTTTTCTCTAGGCAACTTGGGAGCTTGCTGGCGAAAGAGTCGGAATCATCAGCGTTGACCGTTTGTCAGTCCGGCTAAACTGGATTCGACAAGCCAAGTGGCAAGCTGCGCGGGCGTCACGACCGCACCCGGCGCGGCGAGTTGCGCGGCCAAGCCGTTGAGTTGTTCCCAGGTCTCCGGCTTGAAAGCAATCACGCGCTCGACGGCGGGCGTTTGCGCAGCACGCGCCTGCTGCCATTGTTCCACCTGCCCGCGCAGTTGTAGCAGGTCTAGCGGCCCACGCACTCGCACACCTAAATCCATCACCACATCCGGTTGCAGCAGCTTTTTCAATCGCTCAATTTGCGCAGTGTTGGTCATCTCATTCACTTCATTCACTCCTCATATTTCGTGAAACCGTAGTAAACGCTATCAATCACGACGCCCACTTCGCCTTGCCGCCCTGCTTTGCCCAACCGCCACAAGAAACCGCGCAAATTCAACAATGCGGTCTCGGTCAAATCCGCCGAGTTGGCGAAGGAAAGAATCATCACCGTCGCTTCGAACATCAATTGCCCGCCGCGTTCGTCATCACGCGAATGGATGTGGAACACTTTGGCAACTGCACCAACACTGTCTTGTATTAATTGTATTAAGCAACCTGCCTGAAAGGCGTCACGCTGGACAACTGAGACGCTGTAGCGCGCGCTCAATATTTTGACGGTCTCTAGGGGATTGTGGCTGTAAGGCAAGTGCCTTGTTGAGATGCCAACAAGCTTCGCGATGCCTTCCTTGTCTAATAAGCACATTGTTTGCGTAGAAAAAGTGTGCGTGATAATTGGACTCATCAAGGCTTAAAGCATCTTGGAAATCTTCTTCCGCTCTGGGGTAACATTGTAAGCGGGCCAGCGCACGCCCATGATTCACAAGCAGACTTGCACGTTCACGGCTAGTATGAATGTATTGCAGTGCATGGTCTGAAATTGCTAGCGACCATGGGACATCAAAACCCAATTCAAACTGCGACCAAGCTTGCCAAATTTCAGCATTAGTTGGGTCAACCTGTGAGCCACGGTCGAAGAGTTCGCGCGCTTTGTCTATGTTTTGTTGTTCTTGCTCTAGGCGCGCCCAGTTTAGCCAGGTGAGCACGTCTTTTGGATTAAGTTGGGTGCTATGGCTGAATAACTCTCTTGCTTTCCTAAAGTTGCTTTGCCATTTTTCAAACAGCGCCCACCGCGCCCAAGTAATATGGTCACCTGGATTGGCCTCAGTGGCGAGTTGAAAAAGCTCGCGGGCTTTTTCAACATTGTTCTGTCTATCTTCAAGTCGCGCCCAATCAGACCAAATATGACCGCTTGTTGGGTCAGCTAGAAGCCCGTTATGAAATAACTCTCTCGCTTTATCATAATTTCTATGTCTACTCTCCATGACTCCCCAAGCGTGCCAGATGTAGGAATTGGCTGGATCAGCTAAGGAGCCGCGCTCGAAGAGTTCACGCGCCTTGTCAAGGTTGCCTTGCTCCTTCTCCAACATCCCCCAAGCGTGCCAGATGTAAGCATTGGCCGGAACCGCCAGAGAGGCGCGCTCGAAAACTTCACGCGCCTTGTCAAGGTTGCCTTGCTCCTTCTCCGATATTGCCCAGGCGTGCCAGATGTAAGCATTGGCTGGATTAGCCAGGGAGCCGCGCTCGAAGAGTTCGCGCGCCTTGTCAAGGTTGCCTTGCTCTTTTTCCAGTATTCCCCAGGCATGCCAGAGAGAGGAATTTGACGGACCAACTTGAGCGCCGCGCTCAAAGAATTCGCGTGCCTTGTCAAAGTTGCCTTGCCCTTGCTCCAATGACGCCCAGGCTTGCCACAATGGAGCATTTGTTGGATTGGTTTGAACGGCTTGCTCGAAAAGCTCGCGCGCCTTGTCAAGGTTGCCTTGCTCTTGTTCCAACAACGCCCAGGCTTGCCAGAGCGGGGCATTAGTCGGGTTGGTTTGAGCGGCCCGCTCGAAAACTTCACGCGCCTTGTCTAGATTGCCCTGTTTCCACTCCAACTGAGCCAACGCTTGTTGTAGGGTGAGGTTGGCTGGATTCTCTAAGAGACTGTGCTCCAACATTTCGCGTGCTTCAGCAAAGTCCCCCTGCCCTTGCTCCCAAAGTGCCCAGCTTAACCAAGTGTTAGACTTGTTTGGGTCAATCTGTAAGCGATGACGGAACAACTCTCGTGTTTTCTCTGGATTGCCTTGTTGTTCCTCCAACAGCCTCCAAGACCGCCAGATGTAAGAATTGGACGGAACCGCCCGTGAGCCGTGCAGGAAGATTTCGCGCGCCTTGTCGAAATTGCCTTGCTCTTTCTCCAACATCGCCCAGGCGTGCCAGATGTAAGCATTGGCCGGAACCGCCAGAGAGGCGCGTTCGGAGAATTCACGCAACTTGTCAACGTTGCCTTGCTCCTTCTCCAACATCCACCAGGCGTGCCAGATGTAGGAATTGGCTGGATCAGCTAAGGAGCCGCGCTCGAAGAGTTCACGGGCCTTGTCAAGGTTGCCTTGCTTCTTCTCGAACATCGCCCAGGCATGCCAGATGTAAGCATTGGCTAGAACTGCCTGTGAGCCACGCTCGAAGACCTCACGCGCCTTGTCGAAGTCACCTTGTTTCTTCTCGAACATCGCCCAGGCGTACCAGATATAGGAATCGGACGGATCGGCCTGCGTGCCGCGCTCGAAGAGTTCGCGCGCTTTGTCAACGTTGCCTTGTTTCCGCTCCAACTGAGCCAAAGCTTGCCAGTAAGGGGCGTCGGTTGGGTAATCTCGTAATCCGGACTCAAGAATTTCACGTGCTTTGTCAAAATTACCTTGTTGCTGCTCAAGAAGCGCCCAAGCATGTCGGATGTTAGGATATTGGGGGGCTTTTTGAGCAGCCCGTTCAAAAAGTCGGCGGGCAGTAACAACATCCCCCAAACTACTAAAGGACCGTGGTAAGTTAAAGAACAGCCTGCGCTGCTGGTCAGTTGGGTTATTACGATAGTTTTCAGCTAAGGCAGTCAATAGGTCATCGTAAAGGAAGCGGGCCTCGGGTGCCCATCTCTTGCTTTCCACCAAGCGAATCACACAATCTGCGATTGCCGGATGGCGAGTGTATAAGCATTCGTCCTCCTCAGATTGCACGACCTCTAATAATTCGCCCTCGAGCGGGCCTAAAATACGCTCCCCGATTTCCGCAACTGGGATATGCAAAGCTTGGGCGTAAACTGACCGAGAAATCCAATACCCAAATCGGTGAACGGCGGCCAGCATCGCATAAGCTTTGATCAGTTCCCTACCTTCATTGCGCCGGTAAATCCGCTGTAGTACGTCCTCTACAACGGCCTCAAAACTGGGAGCGCCACGTCGCGCTGTAATGAGGGCAGGCAATAATTGCCCATCAGACTTTAGATGATCTAGAAAGTGCTTTACTTGTTCTGAGCGTGAGAGTCCTGTTAGCGAGCCAAGTTTTCCTGTCTCCGTCAAGCGATCAAGCAAGCCATTTACTTCCCATTCCGATAAGCGATCCAACGGCAGAGACTGAAAATACAATGATCGGCGTAGACCTGTTTCCAGTCCTGAATTGCGCCATTCGTGGGGTCGAGAAGTAGCGAGCACAATTAACGGCACACCGTATTCACTCAGATCGCTGACCAGTGCAGGTAGGTCTTCGTCCTCATCTGCTTGGTCGAAGCAAAGCACAATGGGGTTGGTGTAAGTCTTTTTAAAATTTGCAGAGGAGGAGGGGACCGCAAGGCCGGAATGGCGCCAAAGAACCGGATAGCCTGCTTCTGCCAAATTCCATGCCAGCCGCATTAAGAGGGTAGTTTTTCCTTCCCCAGCAAGACCCAGAATAATCGCCATGCGCTGAGGCGGCAGAGTGGGATTCTCTACAAAGTTGTACAGTTCATTATAGAGTGTTCGTGGTGCATCGTGTTTTTGAGCAATGTTAGCCCAATTAGCTCGTACCCCATCATAAAATGCAGCAGGATTTCGCTTACGCTGCTCATCGAGGAATCTTTCATCAAGCAAGTGAAAGGAGAAGGCCCCTTCACGATTCAGATAAAGTGTGTTTTGATCACCAGTGATAATGTATGTGTCTTTAGCATCACCACCAATACTGACATTTTGATCACCAGAAATTGACAGATCAAGAGGCGGTACAAAGGAAGCCTCTTGCATCAACAAATTCAACGGTTGATCTGGAGTGCCGTACAAGTCGTCTGGTAGCTCTTCAGAGAACACACTTATTTGTTCATCCATTGGGGACACGCGATTGGGAGAAGTGACGTTCAACGTTGGTTATTGTCGCCTGTGACGATGTCGCCAGAATTGGTTCCGCCTACAAAGACGTTTCTGTCCCCTGATTGAATGACACCAGTCGCTGTTGGCTTTGTCTCTTCCCAAAGCTTTGACAACTCAGATGCAAATGCACCATCTGTTTCCAGCAACTTCGTCAACTGATTGCGAAATGAGGCTTGGACATCTTCATTGTTGGGCTTCACTAGGGCATCTTCCACGGCTTCAAGTGCTGCGGGCTTCGTCTCGATTTTGGTAGAAAGCCTTGCCCATAACTTCTTGGCGTTTTCCCAAGAGGTGCCAGCGATTTTTTTGCCAGTTTCTTCTGCAATTCCCTCACCTGCCTTGGTCAGGTAAGGTAGAAGAGGAATAAGAAAAACGCTGAGATCACGAGCAGTATTGACCAGATCCATTGACAACTCCTTTGAGTGAGAAGAGGCGAGGTAAAGAGTTTACCTCATGGTGAATAAGGAACCGGGGCAAGAAAACCGAAGCGATCGTGAGGGCAAGAACTCCAAAGGCTCTGACGGCGAGGAGCCAAATTCGCTCACGACGGACGGAAAATATCATGTGTCTGCCGAATCTCCAACCTTGCTTCACATTGAGAAATGCAGTCTGATTGCCCCGACAACTTCTCACGCCTTCATTACCAAAAAGGAGGGTTCATCTATGTCTGACATTCGGAAGATCACTGTGCGCGTATTGGCGGCGCTAGGCTGCACTGTCGTGCTGGTCGCAGGCGCGCTGCCGCTGATGTTGGCGCAGCGGCAATACGACACGAGTCTCTATTCCGGCTTGCACTGGCGGCTGATCGGCCCGTTTCGCGGGGGCCGCGTGAACGCGGTGAGCGGCGTGCCGGGCCAGCCCAATACGTTTTATTTCGGCTCGGTCGGCGGCGGCGTGTGGAAGTCGAACAACTCTGGCCGGACGTGGACGCCGATCTTTGACGGGCAGGCGATTGCCTCAATCGGCGCGCTTGGCGTTGCGCCGTCCAGCCCCAACGTCGTTTACGTCGGCACGGGGGAAGCCGACATGCGTTCGCAGATTTCCTACGGCAATGGGATGTATAAGTCCACCGACGCCGGAAAGACTTGGACGCACATCGGCCTGGACAACACCCGGCAGATTGGGCGCGTGCTGGTGGATCCGAAAAATCCCAGCGTCGTGTTTGTCGCCGCGCTTGGGCACGTTTACGGCCCCAATGCGGAACGCGGCGTCTATCGTTCACGCGATGGCGGGGCGACGTGGCAAAAAGTTTTGTTCAAGAACGACAACGTCGGCGCGATTGACCTGGCCTTCGACCCGCAGGATGCGCAGGTGGTTTACGCGAGCTTGTGGAATACGCGGCGTCCGCCGTGGAGCATTTATCCGCCGTCATACGGGCCGGGCAGCGGCCTCTTCAAATCCACGGATGGCGGCGCGTCGTGGCAGCAGTTGATGAATGGGCTGCCGACGGAAAAGGTTGGGCGCATCGGCATCGCGGTCTCGCCAGCAAATCGCAATCGCGTTTATGCCATCGTGGATGCGAAGGAGGGCGGCCTTTATGTTTCGGATGATGCGGGCGCGACGTGGAGCAAGGCGTCGGGCGACAATCGCCTATGGGGGCGCGGCTGGTATTTTTGCAAGGTTGCTGTTGATCCGAAGAATGCCGACAGCGTTTATGTGTCGAACACGTCGGTCTATCGCTCGACCAACGCGGGCAAGAGTTGGACAGCGATCAAGGGCGCGCCGGGCGGCGATGATTATCATCAGCTTTGGATTTATCCCGACGATCCGCAGCGCATGATTCTGGCGAGCGATCAGGGCGCGGTCGTGAGCGAGGACGGCGCGGCGACGTGGTCGTCGTGGTACAACCAGCCGACGGCGCAGCTTTATCACGTGGCGGCGGACAACCGCTTTCCCTATTGGGTGTCGGGCGCGCAACAGGATAGCGGCTCGGTGTCGGTCGTCACGCGCAGCAGTCATGCGGAAATTTCTACGCGCGATTGGAAGCCGGTGGGCGCGGGCGGCGAATCGGATTACACCGCGCCCGATCCGCTGCATCCCGAAATCCTCTTTGGCGGCAGGGTCACGCGCTGGAACGTGGTCACGGGCGAGATCAAAGACGTCTCGCCGGAACGCGGGATGACGGTGCCAGCACGGCATACGTGGACGGTGCCGCTGGTGTTTTCGCTGGCCGATCCGCACGCGCTGTACTTCAGCAATCAATTCCTGTTCAAGACGGTGAATGGCGGCGAGACGTGGGCGACGATCAGCGCTGACCTGACGCGCGAAGACCCCGGCGTGCCCGCGAACCTGGATGAAGCCACGGCTGCCGACGCGCCCGAAGGGAAGCGGCGCGGCGTCATTTACACCATCGCGCCTTCGCCGTTGCGCGCGGCGACGCTTTGGGTGGGGACGGATGATGGACTCATTCACCTGACCAAAGATGACGGGAAGACTTGGCAGAACGTCACATCGCCGGAACTGACGGCGTGGAGCAAGGTCGTGATGATGGAGGCGTCGCACTTTGACGTGAACGAGGCATACGCCGCGATTGACCGGCATCGGCTGACGGACAACGAGCCTTACATTTACCGCACTCGCGATGGCGGCAAGACGTGGCAGAAAATCACGAATGGCTTGCCGGCGGGCGTCTACCTGCAAACGGTCAAGGAAGACACGCAGCGGCGCGGGCTGTTGTTTGCAGGGACGGAGTTGGGCGTGTTCGTTTCGTTCAATGACGGCGAGCAGTGGCAATCGCTGCAACTCAATTTGCCGCCGTGTTCGATGCGCGACTTGGCGGTGCACGATGATGATTTGATCGTGGCGACGCACGGGCGCGGCTTTTGGGTGCTGGATGACATCACGGCATTGCGGCAGATCAATGATGAAGTCGCGCGCGCTGATGCCTATCTGTTCCGTCCGGCGGATGCGCTCAACCTTCCGCCGGGCAGCGAATACGGCACGCCGCAGCCGCGCGATGAACCGTTGGCGGAGAATCCTCCGGTGGGCGCGCTGCTTGATTACTACTTGAAATCAAATGCGGCTGGGCCGGTCACGTTGGAGATTCTCGATGCGGCGGGCGAGGTCGTGCGCCGCTATTCGAGCGAAGACCGCGTGCCGGCGGTAAATCCCGACACGCTCAACGTGCCGGCGTTTTGGATGCGTCCGGCTGCGTCATTGTCAACAGCAGCGGGCATGCACCGTTGGGTGTGGGACTTGCAGCCTACGCCAACGAATACTGGCGGCAGACGTGGTGGCGGCGGTGGCGGCGTATTCGGTCGCGCGCCAGTAACGGTGCCGCTGGGAACGTATACGGTGAAGCTGACGGTGAATGGCAAGAGTTACAGCCAGCCATTGCGCGTGAAGCCTGACCCGCGCGGGAAGTAAGAGAGCCGGTGAATCCTGGGTACGCACCGCTTCCAGCGTGCAGGCGTGGAATCAGACCGATGAAGGCCGAAGGAGAACCCCGGCATCTGCGCGTCTGGCGCCACATCCGCACGCTGGAAGCGATGCGTACCCAGGGTTCATTTAATCGCAATCCGCACCGTATTCGCGGCCTTGCCATCCACGCGCAAAATCACTTCGACTTCCCCACGCCCGCCTAGCGTGCGCGGGATGCGCATGTTTGTTTGATCCAAACCGGCGAGATCGCCTTGCGCGCTGGCAAATAAGACCTCGGCATTCGCGCTCCCAATCGTTGCCGTCACCGCGCTCAACGCGCTGCGTTTGCGAAAGCCCGTGCCGAACAACACCAGAAACAGTTGATCGCTCTCAGGCCCCAGCTCAATTGCCAGCGGAACTTTTTGGCCGCTGGGGTTCGTGGTCACGATGGCTTCAAGGCTTTGCACGCCAGCGCCATTCACGCGCACGAGATAACCCGCCGGCACGCCTTGCCCGTTGGCAGCGGCGGTGAACAGGCCGGGCGCAACCGTGGCGATGTTGATGTTGGCGGCAGAGAGGCGATTGTCCGCGCTGGTGACAATGATCGTCGCAGCGCCAAGCGCAGTGCCCAATGGCACCAGATAATTGATCTGAGTCGTGCCGACAAAAAAGAGCGGCGCGAGCCGTTCGACACCCGCGCTGTCGCGCACGCGCACGGTCGTGCCGCGCAAAGTCGTCGGCAACGGCTGTGTGGTTGCGGATTCATTGCCAGTGGCGAGGTTGCTGCCGAAGGCCGAAACCACCATCTCAGCGGCGAACTCCGTGCCGGTGAAGCTGGCGGCGGATACGTTGGCGAGCGGCGACGCGACGACAAAGTTCACGGCAGCGGAAGTACCGCCGCCGGGCGCGGGGTTGAAGACGGTGATCGGAACTGCACCAGCGTTGACCAGATCGGCGGCGGGAATCGCGGCGCGCAATTGCGTGGCGCTGACAAAGGTCGTCGCGCGGTCGGCCCCATTCCAACGCACAACAGATGCGTTGATGAAATTGCTGCCCGTCACGCTCAATTCAAACGCCGCGCCTCCGGCCAACGCGAACGCGGGGTTCAACGCCGTCAATGTAGGCGCGGGGTTCGGCACTTGCGCGATGGTGAAGGTCAACGCGTTGGACGCGCCGCCGCCGCCGCCTGCCGACGCGGGATTGAAGACTGTGACCGTGGCCGTGCCCGCACTGGCGATGTCACTGGCGGGAATTTGCGCGGTCAACTGCGTCTGGCTGATGAAGGCCGTCGCACGGTCAGCGCCGTTCCAACGCACCACCGAATTGCTGAGGAAGCTGTTGCCGTTGAGCGTCAGTGTGAACGCCGCGCCGCCCACGTTCGTCTGATTTGGATTCAAGCTGACTACGGCGGGCACGGGGTTCGGCGCTTGCGTGATGTTGAACGTCAGCGCGTTTGATGCGCCGCCGCCGCCATTGGCCGAAGCCGGATTGAAGGCGGTGATTTGCGCCGTGCCCACGCTGGCAACGTCTGTGGCGGGAATTTGCGCGCTGAGTTGCGTCGCGCTGATAAACAGCGTGGGCCGATTCGCGCCGTTCCAGCGCACGCTCGCGCCGCTGACGAAATTGCTGCCATTGACCGCCAGCGTGAAGGCCGCGCTGCCCGCGTTGAGCGTATTCGGATTCAAATTCGTCAGCACCGGCACGGGATTGGGCAATTGATTGATGGTGAACGTCAGCGCATTCGACGTGCCGCCACCGGGTGCGGGCGTGACGACGGTGACGGTCGCGCTGCCGGGGCTGGCGATGTCTGCCGCCGTGATTTGCGCGGTCAGTTGCGTGGCGCTCACAAACGTTGTCACGCGCTCTGCGCCGTTCCAACGCACGACCGAGTTGTTGACGAAGCTCGTGCCGTTGACCGTGAGCGTGAAGGCGGCCCCACCAGCGTTGGTGTTGGCCGGATTCAAACTGGTCAGCGTGGGCGCGGGGTTGGGCGCGTTGACATTGAAATTCGCGCCGCCCGATGAACCGCCGCCGGGCGCGGGATTGAACACCGTGATGCGAATGACGCCGGGGTTTGCCAAATCGTTCGCGGTGATTTGCGCGGTCAATTGCGTACTGCTGACAAAGGCGGTCGCGCGATTGTCGCCATTCCAACGCACGGCTGAGCCGCTGAAAAAATTCGTTCCCGTGACCGTCAAGGTGAAAGCCGCGCTGCCCGCAATTGCCTGTGTTGGAGTGATAGCCGCCAACGTGGGGATTGCATTGTTGACCACAAAACTCAACGCATTCGATAGGCCGCCGCCGCCGCTGACATTGCCCGGACTGATGACCGTCACGTCGGCCACTCCGCTCGACACGACATCGCTGGCCGGGATGGCGGCGGTCAGTTGGGTTGAACTGATAAAAGTGGTCACCCGATCATTGCCGTTCCAGCGCACCCCCACGCCGTTGACGAAGTTGCTGCCGCTCAGAGTCAAGGTAAAGCCCGCGCTGCCGGCGGTGATTTGATTTGGTTGCAAGGCGCTCAACACCGGTACCGGATTTGGTGGCGGATTGATCGTGAACGGCAACGCATTCGACACGCCGCCACCGCCGCTGACGTTGGCCGGATTGAAAACCGTGATTTGCGCCGTGCCGATGGCAGCGATGTCTGTGGCGGGAACCTGTGCGGTCAATTGCGCGCCGCCGCCAAACGTGGTCAGGCGATCCGCGCCATTCCAACGCACCACTGCGCCATTCACGAAATTCGCGCCCGTCACCGTCAACGTGAACACTGTGCCGCCCACAATCGCCATGCTCGGATTCAAGCTGGTGAGCGTGGGGGCGGGATTGGGCGGCGGATTGATGGCGAAGATCAGCGCATTCGATACGCCCCCGCCGGGCGCGGGGTTGAAAACGGTTACGCTTGCCGTGCCACTCGTGGCGACATCGTTGGCTGGAATGGCCGCGCGCAATTGCGTGGCGCTGACAAAGGTTGTGACGCGGTCTGCGCCATTCCAACGCACCACTGCGCTGCTCACGAAATTCGCACCGTTGACTGTCAGCGTCAAGGCGCCGCTCCCCGTAATGACAGTAGCCGGATTCAAATTCGCCAGTGTTGGCGCGGGGTTGGGCGGTTGGCCGATGGCGAAGCCGACTGCATTAGAGAGTCCGCCACCGCCGCCCGCCGAAGCCGGATTGAAGACCGTCACGTTGGCCGTGCCGATGCCGGTGATGTCTGCGGCGGGAATCGCCGCGCGCAATTGCGTCGCGCTGACAAAGGTCGTCGCGCGATCCGCGCCGTTCCAACGCACGACGGAGCTGTTGATGAAGTTGCTGCCGTTGACCGTCAACGTGAACGCGCCGCTGCCCGCATTCATCGTGTTCGGATCCAAACCGCCGATGACGGGCACGGGGTTGGGCGGCGGATTGATCGTAAAGGTCAACGCATTCGAAGCGCCGCCGCCGCCGCTGGCGTTGGCCGGATTGAAGACCGTGATTTGCGCTGTGCCCTGGCTGGCGAGATCGGCGGCCAGCACCTGCGCCGTCAATTCTGAGGCGCTATTGAAAGCCGTCACCCGATTCACGCCGTTCCAACGCACAACCGCGCCGTTGATGAAATTGCTGCCGGTGACGGTCAGCGTAAATGCCGCGCCGCCCGCGTTCGCCTGATTCGGAACCAGCGCGGCCAACACGGGCACAGGATTGGGCGGCGGATTGATCGTAAAGGTCAACGCATTCGACACGCCACCCCCGCCACTGACCGAAGGGATATTGAAGACCGTCACGCTGGCGGTGGTGACATTGGCGATGTCGGCGCTGCTGATGATCGCGGTCAGTTGCGTCGCACTGACAAAGCTGGTCGGGCGGTCATTGCCGTTCCAACGCACGCTTGCGCCGTTGACGAAATTGCTGCCGTTGACCGTCAGCGTGAACGTTGCGCTGCCTGCGATAGCTGTATTCGGATTCAAACTCGCCAGCACCGGCACAGGATTCGGCGCGGGATTGATCGTGAAGGTCACGGCGTTCGACGGCCCGCCGCCGCCGCCGGACGAAAGCGGATTGAAGACGATGATCGTCGCCGTGCCCGCGCTGGCGATGTCGCTGGCCGGAATCGCCGCCGTCAATTGCGTGCTGCTGACCGGCGTCGTCACGCGATCCGCCCCATTCCAACGCACCACCGCGCCTGTGACGAAGTTGGCGCCGGTCAGCGTCAACGTAAACGCGCCGCTGCCCGCTTGGGCCGAACCAGGATTCAAACTGGTAATCGCGGGCACAGGGTTCGGCGGTTGCGTAATCGTAAAGGTCAACCCGTTCGACAATCCGCCGCCGGGCGCGGGATTGAACACTGTGACGACCGCCGAACCCGGCGCGGCCAAATCATCCGCCGTCACATCAATCGTCAGCCGCGTCGGATTGATAAACGCCGTCAGCCGGTCAACGCCGTTCCAGCGCACGGTGGATTGATTCAGAAAGCCCGTGCCATTCAACGCCAACGTGAACGCGCCGCTGCCCGCCGCGCGCGAGGCCGGTTCCAAACTGTTCAGCACCGGCAGCGGATTCATCTGCACCGCATTGATGGTGAAGACAGAAGCGTTCGACGTGCCGCCGCCGGGCGCGGGGTTGAACACCGTAATTTGCGCCGTGCCCGCGTTGGCGGCATCGGCGGCGCTGATCGCCGCATTCACGCGCGTGCTGCTGACAAAGGTCGTCGGGCGGTCGCTGCCATTCCAACGCACCACCGCGCCATTGACGAAGTTCGCCCCATTGACGCCCAGCGTAAACGCGCCGCCGCCCGCATCACGATTGGCCGGATCGAGCGTCGTGATCGTAGGCGTGGCATTGACCTGCGCAAACGTGATTGTGCCCGCTGTGTAATTGCACACCAGGCTGTTGCCATTGGCATCCGACACATCGCGCACCGTCGGGTTATCGACGAAACTGATCTGCGTCGTGCCCGTCGCATTGCCCGCGACGCCAAACGTCACAGTGAACGCTTGCCGCACACCCGCCGCGAATTTCTGATCGGTCGGCAACGCGAGCGTAATGCCCACACGCCCGCTGCTGGCAAAAACCGGGTTGATGAAAAACGCCGAACCGCCCAGCACGCCGCTGCCCAGCGCGCCGGACTGATAGGTCAGTAACGCCGGATTGAAATTCAGCGTGAAGCCGAGCGCGTTCTCATCGCCCTGCGAAACCAGTTCGATGGAAGCGGTGAAGCTCTGCCCCGCCAGCGCGGTTGCATTCGCCACGCGCACCTCGCGCGTGGTTTGCGCTGAGGCGGCGGGCCGCCTACTACCGAACAACAAACAACCGAGCAGGACAAGCAAGCCCGCCGAACAGAGGCGCCCCAACAACTGGCGTGAAGACATACGAAGGTTTGCGTTTTGACTCACAGTCACAACTCCTTTTTAGAAGACCGTATTGTTAGGGAGGGGATAGAGAAAGAGAGGTTGCAGTGTTAGCGCATTAATCGCTCAACTCCAAGGCATAACGCAAGGCGCGGTTGAGTTCCTTTAGCTTGCCCGCCGATAAAGTGCCAACGAAATGTGTCAATTTCTGCTTGAACAGCAAGGTCAAGAAATCGCAGCGAATGGCGGATTGGTGCGGCAGACCGTCTTCGATCTCCAGCACCACTTCGCTGCGCAACCCTAAAATCTCGCTGTAAACCGGAGCGCATACGACCGTCGAAATATCCTCGTTGCTCGCCACGAAATTGCGCGAAACCACCACGTAAAAGCCCGGCTTGTGGCCGCGCTCCGGCACTTTCTCCTGCGGATGGTAGATTTCGCCGCGTCTCATACTTGCGCCTGCTCTTGCACCAGCGCTTCAGCCTCCAGCGCCAGCCGCTGCCGCTGCTGCCGGAAAATTGCCCGTTCGCGCTCCTCTTCGGCCAACTGTTCCCGTTTTTCCAGATACTCCTGGACGGCTTGCCGGATGAGTTGCGCGCGCGGCTGGCGTGTCGCGCCGCCTTCAGCCAAACGGTCAAGGCGCTGCACCAGGGTTTCGTCAAAAGTGATCGCAATGGTTTTCATAGCAGGATGGTAATGCGGCGCGCGCGGCAGAGCAAATTTTTGTGGCGGGCAAGTGGCGACAGTTCAACTAAACAACTCAGGCGAAACGTGAAAGAAGTCAGCCAGTTTTTGCGCTTGCGACTGGCTGATTGCACGTGCGCCCTGCAGCGCCTCAACCACGCGCGCGTCCGAACCAAAGAGCGGCGCCAGGTCTTGCGGCCCCAAGTCGCGCGCTTCCAGCAAATGCTGCAAGACCTGATGCGGAGCCGCCGGTTCAATCGGATAGTGCTGCTCTTCGTAATCCTGGATCAGCTTTACCAGCAGATCGAAGAGCTTCACCTCCTCTAGCGACAGACTGGCTTCGCGGCTCATCAACGGCTCGACAACCGTCAGCAGCCGCTCGTATTCAGCTTCGCTTTCGATGATTTGGGGCAGCGTGTCAGCCAACAAGTCCGCATAGCGTTTGGGACTGAACTTAGCAGTCATTTTTCCACCTCTCACGATCATATTCGGCGTGTGTCAATACGTGTTTGACGAAGAGTGATTGCCGCGCGTAATTGAATTTTACGATCAACCGGTACTTGTTGCCACCGATATTGAAAATAGTGCAAGTGCCGTATAGATCGGCGTGCGTGTATACGGACTGCACTTGATCCAGATTCTGCCAAACCGCTTTCCGGCAGGTCCGATACCACGTGCGCAACGGCTCTTCGGCAGCCGGATAAAGCTGCCAGAATTCACGCAGGGTCTTTTGACTGATGACATTCATCCGGCTTTCCACAAAGCGCATTCACCAACAAGCTGGCGTGATGAGCCGCGCCGGCCTTCGCTCACGCTACCGGACGACGCGGCCCACTTGATTTTCGGATACAGTCACCCGCATCAGCGGACGACGCACTGGACTCCTGTTGTATGCTCACGGCAATCGCTTGCCGCAACTCTGACGGTCAGGAGTGCCCGAAACAACTGTGGGCACGGCGAGGGAGCCGTTACCAAACTCAGGCAAAGGCGGCTACGGCAATCTGGTAGCGGGCCGGCAATTTGCGCAAGCCGCGCCGCACTTCATCCAGCCGATGCAAGGTTTCGGCGGTGAGATAGCTTTCGCCGCAATGCCGGCAAGCGATCACCGGCACATCTTCGATGACCAGCATGGCCGCGCCCTGGCCCAGCACCTGCGGACGTTTGACGAGTTGCGCCGCCGTGTGGTCGCAAAGTTCGCAGACCAGTTGCGCAGCTTTGGCTTTGTTGCTGACTTTTTTTGTTGGCATAGCTTTTACTCAAGAACGGGCACTCAGGAACCGCGCTCACAAACGGTAGGTGGTGATTACCACCACGTGCTGCCGCGCGTTCAGTTTGACGACTACTTCCAGCGACGCACCTGTCAGCGCCTGCCCCGCAATCACATACTTCCACTCCAGCCAGTCTTCATCCCATTGCCGCTCAACCAAGCGGCCCGTCAGTAAACAATGTTCGACATCGTCCTGAAACAGATCGTCCTGGAGCATCTCGGCAAAAGCATGCGGCGTCGCCACCAGTGTCTGGGCGCGCACGCTCTGTCTGATGCGCTGAAGAATTCTGACTGACACAATGCATCCTAATCGCTCAAGGTCTTTTGTCAATTCCCAAACACCGCCAGCCCAGCGTGAAGCGATGCACGCGCGGCATCCGGCTCAATAAGGGCACAAACCATAGCACCAGGTCACAAGCTTGCTGAATAATCGGCAGTTCAGGTTTTGTTTCTCGCTTCATGAGGAAATAATTTTCATGCGCGCCTCGCGCGCATGGTAAGAAGGGTAAAAAGTGCTAAAGGGCTACGAAATCCTCGCGGAAACCACAACACGAAAACCGCTAACGTTGTCACGGTTGCCGGGCGCATCATTGCTACGGAGGGCGGAGCGACAGAACGTATTGAAGGCCCACGAACCGCCACGCAGCACCCGGTTACTTGAGTCTCCGCCACTCAACCAAGCTGAGCCATCAGTCGGCGCGCCAGCATAGCTCTTCAGATAAATATCTTTGCACCATTCCCATACGTTGCCGTGCATATCGTAAAGCCCAAACGCATTCGGCCTCTTCTGTCCGACGGGATGAGTTTTAAAGCCAGCGTTGTTTGAATACCAAGCCATTGCATCCAGATTGCCCGCATACGGCCCGGTCGTCCCCGCGCGACACGCATACTCCCATTCGGCTTCTGTCGGCAGCCGGTATTGCTTACCCGTCATTTGTGACAGCTTGCTACAGAACTCTTTCGCATCATTCCACGAAACGTTCTCCACCGGCAAATTATCACCCTTGAAGTACGAAGGATTCGTGCCCATCACGGCTTTCCACTGGGCCTGCGTAATCTCGTATTTGCCCATGGAAAAACCCGGCACCGTCACGCGATGCTGCGGGCGTTCATCAGAATCACGGTCTGGTTCATTGTCCGGCGATCCCATCAGGAATGTGCCGCCGGTGACATAAACCATTTCGATGTCGGGCGCAGTGCGACGCACTGACGCTGAAGGTTAGGTGCTAGCGTGTTTCGGCGTGGTCTCAGGCTTCGGAGCAGGCTTAGGCGCAGGTTTCTTCCTTCCAGGCCCGATCTCTATTTGCGCCAGGCTCCCCGCCCGCGGAATGCCAAACCACAATACCACGGCAGCCAATGCCGCCGCAGCCCGCAGAATCGAACTATAACGGTAACGGCTGATGAGCTTCATCGTAACAGCGACCTCCGTATGAAAAGGGACGATAGATTTCAAGAAAAAACCGTACCGTAGGTTGTCTAACCTGCGGAGCACTGGTTGGAGAACCGTCCCGGAATCCAATGGGTTTTGTGCCAAGTCCTCCGCAGGTTAGGCAACCTACGGAGGCTTCAACCGCAAACCGTCCGGGTTGACTTGAATGTTTGCCTGCCAAGTTCTCCGCAGAATTGGACAACCTACTGTACAGCGCGCGCCGTATTTTCAGCGCAGATACTGCTTTTCAATTGCCATGATCTTGGCGACCCGTTTACCGTGCCGCGCTTCGCCTTCGGGCGTATTGAGCCAAGCCTGAACGATGGCGCGCAGTTGCTCCGGCGTCTGCAATTTGCCGCCCAGCGTCAGCACGTTGGCGTAATTGTGTTCGCGGCTGTTGCGCGCGCTGGCTTCGTCGTAACAGAGCGCCGCGCGCACGCCCGGCACTTTATTCGCCGCCATGCACGAACCGATGCCCGCGCCGTCCACGATGATGCCCAGGTCGCACGCGCCATCGGCCACAGCCCGCGCGACAGCGTGCGCAAGGTCTGGATAATCCACCGCCTCGGTCGAATGCGTGCCGAAATCGCGCGTGGCATAGCCGAGTTCGGCCAGGAAGCCTTTCAACACCTCTTTCATTTCATAGCCGCCGTGATCGGCGCCGAGCGCGATGATACGTTGTTTGTCTGAGCGGCTGCTTTGTGTGCGGTAATGCAATTCGATGCCGCGCGCGCGCACCACATCCTGCGCGGCGGGCGTGAGGATGGCGTCAGCGCGAATGAGCAGCTTGCCGCCGGTGGGGACGGTTTGCAGGTCGTTTTCGGTGATGACGTGTTTGACCGATTCGTCAATTTGATCGGCGGCGGCAGGCTGTGCTTGCCCGCCGATTTGTTCGGTGAGTGCGGCGCGGACGAGTTGTTGGATGTCTTCACGGTTCATTGCGCGGCGAGAGGTTGGTCGGCCGTTGCCGCGGGGCGTTGCGTCGCCATACGAAGCAGCGTGCGCAAGGCTTCATTGACTGCTTGATCCGTGGCAAAGACTTGCGCAACATCCGGGTCGAGGGCCACGGTCACGAGTTGCGCCGATTCACGGCTTTGCCCGCGTGCTTCGTGACCAGGGCCACGCTTCACAATCCGCATTTGCCGCAAGTCGTATTCCGGCAGCATGTCATCATCAGCCGTAAAGTGCGTTGTATTTTTCTTCTTCATAGACTTTTACTTCACGTCGTGTGGCGGGGCGCGCACTAATCAGGTGCGTGCAATCGCCGCGTTCCGTGTAAACCACTAACAAAATGCGCTTTTGCGAAGATTCACCAATAATCCAGTAGCGTTGCTCATCATAGGAATGGGCGTCATCCGTCAACACCACAAAATAGGCATCCTGGAAAACAGTGGCGGCCTCATTGAACGAAACGCCGTCGTGCCGCTGTTCATTGATGCCCGCTTTGCTTGGATCCCAGGAAAACCTCATGCAGTCTTCTCCATTCGCCTGATCCTCGCCCAAATGTCGTCCATGGTTTCGCGGAAGCGCCGATTATGTTCGGCGTCCTCTTGCTCACGCAGCGGACGCTCGGCTTCCATACGATTCAGCAGCGCAATGCACTCATCAAGGATAGCCATCAAGCGCTGGTAATCTGATTCAGGAAACTCAATCATCAAACTTCAGCCTCCATTCTGATGCAGCTTACAACCAATCCGGCTCTTCCGAAAAGAACTGCTTGATGCCGCGTATCGCCTGCGCCGTGCGCTGCTCATTCTCGATCAACGCAAAACGCACATACGCATCGCCCGCCTGCCCAAAGCCAATGCCCGGCGAAACGGCTACGCCCGCGCGCTGGATCATCTGCTTGGCGAATTCGAGCGAGCCGGCTTTGGCGAACTGTGCGGGAATCTTCGCCCAGACGAACATCGTGCCTTGGGGCGCGGGCACATCCCAGCCGATGGAAGCCAAGCCGCGAATCAACGCGTCGCGGCGTGTGCGGTAAACTTCGGTAATCTCCGGCACCACGTCGTCGCAATCGCGCAGCGCGATGATCGAGGCGATCTGGATCGGCTGGAACATACCGTAATCCAGATAGCTCTTGATGCGCGTCAGCGCGTAGACGACCTGCGGATTGCCGACGCAAAAGCCTACGCGCCAGCCGGCCATCGAATAACTTTTGGACATCGAGAACATCTCGACGGCGATCTCTTTCGCGCCTTTGACCTGCATGATGCTGGGCGCTTGATAGCCGTCGAAACACAGGTCGGCGTAGGCGAAATCGTGAATGACCAGATAGCCGCGAGCTTTGGCAATGGCGACGACTTCTTCAAAAAAGCTCAGCTCCACGCATTGCGTCGTCGGGTTGTGCGGGAACGAGAGCACCAGGATTTTGGGTTGTTGCGAACGCGAATACTCCAACTGGCGCAAGGCTTCGAGCGTCGCCTGCGGGCCTTCGTTGATCGGCAGCTTGACGATCTCGCACCCGGCGATGGTGGCGGCGAAGGAGTGAATCGGGTAGCTGGGATCGGGCACGATCACCTTGTCGCCGGGTTCGACCAGCGCCAGCACCAAGTGCGAGAAGCCTTCTTTGGCGCCGATGGTGGCGATAGCTTCGGTCTCCGGGTCGAGCGTGACGCCGAAGCGGCGCTCGTACCAGCGCGCGATTTCGAGCCGCAGATTGGGGATGCCTTTGGATTGCGAATAACGATGATTGCGCGGGTTGCGCGCGGCTTCGCAGAGCTTGTCCACGATGGGGTCGGGCGTGGGCAGATCGGGATTGCCCATGCCTAAATCAATGATGTCTTCCCCGCGATGCCGCGCTTCCATCTTCAACTGGTTGATGACCGCGAAGACGTAGGGCGGCAACTTTTCGATGAGGGGAAACCGGTAATTCATAAACGTCGGTACCTGCTTTCTAACTGGATAGGAATTTGAGATTGGCGTTGCCGCAAAAAGGCACAAAGGCCGCAAAAAGAGCTTGAGCCGGTTAAGCGGTTTTGCGTCTTTTGCGCCGTTTTGCGGCTGAGCAAACGCAGCCGTCAACTGCTTGTTGTCTCTAGTGCTAACAAATTGACAGTTCAAAGGGCAGGCTCTTATAGTGCCGCTCGCCTTTCTGTTTCATTCTGTCAAACAAGTTGTCACTTGAAAGTTGCTGCGCACCGTACAGCGGACTGTTAGTCCGCTGGCTGGCTCGGCCAGTCGTCTACTGACCGAGACCACAGCGGACTGACAGTCCGCTGCACATTTTTTCGAGGAGCTATTAGCGAATGTCACCAACACCTGCCCTTTCGGAATTCAACAACCCAAAAATCGAAGTGATGATCTCTGCCGCAGAGATTCAACAGAAGATCAAAGAACTCGGCACCGCGATTGCCCGCGATTACGCGGGCCGCAAGCCCGAATTGATCTGCGTGCTCAAGGGCGCGCTGGTCTTTATGAGCGATTTGATCCGCGCCATTGACCTGGAACTCAGCATTGATTTCATCGCCGTGTCCAGTTACGGCAAAGGCGTCAGCACGACCGGCGAAGTGCGCATCATCAAAGACCTGGACGAACCGCTCGCCGGGCGCGACATCATCCTGGTCGAAGACATTCTCGACACCGGTTTGACGTTGAATTATCTGGTCAACAGTTTTCGCGCGCGCGGGGCCACTTCGGTCAGGATCGTAACCTTACTCAACAAACCGGAACGGCGCAAGGCACAGGTAAACG
>JAYUCP010000539.1:0-3531 GCA_043740245.1 Acidobacteriota bacterium | reverse complement strand
CAACGTAATTCAAGCTGCCGCACTGACCTTGATCGCCGGCACGCTGGGTTTCGCGCAATCCAACGCTTCAAACATCCCGACCGGTGTGCGCAACAGCCGCACGCGCGGGTTGAATGCAAACCAGTTGCAGATGATCGAGCAAACTCTGCGGCAAAAGACAGGGTTCACGGAGTTGGGATTCGACGCACAGGGCGGCTTGACCTTGGGCGATCGGAATCGCGTGGCGGGCGGATCGGCAACCGCACGCGCCCTGGTGACGGCTGCGGTGGAGAGCGGAAATCTGTATGAGTTGGAGAGCCACGAGAATGCGCCGGATGTGGCCTTTGCCCAGATCAACGAAACGGAAGACAAGGTGATCGGCGAGACTGGCCAGCGGCTGACTGTTTTCCAGGTGCATCTGGATTTTGCCGACTTCGACCGGGTGAGCGGCGCGCGCGAAGCCAAGGCTTCCTTTGATGTCGGCATCGCGTTGCTGCACGAGTTAGTCCACGGCGTCTTGAGGTTGCAAGACCCGCAAGGCGGAATGGATGAGATCGGCGCGTGCGATGCGCACGTCAACCAGATGCGCCGCGAATTGCATCTGCCCGAACGGCTGTATTACCACCCGAACATCACCGTCATTCAAACCCGGATGGGACGTTTTGTTTGCGCCAGCTTGGAATTTACTGAAGGCAACGCGCAGGCGGACGCCAAGTACCGGTTAAACTGGCGGGCCGACCACGTTTCGCCCGCTGCCCGCAATATCGCCCAACTGCAACAAGGGCTGGTGACAGCCAAGCGTCGTTAGTGCGCGCGCATTAATCGCCCCGCGCCAGCGCCTCAACCTCCGCATCGGTCTGGCGCGGCTTGCCGAAGACCCAAACGATGCCCACGCTCAGGAAATACAGGCCCAGCATCGGCAGCATGAACACCATCATGTTGAACGCGTCTGGCGTCGGCGTCAGCACGGCAGCGAGGATCGCGATGATGACGATGGCGTGGCGCCAGACCTTCAGCATCAAGCGCGGCGTGATCAAGCCGATGCGCCCCAGCAAAAATGCAATCGTCGGAATCTGAAAGACCAACCCCAAGCCGAGCATGATCATGATAATCAGGTTGAAGTAGTCTTCGGCATCGAGCAGCGTGCGGAAGCCGCCGTCGGTCTGCCAGGCCAACAGGTATTGGCAGGCCTGCGGAAAGGCGATCTTGTAAGCGAAGGTCGCGCCTAGCGTGAAAAACACCGCCGCCATCAGCATCACCGGCGTGATGTATTTCTTTTCGTGGTGGTAAAGGCCCGGCGAAATGAAGGCCCAGATTTGGTAAAGCAAAAACGGAATCGCCAGTGCGATGCCGGTGTAAAGCGCGACTTGCACGTAAAGCAAAAACGCGCCGGTCACACTGCGCAAAATCAGTTTGTCATCTTCGCCGTAAACGTTGGCGCTCGCGCCTTCGGTAATGATTTCGGTGATGAGCTTGCCGGCCGGGATCACCGCATTGCCAATGGCCCAACGCCTTTCCAGCACCAATGCCAGTTGGCCTGCGTGCGGCACGGCTTTGACCGGGATGGTCGTGCCCTGTTGAACGCGCACGCCACCCAGCGCGGTCTCTTTCACGAAGGTGTAATTGAGCGCCTCGCCTTCCTTGATTTCGGCCAGCGGCACACTGAGCCCTTTCCCTTGCTCCACGATGCGGGCCTGGCGCAGTTGCTGCTTCACCGGCACTTCAAGGAAATGGTAAATCTGTTTGGCAAAGATGAAGCAGATCGCGAAGCAGATCGAAATCCCGACCACCGACCGGATGATGCGCATGCGCAATTCGTCCAGGTGATCCAGAAAGGACATCTGCAAGCCCTCATCAGGGACTTCATCAGCCTCACTCGACGCCGCTGTTTTTTCGTCGCTCATAACTTTCATTCACCACAAAACAAAAATTGGTTGACCGTTGGGCGGCTGCCAAGCAACCGCAAACCCAACGGCAACCAATGCTGTTCAAACCTTGCGTTGTAACTCAAATCCAATGCGGCTCGGCCTTCTTCTCTGTCGTCACTGCCGCCGCCGCAACTGCGGCAGAAGCTTCCGGCACTGCGGCAGGCGTGGCTTCCGCAGCACTCACCCCATCAGTACTCGGCGAACTGGCCGCCGTGTCGTAGCCGTAATTGAAATCCGGGTCAGTGCCATAACCCGCCTCGCCGTGGTGATTGCTGTCATAGCCATAACCTGAGCTATCGGCCAGCGCGGGCGTATCGCTCTTGCGCACTTTCTCCAATTCGACTTCCTGCTCCCAGGTGCGCTTGAACTCGTCCGACGCTTTGCGGAACTGCGACATCGCCTGGCCCAGCGACTTGCCCAATTCGGGCAGCTTGCGCGGGCCAAAGACGATCAGCGCGATTACCAGGATCAATACTACTTCCGGCATTCCTAAGCCCATAATTACTTCTCTTTTCTATGATGAAAGGTTTTGATTTGTTGTGCGATGTGCATCCGCGCAGCACTATAAGTGACGCCTGATAGCGCGTCAAGACAGCGTCCAAACAGGTCATTCGCGTCATTCGCGCGCTTTCACGCTGGCGTCAGTGCTCTGGCGATAAGCCGCCGCTTGCTTAGGCTTGCCCCACGCCACATAGAGTTTGACCAGCCGCTGGCGCGCTTCGATCATCGCTGGCGACTTTTTGCCACGAACGGTAACAAGGCCATGCGCCGGTTGCGCCGCAGTCTGGCGCAGGATTTGGCCGCGTGCATTTATGAATGCAGCGATGGTTCAGAAGCGTTCTCAGCCTGTGCAATACATCAACCGGATTTGGTCTTACCGGATTTGGTCTTGCCGGATTTGGTCTTGCCGGATTTGGTCTTGATGGATGTTGCTGCCAGAGTTAGACGGCAGCACGGCCAAAGGTCGAATTATCGGAGCTTGGCCGGAAGCGCGTGTGTTGATCGTGACTCAGCACGGCGATGCCAGATGGCGGGAAGCGGCGCGGCGCGCGGGCGTCTGCGCTCACCGAGGGTTGGCGCGCATTTTGACGGCTGAGCCGCATTCGCTATAAGCTGGCCGCCGCCAGCAAGACATTCAACGACGGCGCTCGCCACACAAACAGCAACGCCAACCGAGTGAACCATTCACTCTTGCCACATCTTTGCAGGAGGCCCAACGTGATCGAATACTTTTCATCTTCGTGCTGCAGGCAACGGTTGCTAGTACCTCATCAAGCTGATTTTGAGGGATACCGAAGTGGCGTAAGCCGCGTGGGACAAGATGTCATCTTGTCCCACGTCCATCATTTCCAGCTTGCCGGAGTACTAGCCGCGGCGCTGCTGTTCGGCTTCAGCCTCTTGCCGGAGGCCGTGACCGCGGCCTGCGCCGGACTGGGCGCCAAGCCTCAGCTTGAAGTCCTGGCTCGCTCTCTGCCACAGCAAACGAATCCTGACAATCAAGCCACGGGTGAACAGGCAGCGCGCGTGCTAGTGGAGCTTTCCTAAAGTTCTCCATCCTGTTCTTTGAAACACAATGTTAGACTGGGTTTGAAAGGAATCCACTTCAAATGCCCAATCAAACTTC
>JAYUCP010000538.1:0-21435 GCA_043740245.1 Acidobacteriota bacterium | reverse complement strand
GAACTGGCGCGCCCCGCGCAACAGTTGGTGCGCAGCCTGGGCCTCAACAACGTCACGCTCAAACACTTCGACGGCACCATCGGCTGGAACGAGTTCGCGCCTTACCAGGGCATCCTGGTCGCCGCCGGTTCGCCCGACGTGCCGCCGCCTCTGGTCAAGCAACTGGCCGTCGGCGGCCACCTGATAATCCCCGTCGGCCCCGAAAAAGAACAACGCCTGCTGCGCGTCACACGCACCGCAGATGGCACAACGACCGAGGATTGCGGCGCCTGCCAATTCGTCAAACTGATTGGGCGACACGGCTGGCAACAGTAAAGCAGTGGGCAGTGAGTGGGCAGCGTCTGAAGCCACTGCCAACTGCCCACTGCCAACTTGAATTATGGAACTCATCAAATACCTCATTGATTTCATTCTGCACCTCGACACACACCTGGTTGATTTGGTCACGCAATACGGCGCGTGGACGTATGGCATCCTGTTTCTGATTATCTTTTGCGAGACGGGGCTGGTGGTCACGCCGTTTTTGCCGGGCGATTCGCTGCTGTTTGCGACAGGCGCGCTGGCGGCGACGGGCGCATTGAATGTGCTCTGGTGTTTCGGCTTGCTCTGTGTGGCCGCGATCATTGGCGACAATTTGAATTACTGGATCGGCTACCACGTCGGGCCGAAAGTGTTCAGCCGCGATTCGCGTTTGCTCAATCGCCAGCACCTCGAACGCACGCATCAGTTTTATGAAAAGCACGGCGGCAAGACGGTCATCATCGCGCGCTTCATGCCGATCATCCGCACCTTTGCGCCCTTTGTCGCGGGCATCGGGCGCATGAACTATCCGAAGTTTCTGGCTTTCAGCGTCTTCGGCAGTCTGTTGTGGATGGGCTTGTTTTTGTCGGCAGGCTATTGGTTCGGCAACATTCCGCTGGTCAAACGCAACTTCACGCTGGTGGTCCTCGCCCTGATCCTCATCCCGGCGCTGCCAGCGGTGATCGAAGCCTGGCGAGCGCGGCGCGCGGCACGTTGAATGTACGGCAAACTGTCAGTTTGCCGGTGCTTCGTGAGCTACGACACTCGCTGGAACCGATCGTTGAATTGGCCGAGACAACGGCAAACTAACAGTTTGCCGTACATTGCCTATGCAACCTGAAAACCCCGTCTACAACATCGTCAACCAAGTCGCCGGCGAACAGCGCGAGGAATACTTCGCCAACGGCTGGTGGCACAGCATTGATCTCGGCAACAGCCGCGTCACGCCCGGTGCGCACAAGTTGGATGAGTTGCAAGAGAACTTCGCGCGCTTTGAACTGCCCGACGATTTGACCGGCAAACGCGTGCTCGACATCGGCTGCTGGGACGGCTTTTACAGCTTCGAAGCCGAGCGGCGCGGAGCCGAAGTCGTCGCGGTGGATTGCTGGCGGCCCGAAAAGTTTTTCATTGCACGCGAAGCCCTCAACTCGCGCGTTCAGTTTCACGAACTCAGCGTTTATGAAGTCACCCAACAGCGGCTCGGCAGTTTCGACATCGTGTTTTTCCTCGGCGTTCTTTATCACCTGCGCCATCCGTTGCTGGCGCTCGAACGTGTTTGCGAGGTCACGCGCGAATTCGCCCTGCTCGAATCGCACGTGATTGATAACGCGCGCGACACCACCTACCCGAACATGGAGTTTTACGAATGGGATGAGTTGGGCGGCCAGTACGACAATTGGTGGGGGCCGAACAGCGCATGCATGTTGCGGATGACGCGCGCCGCCGGGTTCGCCCGCGTCGAAGCGCTGCGCCCGCAACTCTCGCGCAACGTGCTCAAAGCCTATCGCCGCTGGGCCGATTGGCCCGTCGAATCGCAACCTTCATTGCATTTGCGCGCAGCAACCAACGCGATTCACTTTCAACCGCAAACACCCGTCAGCGGACGACACGCCTTTCTCGCGCTTTGGGTAGACGGTTTGCCCGCCGAGGTCACGCGCGAACAACTGCGCGTCGAAGTCGGCGGCTACGGTTGCGCGCCTTATTTCGCCGGGCCTTTGTTGCAGGCGGATGGCACGCTGGATTGTGTGCAGATCAATGTGCCGGTGCCGCCGGGGTTGCGGGCGGGGGCGACGCCTGTGCGTCTGTGTTACGCCAACCAAAGCTCGAATGAAGTGAACGCAGAGTTAGTGGCAGGCAGCGAGTGGTAAGCCCGGGAACGTAGATTTTATGGCGCGCATTCTCAAGCAACAGATGCAATGCTAAACTGCGCGCGGAGGCAACCAAGTATGAAAGCAACGGAAGTAAAAAATAAAGCCACGGTGAATCAGGGCAACGGCCATGCCGTCAAAGCGAAAAGCAAAAAGACGGTGAAAGCGGCAAAGGCCTCGCTGACGAAAAACGGCCAGAAGCCTGCACGGAAGAAGAAGGAACTGACGCCTGAAGAAGTTTTCCTGCAAGCCTGGCATCTGATTTACGACAACTATCACCAAGGCAACCGCCTGGATTGATGCGCTTATGGCAAGCATTGTTTTAGACACTTCAGTCGTCATCGCCTACCGTCCAGCTACACCGCCACCGAATGCCTATTTCTCCGCCGTCGTCTTGCAGGAATTGACCGCCGGTGCAGGCAGCCGCAGTGAATTAAAGGCACTGGAAAGGTCGCGCATTGCCTACGAACGCAAAGGACGCCTGCTCGTGCCAACCAGCGAAGACTGGTGGCTGGCCGGCAAAGTGCTTTTCTCGTTGTTGCACGGATTGCGTTCAAAGGCTGGCCAATTGCCGCGCCTGCCCGCCGAAGAAAAGCAGCGCATCATCCGCGACGTATTGATCGCGCGCACCGTCAAGCGCGTGGGCGCCACACTGGTCACCAACAATCTCAAAGACTTTCAACGGATTCAGCCTTTCTGCGCTGTCCGCGTGTGCGCCGGGGCTGATTATTTCGGCCAAGGTTAAACACTATTCGACAAGCGGCTTAATCACTGCGCACCGCTCCGCCTCAAACGCCTGCTTCAATTTCGCAAACATCGCTTCATCCGTGTACGTGCCGATGATCGAACCGCCCGAGCCAGCAAATTTGGCCGACGCCCCAAGCGCACGCGCTAATTCGACCATGCGGATGTGTTTCGGATTCAAGTTATAAATCGTCCGCCGCGTGTCGAAATTCTTGTTCATCAAGGCCGCCACTCCCGCGTGATCGCTGCCCAGCAAGCATGCGCGCGCCTGCCGCGCCAAGTCAGCAAACGTCAGCATCGCATTGACCACCAGCGCTTCGCCGTTGTCGTAGCGTTTGCGGATGTCGTTGTGAAAGACCTCCGACGATTCGGCCAGCTCGGTTTGATAAGCGATATAGACCGGCGGCAAGAGGCCGATGTCCAGCGGTTCGTATTGCCCGTGGCCGTGCGCCGCCATAAACGCCCGGTCAAAATTCATGTAAGTCAGCCCTTCATAAACCTGCGCCACGCGGTCTTGCAGTCCCGCGCCGATGCCTAAGTCTTCGCGTTCAACCGACAAGATAATGCCCGGCAAAATCTCGCGCGGAATCGTCACGTCGTAAAAGCGGCACAACGCGCGCATCGTCGCCGTGACGATGGCGCTCGACCCGGCCAGGCCCACCTGGCGCGGGATGTTTGATTCGTAACGCAGCGAAAAATTGATCGGCGGCAGCGCGAGGCTTTGCGCTTTGCAGTATTCGGCAAAACGTTTGAGCGAAGCTTTGACCAGCCGCATGCCGCCGTAATAGCCATTCAGCCGCACGTCGTGCAGCATCTCGTCCAGGCTGTCGAAGCGGCATTGATCCTGCCGCGTGGGCATGATTTCCAACTGCGGCCATTCGTAAATCACCACCTGCGCGGCAAAGTTTTTGACGATGATGCTGATCGTCTGGCCGTGATAGCCGTCGCTGGGGTTGCCGATCAACCCGGCGCGCGCATAGGCCTTGGTTTTGAACAACCTCATGCGCCGACTCCCTTGAGCAATTCGGGCAAGCGCGCGCGCAAGGCCGCGCCGTATTCGGGATCGGTCAACGCGAACTCGACGAAGGTCTCGAAGTAGCTCTCGAAATTGCCGATGTCATACCGCTTCTCGTCCGCGCCCAAGCGCAACCCGATGATGCGGCCGCCCTCTTTCAACACCAGCCGGATGGCGTCGGTGATTTGCAATTCGCCGCGTTGATCGAAAGGCGTGCGTTTGATGGCGTCGAAGATATTCGGCGAAAACACATAACGCGCCGCAATCGCCATATTGCTGGGCGCATCGGCGACGGCGGGCTTTTCGACCAGATCAATGATGTCAAACACCTCGCTCTGGCCGTTCCAATGCGCGGGGCTGACGATGCCGTACATGGAAACCTGTTCACGCGGCACTTCTTCAACCACGATGGCGACGTCGGCATTGCGTGCTTCAAACGCCTTGACCAGCTTGGCGACGGCTTGCGAAGACCGGTGCCGCCCGATGATCGAATCGCCGAGCGCGCAGACAAATGGCTCTGTGCCCGCGAAATGTTCGGCGCAGAGGATCGCGTCGCCCAGGCCCTTCTGCTGTTTCTGCCGCGTGTAGAGGTAATGCACGCCCAGCCGTTCGTAGGCCAGTTCCTGCAACAACTCTTCCTTGCCCGTCTCGCGCAGCGCGCGGATGAGTTGATGGTCTTCGTCGAAATGATCTTCGATGGAATGTTTGCCCCGCCCGGTGACGAAGAGCAGCCGTTCGAGGCCGGCTTCGTGCAACTCTTCGACGACGTATTGGACGATGGGTTTCTTGCCGACGGGCAGCATCTCTTTGGGCTGCGATTTGGTCGCGGGCAACAGGCGCGTGCCCAACCCGGCGACGGGAACGACTGCGTTACGGATAGCCACGAATAAAGTCTCCTTGAAAAAAGTACGATCTGGGCAGGGGATGGGAGTCATGGGAGGGATGGGAGTCATGGGAGTGCCGCGCTTGCTCCTATGACTCCCATCCCTCCCATGACTCCCATCCCCTCATATTGCGCCCACGAAGCGGGGTGGTAATATACGGCAGCGCCGGGGTTGCGCCAAACACACAAACCACGCGGTTCACCGCACGACAGACCGACATGAATCGAAGCGAAATTCTTGCCAGTGCAATCAGAGCGTTGCTCGCCAACAAGCTGCGTTCGGCGCTGGCGGTGCTGGGCATCGTGGTCGGCATCAGCGCACTGGTGGCGATTGTCGCGTTGATTGATGGGGCGAGCGGCTATATCACTGATAAGCTGGTCACCTTGCAACCCGATGTCTTTCAAGTTTCGCAACTCCCGGCCAGCCTGCTCAACGTCAACGATTTCATCAAAGCTTCGAAGTGGAAGCGCATCGAGTATGAAGATTACGCCGCCGTGCGCGACAGCGCGCGCGAATGCGCGACGGTCGGTGGCGAGGCGAGTTTCGCGGGCCGCTTGAAATATCGCGGCACGACGACCGGCAGCGTGCAGTTGCGCGGGTTGACGGCCAGCCTGTTTGATATTGAGCGGATCGAAGTTGAGCAGGGGCGCTTTTATACCGCTGCCGAAGAGAGCGGGCACGTGTCTGTTTGCTTGTTGGGGGCCGACATCGTGGATGATCTGTTTGGCGACAGCAATCCGCTGGGGGCTGAGTTGAGCGTGCTGGGCAAACCCTTCACGGTGATTGGCGTGATGGCGCGGCGCGGCGCGCTGTTTGGGCGTTCGCAGGATCGGTTCATCGTCGTGCCGCTCTCGACCATGCTGCATCGCTTTGGCGCGCATCAGCCGGTGACGATCTATTGCCAACAACGCGCGGCGACGAACGCGGCTTCGGCCATTGACGAAGTGCGCGGGTTGATGCGCAAACAGCGCGGTTTGCTCTTCGAGCAGGAAGACACTTTCTTCATCATCACTTCCGATTCGGCGCTGGCGATTTATCAAGCGGTGATCGGCGGTTTCTATCTGGTGACGATTTTGATTTCGGGCATTGCGCTGACAGTGGGCGGCTTGGGCGTAACCAACATCATGCTGGTCAGCGTGCGCGAACGGACGCGCGAGATCGGTTTGCGCAAGGCGCTGGGCGCGCGCCAACGCGACGTGCTGCGGCAATTTTTGGCTGAGACGGTTTTGCTCTGTCTGTTCGGCGGGCTGGTGGGCACGTCAACGGGCTTGCTGGTCGCGCGGCTGATCGCCTGGTTGACAGCTTTGCCAGCCAGTTCGCGCCCGTTTGTGGCACTGCTCGGTTTCGCGGTTTCGTCGCTGGTCGGGGTCGTAGCCGGGGTTTACCCAGCGCGGCGCGCGGCCCAAATGTCACCCATTGAAGCGTTGCGCTATGAATAAAATGCTGACTTCACTTTTTCCCAAAGCTAAACCCGTCATTGCCATGATCCACGTCGGCGCGTTGCCCGGCACACCCGCGCATACACAGAGCATCGGCGAAATCGTCGCGAGCGCCGAACGTGAAGCCAGACTGTATCGTGACGGCGGCATTGACGGCATCGGCATCGAGAATATGCACGATGCGCCCTATTTGCGCGGCGCGGTCGGGCCGGAGATTGTGGCCGCCATGACCGTGATCGCACAGGCGGTGAAAAGTGCGAGCGGCTTGCCCACCGGCATCCAGATTCTGGCCGCCGCCAATCTCGAAGCACTGGCCGTCGCGCACACGGCAGACTTGGATTTCGTCCGCGTCGAAGGTTACGTTTTTGCCCACGTCGCGGATGAAGGCTTGATCGAATCATCCGCCGCGCGCTTGCTGCGTTACCGCAAAATGCTCGGCGCCGAACGTGTGCAAGTCTGGGCGGATGTGAAAAAGAAGCATGCCGCGCACGCGATCACGGCGGATGTGGGGCTGGGCGCAATGGCCGAGGCGGTGGCTTTCATGTGCGGCGACGCGGTGATCGTCACGGGCAACGTCACGGGCCAGCCGCCGCAGCTTGCCGATGTGGCCGAGGCCAAAGCGCACGGCAGTTTGCCGGTGCTGCTCGGCTCCGGTGTCGGGGCCGAGAACATCGAGAGCTTCTATGCAGCCGCCGACGGCTTCATCATCGGCTCGTTTTTCAAAACTGATGGGCATTGGGCGAACACGGTTGACCCGCGCCGCGTCGAGCAGTTGATGACGCGCGTTGAACAGTTGCGTCAATAATCCAGCTTAGGGTTGGTCCAAAATAAGCTGACGATTTGTTTGTGATAAAAATGTGCTGCCGCAATTGCAGTCGCGTAGCGACGACCCGAATTTAGCCCAGTCCTTTAGGGCTGGGAAAGGACGCCAATATCGTTTTCGTCGCGTAGCGACGGTTGAAACTTGAGCGGAATGCAAAACACGTTTCAACCGTCGCTACGCGACTGATGTTCAATGATCACCTCTCCCGGCGTTGAAACGCCGGGCTAAATTCAAACGCCGCTACGCGGCTGCCAGAAGCCGAAACAAGTAAGTTATTTTTTGGCTTCAACTCGTTTCGCTGCGACTCAAGATGAAACATGAAAGTTACAAACCGCTGCTCAGCAGCCATCGCACGACCGAATTCAGCGAAGCCTTCGCGCTCGCGCTCAATTCGATCAACCAGCATCGCTTTCAATCTTCGCTCACGCTGGCAGGCATCATTATGGGCGTCGCGACGGTCATCGTCGTCGTGGCGTTGATTCAGGGGCTGGACGGCATGGTCAAGCGCGCGCTCACGCGACTCAATCCGAGCAGCTTCATCGTGGGGCGCATGGGCTTTTCGGATATGGGCAATCCCGATTTTATGGCGCTGCTCAAAAAGCGTCCGCCGCTGACCGTCGAGGACGCGCAAGACATCCGCGCCAATTGCCCGTCGGTGCGCGTGCTCAGTCCGTTTTATGCCAAGATGCCGTTCGAACCGCTGCACGTCTGGTACAAAGGCGCAGAGGCGCAGGGGCCGATTATGCGTGGCGTCGAACAGTTTTTCACCGACGCGACCGGCCTTCTGGTTGAGCGGGGCCGCTTCATCACGCAGAGTGATTCAACCCATCGGCGCAACGTCGTGGTGATCGGACAAGCCATCGCCGATGGCCTTTTCAGCGCCGAAGACCCGCTCGGCAAAATGTTGCACATTGACGGGCAGAGTTACGAAGTGATCGGCTTGCTTGAACGGCGCGATGTGTTCTTCGGCGCGCCCAGCGAAAATCAACTCATCCTCATCCCCTTCGGCGCCTTCGACAAATACTTTTCGGAGCGTGAAAAAGAGTTTCTGCAATTCTTCTGCCTCGCCGCCTCACCCGAAGCCGTCGAGCAGGCGATGAATGAAACGCGTGAAATGTTGCGACGGCGGCGTCACCTTCCCATCAACGCGCCCGACACGTTTGCGGTCTTCGCGTCGAATCAGATGGTGGACATCTGGACACAGGCTTCGAGCGGTATCTGGGTATTGTTGATCGGCGTCTCTTCGCTCGGTTTGCTGATCGGCGGCATCGGCGTGATGAACATCATGCTGGTCAGCGTGACCGAACGGACAGCCGAGATCGGTTTGCGCAAAGCGGTGGGCGCGCGGCGGCGCGATGTGCTCTGGCAGTTTCTGCTCGAAGCCATTATGTTGACGCTGTTGGGCGGCGTGGCGGGCGTCCTGATCGGCGTGGCGCTGGCGCTGTTGATTCAATGGGTTCAGCCGAGCCTGGCGGCGAGTATCTCAGCGGGCGCGGTCACTGCCGGGTTGGTAGTGTCGGTCAGCGTGGGCTTGTTTTTCGGGCTGTGGCCCGCCTGGCGCGCGGCGCGCCTCGATCCGATTGACGCCTTACGGTACGAACGGTGAGACAGTAGACTTTGGATTGCTGAATTGATGTCAAGACACTTTTGCCAACGAACGCACAATAGGTACGCGGATGACGCGGATGCGGCGGATTAGCGCGGATCCATTCTGAAAAAATCCGCGAAAATCCGCCGCATCCGCGTCATCCGCGTATCTATGCACACTCACTTTGAAATAGCTTCTTCCAGCGGAAAATACCTATTTCGGGAAAGTGCCCTGACATCAGATTGCTGAGTGAATTTACCTGCATGCCCCAACCATCCCTTCAACCCATTCTTACAGACGCAACAGATTACTATCACGCGCTACTCAACGGTGCGCTCGCCGACGATGCCCAGGCGCGTTTGCTGGAAGGCACGGCGCGGCACCGGCTGAGTTTCGGCAAGCGCCCGATTTGCAATGTGCTGCGGCCCTTGTTCGTTACGGCGTGGCATTACGAATACATGCGGCGCGAATCGGCGCTGGTGCTGTCGGCCATTGAAAAGCTGTACGCCGCGTTGATGCGCGATGCGCGGTTGCGCGCCGAGTTGGATTTGTCCTCTGACGAAGAGCAGATCATCCAGATCGAGCCGGGCTTTCGCGCGCCGGATGCCAGCGGGCGGTTGGATGCCTTTCAGAATTCACACGACGATTTCAGCTTTGTCGAATACAACGCCGACAGCCCCGGCGGCATTCTCTACGGCGACACGCTGGGCGAAATTTTCAGCGAGATGCAATTGCTCAAAGAGTTTGGCAAGCGCTTCCCCGTGCGTCGCGTGCCGCTCAAACCGCAGTTGCTGCAAACGCTGCTCGACACCTACCGGCAATGGGGCTGGCAGGAGCGCCCGCGCATCGCCATCGTGGATTGGAACGAGGCAGCGACTTACGCCGAGTTTGAAATCTGCCGCGATTACTTTGAAGAGCAAGGCTACCCCACCATCATTGTTGACCCGCGCGAACTGGAGTATCGCGGCGGCTGGTTGCGTGCGGGCGATTTCAAAATCAACCTGGTATACAAACGCGTCGTCGTGGGCGAATTGATCCAGCGTTGCGGCCTGCAAACTCCGCTGGTGCGGGCCGCGCGCGACCGCGCCGTCTGCGTCGCCAATTCCTTCCGCGTGCAGATGCTGTTTAAGAAAGCCACCTTCGCGCTGCTCGACGATCCTGACCAGGCACACCTGTTTTCGGTCGCAGAGATTTCAGCCCTGCGCCGCCACATTCCCTGGACGCGCAAGCTGCGCGATGGCGTGACCACCTATCGCGGACGCCCGATTGACCTCTTCGATTTCGCCGCCGCCAACCGCGAAAAATTGGTGCTCAAACCCAACAGCGAATACGGCGGCAAAGGCGTCGTGCTCGGCTGGGACGGCGACGAAGCGCGCTGGCAAGGGGCGCTGTACGACGCGATTGACGGCTCATTCGTCTTGCAGGAACGCGTGGAAGTGCTGAGCCAAAGCTTCCCAACGCTCACCGGCAACGGCATCGCGTATGAAGACCGCTATGTGGATTTCGATCCGTACACCTGGGGCGGCGAAGACGTTGTCGGCGCGGGCGTGCGGCTGTCGGCTTCGGCGTTGTTGAATGTGACGGCGGGCGGCGGTTCGGCGACGCCGCTGTTGATTTTGGAGTGAGCTTGGCAACAATGAATCAGCTTGCTAAACTGGCTAGCCTCTCAAAAAAAGTTATTTAACGCCCTCCATTTTGAACGCAGATAGCGCATGTAAGGAGTGCAAGATGTCTAGCCGGAGGACCCGTTTGTTCAGACGTGCGGTCTTCCCATCGTAACAAACACCCATTAGGAGGTTTGCCGTGAAAAGCATACTTAATTCCGTGAAGTCGCTGTTAGCCACTTACGCTTGGTTGCAATTGATGATTTCTCTGTTCATCACCACAATGCTTGCCATTCCGCTGTGCGGGCAGACTATCGTTGGAACAATCACTGGGCCCACTTATTTTCAGGGGGCGCGGGTTTACGAAGCTGGCAACAAAGTCTGCGCCTACGATGGCGGAACTGACACCGTGTTCTTCTACGATGGCACTACTTTTGCGCAGTTGGGGTCCGTCTTCGTCGGCGGGGATGATTTAGGTGGAATGGAGCTTCATCAGGCCAGCGGCAAACTATATTTACTGTTGGGTCACCCGACCAATAAGATAGCGGTCGTAAATGTCATAACGGGGACATTCGTGCGCTATCTCAGCCGAACCTACTCAAATAGCATTTTTGCTGACCCTTTCAAGTTAAAGCAAGACCATTCCCTTGGGAAAATATACGCTTTTACCAGCGAATTGACCCAAATTGACGTGTCCAACGATACAGAAACCACAGTTCCAAACCTCAGCGCCCTAAACGACTCTGACGATATTGCTGTCAATCCCATCACTCATGAGGTTTTTATTTCAAGATTTTCAGAGTTTTCCAATAACGAATTAGTCATTGTAAATGGCTCCACGCTGCAACAGACAATCATCCCTGCTTTAGGAGGGGAAATCGGCGTAAATTGGCTGAATAATAAAGTGTATTTTTCTGTTGGCCACTTTGGCGATCCGTTCAAGATTTTCAATCGCAGTAATGGCTCAATTACTTCTATTTTTGCAGATAATGTCAATTTGGGGTTTACGTATAACCCGACAGGCAATCGGATGTATACGAATTCTTTCCCAGACCCAATATCCACCATCTTCGAAGGGGCATCCGACGCCTTTTTCAATCTACCAATGCGAAGCGGTATGGCTGCAGTTGCGGTTTGCTACGCCACCAATCATGTTTTCTATGGGGGTAACAATGGCAGCGGGCTTGTTGCCGTTTTGGATGACGCAACTCAGTTGCTCGAAGTGTTCCCGCTCCCTTTTGGTAATTTGGACTTCACCATTGATCAGTCTCGTAAACGTGTCTATGCGATTTCCAGCACGATTACGGTGATTCAGGACACTGAGTTTATGACACGACCGCCAGTTTATTTAGGTAGTAGCGAGCCTGGCGGCGTTATCTTTTCAGTGGATCCCGTAAGCAAGATGGTAGTAGATAGGACGCATACCTTTAACTCACGCTTCTTATATGACCGTGTCATGGCAGTTCGTCCGGGCGGAGGGCGACTATATACCCCCTATGAGACTATAACGGCGGGTGATGGCGTAGATATTCATGCGGGTATGGGCGGGTTCGACGGCACCGCAGGGGAAACAGACATTGCATCTTTTAACTCAGGCGGAGGTTCTCCAATCGCTGTTGTAGTTTCCCCTGATAACAACCGTATCTACGTAACCAATTCCGACTCCACCAATGTCGGTGTGATCAACGGGGTGAACTATTCTCTCATTACCAGCGTGCCGGTTGGCCTTAAACCGTGGGGCGCAGCAATAACACCTGATGGCACGAAACTTTACGTGGCCAACAAAGACAGCCACACGGTATCAGTTATCAATACGGCATCGAACACGGTTACCGGCACAATCCCGGTAGGCGTCAATCCCTGGGGCGTTGTTATCAACCCTAGCGGAACCCGGGCCTATGTCTCCAACTCGGGTACCAACACGATTTCGGTTATAGACCTAAATTCAAACACTGTAATCGCTACAGTCACAGTAGGCTCACTACCACATTGGCTGGCGATCACTCCAGATGGCAAAGATGTTTACGTGACAAATCGCGGGAGTAATAGTGTTTCCATCATTAAAACCGGTACAAACACGGTTACCAACACGATAACTGGCTTTAACCATTCCGGCGGCATAGGTATCGGAATTCTGCCGGATGGGAGCGAAGCTTGGGTTACCAGGTCTAACAGCTCAGGAGTTTCCACTTTCACGGTGATTAACACCTCGACCCTCGCCATAACCCCTCATTCAGTTCCCTACCTCGCCTATAGTATGAACAGCGTGGCCCTTGTCGAGCCGGGCGCGAAAGTTGCCGGTCACCTGAGCGATGGCCTGGTGCCAGTCGTCGGAGCACTCGTCCGCGCCAAGCAAAATGGTGTAGAGAAAGGTATCGCGACAACCAACGCCGAGGGTGACTATTCAATCTTCAACCTGCCACCGGGAACTTATGACGTGGAAATCAGCGCCCCAAATTACGTCACCCAAACGCTTCCAGGGCAGGTTGGCAACATTGGTCGCACGACAATTGTAAATGTCACGCTTGCCCCCATCTGCGCGGCAGTGACGGTGTTGCCCGTCACCTTGTCAAGCGGGGTAATAAACAATGCTTATAACCAAGCGCTGGGTGCCCAAGGGGGAAGCGCGCCATACATTTTCGCCCAAGCGGGTGGCGCGCTTCCGCCAGGGCTCACCTTAACCTCCGGAGGGATACTTTCAGGCACGCCAACCACGCTTGGCGCTTTTTCCTTTGGCGTAATTGCGGTCAGTGCCAATGGGTGCCTCGGCAGCCGCATCTATACGCTTTCGATTATTTGTCCAACGATCATCGTTAACCCGGAAACAGTCCCATCCGGCTTGGTCAGCTCACCCTATCCCGCCACAGCCTTTACCGCCACGGGGGGAACTGCACCATATGCTTTTATGGTGTTAGGCACATTGCCAACAGGGCTCAACTTGAGCAATGGAACGTTGTCTGGCACGCCACTTCAACCGGGCAATTTCTCAATCACTATAAAAGCAACTGATGCCAGCGGGTGTGTCGGCACGCGCGCTTTTACGCTGGCAATTACTTGCCCCGTTATCAATTTCGACCAAACAACGATCCGAGCTGGCACTATTGGATCTAGCTATGGGTTGGAAACGTTGACCGTGACGGGCGGCACGGCACCCTACACGTTTAGTCTGAGTGCCGGAATTTTGCCCACAGGAATGTCATTTTCTTCATTCGGCACGTTTTCTGGTACACCAACACAAAGCGGGAATTTCCCAATCACGGTCAAAGCGACCGATGTGCGCGGCTGTATGGGCACGCGCAATTACACCCTAGTTATCAATTGCACGGTCTTTTCAATTACGCCTGCAAGCTTACCTCCTGGTACCCTCAATGTGGCTTATGCACCAATTAACTTTTCCTCAACGGGCTTCTTTCCGCCTTACACCTTTGCTTTGGCAGGGACGTTGCCCAATGGAATGAGCTTTGTGGGTAGAACACTCTCCGGAACCCCAACGCAAATAGGCAACTTTCCGCTTGTTGTAACCGGAACAGATGCCAATGGTTGTTCTGTCAGTAGCAACTACACTTTGGTCATCAACTGCCTAACGATCACGCTCTCTCCGATAACCTTGCCGAGCGGTACCATCGGAGCGGCCTATAGCCAGACGCTTTCAGCCACACCGGCAGGGACGTACAGCTTCGCCGTTATGCAGGGAACCTTGCCGAATGGGTTAACGCTCAGCAGCACAGGCGCGCTCACCGGCACACCAAACACCAGCGGGGGCTTCCCGATAACGATCCAGGCGACCGGTACGAATGGTTGCATGGGCACGCAAAGTTATACGCTGACTATCAATTGCCAGATGATCACCGTCAATCCAGCCAATCCAGCATTGCCGATAGGGCGTGCAGGAACGGCGTATAGCCAAACCTTCACGCAAACGGGCGGTACAGACACGGTGAACTTCAGCCTAAGCGCGGGCGCTTTGCCTGCCGGGTTGACGCTCGCCGCAGGCGGCCTCTTATCCGGCACGCCGAGCGTGTTTGGCCCCTTCAGCTTTACCATCCGCGCGACTGACGCCAACAATTGTTTCGGCGAACGCGCTTATACGCTGGCGCTCAATCCCGCCTGCGGCACAATCACCCTCAATCCGGCAGCGCTGGCGAATGGTTTCCAAGGCACGGCGTATAGTCAGACGCTGACGGCGACGGGTGGCGCTCCACCATACACCTTTGCCGTGACGACAGGCAGTTTGCCAGGCGGGTTGACCTTGGCCAGTGGGGGCGGTTTGACTGGGACGCCAACAGCGGCGGGCACTTACACGTTCACGGTGACGGCCACCGACAACACGGGTTGCACTGGGACGCGCGCGTACACCGTCATCATCAGCAGCAATGGACTGATGTTCTATCCGCTGCCCGCACCGTTGCGGCTACTTGATACGCGCATCGGCACGAGTCCGAATGCCTGCTTCCAGCCGAATGTGCCAATTGTGGGCGGCACGGTGCGATTGATTTTTGCACGCAATTTCTGCGGCATTCCGGCGAACGCCCAAGCCCTCACCGGCAACGTCACGACCGTCAATTCGGGCGGCGGTTACCTGACCCTGTTCCCCAGCGGCGCGACGCAGCCGACCGTGGCGAGTACGAATTACGGCGTCAACGAGATCGTCAACAACGTCTTCACGGTCGGGTTGGGCGCGGGAGATGGCTCGTTCAATATCTTTGCGCAAAGCACGACACACGTGGTCGTGGACGTGACGGGTTATTACGCGCCGCCGAATACGGGTGGCCTGTACTTCCACCCATTGCCGAGTCCGGTGCGCTTGCTCGAAACGCGCGCGGGACAGCCGGTCGGTTGCTTCAAGCCGGGCACGCCCTTGCCGGGCGGCGTGGATACTACACAGCAAGTCACGGGCGTTGCCTGCGTAGGCATTCCCGCCGCCGCCCGCGCCATCGTCGGCAATGCGACGACGGTGGGGCCACAGAGCGGCGGTTACCTGACGCTCTTTCCGGCGGATGCCGCGCGCCCGCTGGTGGCTTCGTCGAATTACAACGCGGGGCAAATCGTCAACGGCCCATTCACTGTTGGTTTATCGGTGGCGGGACAGTTCAAGCTGTTCACGACGGCGACAACCGATCTGGTCGTAGACGTGCTGGGCTATTACAGCACCGAAGTAACCGATGCGAATGGCGTGGGCTTGCTCTTCACGCCGCTGGCACATCCGGTGCGCTTGCTGGAAACGCGCGCCACGCCCGCGAACCTGACGGGCTGTTTCAAACCGAATGCGCCGCTCAACGGCAATCAGGTTTACACGCAAACGGCGCGCGGCGTTTGCGACAGTTTGACGATTCCGGCGGCGGCGTTGGCGGTGGTCGGCAATGCAACGGTGGTTTCTCCGCTGAGCGGCGGCTACCTGACGCTGTGGCCGAGCGGCGCGCTGCAACCGACGGTGGCGACTTCGAATTACAGCACCGGCGACGTCGGCAACCGGCACTTCATCGTGGGTCTGGGCAATGCGGACGGCGCGTTCAAAATGTTCTCGTCGGCCAGGACGGATTTGGTAATTGATTTGTCCGGTTACTTTGCGCCGTGAGCGTTCGTGGGTGTCAGTAGCCTGACCGTGAGGGAGGGCGCTTGATTGCGCTACCAGCCCTCCCTCACGGTCGGGCTACTGACACGCTGCGCGCGTTTTGCACAGCATCCGGACATTGAGTCGCTCGATTTAGCCAGCTTGTGAACTCTTTCAAAAAAATTTCAAAAAAATTTCACACCGCACTAATGACCTCAGCCCTTTTGTGGAGTAGGGTCTATCACGCAGTGACGGCGCCGTGCTGGTGTTTGACCCGCGGCACAGTGACTGTAGCCCACTGCAACCCACAGATTTCATCGAATTCTGCCCGAACCCCGGGCGCTTATGCGCCCGCTAGAGAAGCGAGACTGTCTATGAAAAACCCACATACTTTCCGACTCAACTTCCGTGCAGCACACCGCGCTCGTAATCGGCGCGGCGTCATGCTTTCACTCATCGGCATCTGCTTGCTCGGCTGCGCCTTCATCAGCCAGGCGCAGTGGCAAACCCCGATGGCCCACCTGTTTGCCTGGGGCAGTGCTTTGGCGAAGCCACTGGTGACGGCCCAAGGCCCTTCCCAGTCAAGCTCGATTGCGCTTTCGACTGACAACCAACTGCTGTTTAACGTGAACCCGGAGGCAAATTCGGTCTCGGTCTTCAATGCCAGCGTCACGCCGCCGACCAAACTGGCCGAAGTCGCCGTCGGGCGCGATCCGCTCAGCGTCGCCAATCAGCCCAATTTCGCCAAGGCCTACGTCGCCAATGCGGCTGACGGAACTGTCTCGGTCATCAATTTCGGCAACTTTGCCGTGCTCAGCACCTTCAATGTCGGGGCTGAGCCGCAGGCGCTCGCGGTCTCGCCGAATGGCACGCGGCTCTACGTCGCCAATTCGGCCTCGAACAATCTGATGGTCTTCAATGCGACCAGCCTGCCACCGACGTTCGTGACCACCATAGATTTAAGTTCCTTCGGAACGGCGCCCCGCGCGATTGCGATCACGAACAATGGCGACGGCAGCGACACCGACGAGACCATCTTCGTCGCGCTCTTCTACGGCCAGTTGCGCACTGGGAAGACTGCGGTAGACGAGGGCCAGGACGATCAGCGCGAGGGGCGCGTCGTCGCCATCTCGGCAGCGACCAACACGGTGCTGGGGCCGGTCATCCTGGGGCCGCAGGCCAACACGGGGTTCAATTCCAACGGCAAGCTGGCGCCGGGGCCGGGCCAGATGCCGGCGGTTGCCTCAATCAATCCGCAAACAGCGTTCACGACGCCGACCGGGGCTTTTCCCAATCAGTTGGCGGCCATCGCGCTGCATCCCAGCCAGCCGCTGGCTTACGTCGTGAGCACGGGCGCCTCGCCGAATGGCCCGTTGCGCTTCAATCAAATGGCGCAAGGGCTGGTCTCGGTCTTCAACACCGGCGCGCGCGCTGAAGTCACGGCCGCCCAGACCGACCCCAACCTGCGGCGCACGGCTCCGCTCAATCTGAATCAGGGCATCAATCTCAGCACCACGCCCGCGCCCAAAATTTTTATGACCAACCCGGTCGCCATGGCTTGGCGGCCCGATGGCTCCGATGCCTGGGCCGTCATACAGAATTCGGATCTCGTCACGCGCGTGACAATTGATGGTGGCGGCATTCCGACGATTGGCGCGCCACTGGGGGCCGGGCCGAGTCAGATCGTGCGAGTTGATTTGCAGAGCACGACCGGCGCGCAAATTCCGGGCAAGGCCCCGCGCGGGATCACGATCAACAACGTCGGCACGCGGGCCTACGTCGCCAATTTCATCAGCCGCTCGATCAGCGTCATAGACATCAGCAACCCCACCCCAACCGTCATCGGCACCGCGTCATCAACGGCTTTGCCGACGCCGGGTTCGATTGAAGCCACGGCCCTGCTGGGAGGCGAGTTGTTCTACACGGGCCGCGGCCCGCAGGATCGTATGTCGAGCGAGAGCTGGGGCGGCTGTATCGTCTGTCACCCGCACGGCCGCTCCGACAACGTCACCTGGATGTTCGACGCCGGCCCGCGCCAGACGATTCCGCTCGACGGCACGTTCAACAAGCAAAACCTGAGCGACCAGCGCCTCCTGAATTGGAGCGCGGTGCGCGACGAGAACCACGATTTCGAACTCAACACGCGCGGCGTCTTTGGCGGGCGCGGCCTGATTGACGACGACCGGCTCTTCCTCGCCATCGGCGGCGCCGCTGGCGGCACGCCCACCGACACCACGCTGGTTGAGCAGTTCCAGCAAGCCACTTTCGCCGTCAGCACCACCAACGATCTCAGCGCCGGCGCGGCCTTGCCGGCGCTGCTCGGCGCGCGGCGCGATTTCGGCGTCGCCACGCTGGATGACGACCGCGTCTATATCATCGGCGGCCGCACCGGCGCCGGTCAGGGCGCGCTCATCACCGGCGCGAACGCCATTCTCGAATTCAATCCGCGCACCAACACGCTGACGCCTAAGAGTTCGACCGGCTTCACGCCGCGCCATTCGCTGGGCGCCGCCGCCGTCAAGACCAGTCAGGGCCTGCGCATTTACGCGGTGGGCGGTTATAGCAGCACCAGCGCCGCCGTCAATCCGGTCAACACCGTCGAGGAGTACAACCCGGTCGCGAACACGTGGCGCACGGTCGCCGGGATGCCGACGGCGATTGCGCAGTTCGGCATCACGGTCGCCGGCGGCATCAACACGGCGGAACCGCTGCAACTCATTCACGCCGTCTCAGGCAACACCGGCTCCGAAAGCACGCCCGCGCTGACCAATCCGAATCCGGTGCAACGTTTTCAGGCTGACCCCGCAGGGTCTGGCACCTGGTCGGCCTTCAACCCGGCGGGCCTCACGCTGCGGCGCAACCACGGCGTCGCCACGGCGCTGCGCGGCGCGCAATCACGCATCTTTATCATTGGCGGACAGGACGCCGCAGGCACGGTGCTCGACACGGTTGAGGAATACCTGGCCCAAGCCGTCACGGCGGTGGCCACTCCGCACACCTCGTTGCCGGCCCCGCGCGCGAGCTTCGGCAGCGGCAGCACGCTCACGACGAACCAGATATACGTGATCGGAGGCGTTGACGGCACGGGCGCCGATCAGACCACGATCTTCGAATACACCATCGCCAACAATGGCCCGGTGGCTGGCCCGGCAGGCACGCCCAGCGGCACTTGGACGACGCGCGGCAATCTGTCGGTAGCCCGGCGCGGGCTGGGAGTCACAACCCCGCCCGGCGTGACCAACTTCCTGCCCAACCGCAACACGAACCGCGACGCGCGCCAGGACGCCATCGCCGTCTGGGTGGCCCGCAAAGTGCGCACCGCCCGGCCGCCCGTCAGCGCGAATGACGCGGGGGCAGTGATCGGCAAACAATTGTTCGAGCAGGTGGGCTTGGTGCAGGCCGGCTTCAGTTGCGCCACTTGTCACGGGGGCCCCAAGTTCACGCGCTCAACCGTGGATTACCCCACCCCACCCTCGGCGGATAATGTGATCGGGCTGGGCAATGAACGCGTGATCGGCGCCGAGCTACGTCACACGGCCACGCAACCAAACACACAGGCAGCCGGCACGCCGCCGCAGTTCCCCGGCGTACTGCTCAACGTGGGCACCTTCACGCTCGCCGGCGGGCGGACGAACGAAATCCGCTTCAACGGCGCCGACATCTCGCAAGCGATCAACCCGCTCGGCGCGAACGGCTTCAACATCCCGTCGTTATTGAGCCTGCACGAGACGGGGCCTTATTACTACAACGGTCTCGCGCAGACGCTAGATCAAGTGCTCGACGGCTCGCAGGACGGCAACGGCGGCACGCGGCACCACTTCGTCACCAATGCGACCGACCGCACGAATCTGGTGCAGTATCTCAAGTCCATTGACCGGACTTGTGGCACGCTCACATTCGCGCCCAACACGCTGCCCACCGGCACGGTCGGCGTGCCATACCCGGCCACCCAGTTGACGGCGGCGGGCGGCCTTGAGCCCTTCACCTTCCAGGTCCTTGCCGGCTCCGTGCCGCCGGGCTTGACGCTGAGCGCGAGCGGGTTGCTTTCCGGCACCCCGACCGCGCGCTTCAACGTCAATCTCACAATCGAAGCCACCGACTTCAGCGGTTGCAAGGGCACGCGCACCTATGTTCTGGACATCGGGTGCCAGCCCATCACCATCAATCCCGCAACGCTGCCCAACGGCGTCATCGGCACACCCTACAATCAAACGTTCACGGCGACGGGCGCCACTGGCACGGTGACGTGGAACTTTAGCGGCTCGTTACCAGTTGGCTTGAGCTTGAATGCGACCACCGGCCAACTCTCCGGCAGCCCGACCACGTCCGGCACCTTCAACTTCACGATCATAGTCACTGACGCAAGCAACTGCCTGGATCTGCGGTTTTACACGGTCATTATCAGCGGCTTGCAGTTTTATGCGCTGGCGGCGCCCGTGCGGCTGCTCGACACGCGCGGCAACGCGGTCAGTCCGAATGCTTGCACCGTCAATGGCAGCCAGCCGATTGGGACTGGCGGCACGGTGCTGCAAACAGGGCGCGGCATCTGCACCATCCCCGCCAATGCACAGGCCCTCACGGGCAACGTCACCACCGTGGTGCCCGCAGTCGGCGGCTTCCTGACGCTCTATCCCAGCGGCGCCGCGCAGCCCACCGTCGCCAGCACCAACTACGACCCGAATAGCGTGATCAACAACGTCTTCACGGTGGGCCTGGGCGGCAGCGATGGCAAGTTCAACATCTTTGCCTCCTCGACCACCCACGTCGTGGTGGACGTGACCGGCTATTACGCGCCGCCTGGCACCGGCGGTTTGTTCTTCCATCCGCTGCCCGCGCCGGTGCGCTTGCTCGAAACCCGCCCTGGGCAGCCCGTCGGTTGCATCAGACCGGGCGTACCGCTAGTGGGCGGGGCGGATTCATTGCAAACGGCGACGACGGCTTGCACGGGCATTCCGGCGGCGGCGCGTTCGGTGGTGGGCAATGCGACGACGGTCAGTCCGGCGGGCATTGGTTACTTGACGCTCTATCCGGCGGATGTGGCGACGGCGCCGCTGGTGGCGAGTTCGAATTACACCACCAACCAAATCGTCAACGGGCCGTTTACCGTAGGCCTTTCGCCCGCCGGGCAATTCAAAATCTTCACCACGCAAACGACGCATCTGGTGGTGGATGTGCTCGGCTATTACAGCCCCGAGGCCGTGGACGCGAACGGCGCGGGCTTGTTGTTCACGCCGCTGGCGCACCCGGTGCGCTTGCTCGAAACGCGCAACCAACCGGTGGGCTGCTTCAAACCGGGCGCGCCGTTGAATGGCGGACAGGTTTATACGCAAGTGGCGCGCGGCCTCTGTGACAGTTTGACGATTCCAGCAGCAGCGTTGGCGGTGGTGGGCAATGCGACGGTGGTGTTTCCGGTGAGCGGCGGTTACCTGACGCTGTGGCCGAGCGGCGCGTCGCAACCGACAGCGGCGACTTCGAATTACAACACGAACGATGTGGTCAACCGGCATTTCATCGTCGGGCTAGGTAGTGGGGATGGCGCGTTCAAAATGTTCTCGCAAGCCACGACGGAGTTAGTGATTGATCTATCCGGTTACTTTGCGCCGTAACCGTGTTCAGACC
>JAYUCP010000537.1:0-8595 GCA_043740245.1 Acidobacteriota bacterium | reverse complement strand
TGGCCCGCGACCTGGCCGCCCCGGCGCAGCTTTTCGGCGGCGCGGATGGTGTGGTAGGTCACGGCGGCGGCCAGGTTGTCGTAATCATAAATGGCTTGACCGAAAGAGCGCGAGACGATAATCATTTTGCGCGGGCGTCCGCCAGCTTCGATGGCCGAACAGGGGATGCCGCGCAATTCAAAGACGGTGCGCATGCCAACGATGTTCAGCACGCGCTTCAAATCGTCGTCATTGCCATCGCGCAAGCGCTTGGCGTTGACGAAGCCGCGCCCCAGCAGGCGCTGGCTCAGCTTGCGGCCCAGGCCCCAGATTTCATCAATCGGCATGCGTTCGAGCGCCAGATCGAGATGCGGTGAATTGAAAAGATTGAGCACGCCGCGTGTTTTGGCGGATTGTTTGGCGTGGTGCGCGGCGACTTTGGCAAGCGTTTTGGTCGCGGCGATGCCGATGGAAACGGGGATGCCGATGTCGCGCTGGACGCGCGCGCGGATGCGGCGGCCAATTTGTTCAAGCTCGGCTTCATCGCTGGCCTGCAATTCGATAAAGGCTTCGTCAATCGAGTAATACTCGGCCACGGGCGAATACTCTTTGAGGATGGCGAACATGCGCCGCGACAGATCGCCGTAGAGCGCGTAGTTGCTGGAAAAGACTACGACGTTATGCAGTTCAAGCAAGTCGCGGGCTTTGAAGGCGGGTTCGGCCATGCGAATGCCGAGGGCCTTGGCTTCATTGCTGCGCGAGACGATGCAGCCGTCGTTGTTGGACAGGACGACGACGGGCCGTGCGCGCAAATCGGGGCGGAAGAGGCGTTCGCAGGAGACGTAGAAGTTGTTGGCGTCAACGAGGGCGATGGCGGAAATCATAGCTTGGCAGTCAGTAAAAACCACAGGGACACGGGCGCACGGGGGTGTTGCGAGCGGGCCAAGAACAAAACTCATCTCATCAAAATTCCCAAGAAGCTTTTCTGCCCCCCGTGCGCCCGTGTCCCCCGTGGTTTTACTGATGTCAGTGTTGCCGGATCGAATGCACGACGCGGCCCCAGATGATGACATCGTCGCCGGGGCTGGGCGCGAAGTCGGGATAGTTCGAATTGGCGGAACGGAAGACCGGCGTAGCTTTGGATTTGTCGAGCCGCTTCACCAGAAATTTTTCGTTGATCGAAACGACGACGACATGGCCGTGGCGTGTCTCTTCGGCACGATCGACGATCAGCAGGTCGCGGTCAAAAATGCCGGCTTCGATCATCGAATTGCCGTTGGCGCGCACGCAAAAACTTTGCGCCGGGTGGCGCGTCACCTCTTGTTGCAAGGGCAGCCATTCAGCGGCGTCATCAAAAGCTGGCGCGGGGTGACCGGCATTCACCGGGCCGAAGAAGGGCAGCCCCGGCAGGTTGAGTGCGTCGCGTTGCTGCGTCAGAAATTCATCCGTGCCGGTTTGCAGCCAATCACAGATTTGCACCAGGGTCTTGACGCTGGGCGTGTGCTCGCCGGTGGCGATGCGCCAGAGGGTTGACGCGCCGATGCCGATTTGGCGGGCGGCGGCGCGCAAGACCAGCTTGGCGTCGCGGGCCGCTTCGCCGCTGCCATTGAGCTTTTGCTGGACGGATTGGCTCAGCTTTTTCAGGTTGATGGTCGGTTTGTTCATTTCATTCTCCTTTCCAATTTAGCCGTCAGTGTTGGTTTATCGAATAAATCACGCGCCCCCAAATTTCCCATTGGTCATCCGGCGTCAGTTCGATGTCGGGGTAAGCGGGATGCGCGGCGCACAGGCGGACAGCGCCTTGATTGTTCTCCAAGCGCCGCACGTGGAATTCGCCGTTGACGACCGCGAGCACGAGGTTGCCGGGGTAAACCGCTTCGGCGCGGTCAACCACGAGCAGCGTGCCGTCGTAGAGCAACGCGTCGCGCATCGCGTCGCCGCCGTGGCGCACGAAAAAGGTGGCGAGCGGATGGCGCACCAGATGATCGTGCAGGTTCAGCCGCGCCTGTGTCGTGCTCTCGGCGGGCGAGGCGAAGCCGACTTTGACGGGGCTTTCATCCGGCGGCTGGTCGTAGGCCGTCGGGGGCAACGCAGGCAAAAAAGCCGTGTGAATTGCGCTGTCCTGAGTTTGAAACGCTGCTGCAAGATCGGCGGTCACGGAACTGCTCCTGAGTATGCGTGGCGATTGTGAAAATCGCTGGAACGTTAAGGAAACTTGCGAAGCCGGGAACGACTTACGGCGCAGATTATCGCCTGAAACCGTGTTTCACGCAAGGCACAAATGCGGAATTTAGGTTGAGGCAAAGGATGAGTTGGCAAACCATAAGGTGTGAGCCGGCCGCTTGCTTGCATCCGTCTGTAGACGCGATTAAGATGCGCGCACTCGTGGCAACCAACAACCCCTTTGAGACGCGCTGAGCGCAAAAGAGTGATTCAGCACGCGGTTGCTGCGGCGCTTCCCAAGAAGATTTGGATAAATCGGATTCGTTCGCAAGCTGTAAGTAAGCGCATGGCGCAAATCAGAGTCGAGATCAGCGGCCGCAATTCATTTTGGTTGAACGCCATTTTCGTCGAGTGGGAATATCAATTCCCCGAACGCAAGCTGGCGCGGCAAACCGGGCGGCATTATTGGATCGAAGCCGACTGGCTCGGCGATTTGCAGCGTGTCGCACAGCAATGTTTCGGGCGCGTCTTGTTGGCGCCGGATGATCCGGGGCGCAGACAATTGTTCCGCCGTATCTTTGTTCGAGAGGATGCCGCGGGTGAATAAAGATCAGTTTCAGTGGTTTCTTGAAAGGGGAACAAAACTTAGCAATGAAGCAGCAAATCAAACTCGCTCTCGCAGTCGCTATTTTAATTACGGGCATCGGTTCGGCGTTCAGCGCCAAGGCCTATCCGCCCTTCTTGCGCAAAGCCCAAAAATTCGGCGCCAAGGATTGCACCTTCTGCCACGAAAAGCCTGAAGGTGGCGAAGGTTGGAACAAGCGCGGCCAATGGCTGATCGCTGAAAAGGACAAACGCAAAGCCGACGCGGTTGATCCCGAATGGCTGACCGAGTACAAAGAGGCCGAAGGCGAGAAGAAAGAGAAACCCTAAACTCAATGGCGGATTGCGAACACTGTACCGTAGGTTGTCTAACCTGCGGAGGCTTCAACCGCGAACCGTCTGGGGATCATTGAGCAATTCCTAAACAGAGCACCCGCAGGTTGGACAACCTACGGTACGTTTACTGAAGGAGGCATTCGACGATGTCAGAGCAGAACACCAATGTGACGCGCCGCGAGGCGCTAAAAGGCTTGGCGATTGGGGCCAGCTTGCCGATCCTGGGGCAGCGCGTGCTGGCCGATGAGCACGACCATAGCAAACACGGCGCGCCCGGCGTGCAGGCAAAGACTGCTACCGCGCCGAAGTTTTTCAAGGCCGACCAGATAGCGCTGATTGCGACGATCTCGGAACACATCATCCCGACCGATGAACATTCCAAGGGCGCGCTTGCCGCTGAGGTTCCGCAATTCATTGACCTGATGATCGGCGAATCAAATGCTGAAACCAAGAAGCTCTGGACGGAGGGCCTCGCGGCAATGGACACGCTGAGCCAGTCCAAAAACAGCGCGCCTTACAACAAGGCCAGCAAAGACCAGCAGATCGCCATCCTGACCGAGATCAGCAAGAATGAGATGAAGCCCGTGACGCTGGAAGAGAAATTTTTCCGCGCGATCAAGGGGATGACGATTGACGGCTATTACACGTCGAAGATCGGCATTCATGATGAGTTGCAATACAAGGGCAACACGTACTTGAAAGAGTTCAAGGGGTGCACGCATCCTGAACATCAAGGCTGAGCGCGGCGCTCGCAGAAGTTGGACGGCCTGTGACCAATCAGCGTTGCGGGCCGTTTGTTCTTTGTGGCGCTTGCCAAGGCGAAAGACAGAAGTTATGCCGACTAAAGTTGCACAACTCACGACCGAAGAATTGAAAGAATTGATCGGGACAGTCATTGAACAGAAGCTGGTTGAGTTATTCGGTGAGCCCGACGAAGGGTTGGCGGTTAATAAGACCCTACAAGCCAGATTACGGCGGCAACGGCAGGCCGTGGCGGCAGGGGAACGCGGCGAAGCCTTTGACGATGTGCTGGGATGATTGGCATTGTGTTGATTTTAGAGGAAACACCTGATGAGCGGGATTAAGTTCGTATCCGATGAACGGGGGCAAAAGGTTGCCGTCCTGATTGACCTGAAAAGGCACGGCAGGTTGTGGGAAGACTTTTATGACAGCTTGCTGGCCCGCCAGCGCGAAAAAGAGCCGCGCGAAACGCTGGACGCGGTACGGCAAAGGCTCATCAAGTTAGGGAAGCTGGATGGCTGACTATACGGTCACCTTTGCACGCTCGGCCCGGAAGGAACTGGAGGCCTTGGAAGCGGCGCTGGTAAAGCGCATCTTTGTGCGCATCGAAGCCTTGGCAAAAGAGCCGCGTCCGCCCGGCTGCCTCAAACTGACAGGGGAAGAGAATCTATGGCGCATTCGCGTCGGCGACTACCGTGTGATTTACGCCCTCAATGACCCGCGCAAACGGGTGGACATCATTGCTGTCCGCCACCGCCGCGCAGCCTACCAGTAACAAAGGAGAACGCATGAAGACTCTGATGATGGCCTGTTTGTTTTTCAGCGTCAGCCTGCTCTTTGCCGGCTGCAACAATCCGCCGAAACCCAACGAACCTGCTGCCCCAATGCCAGCCACCGGGGCGGTGTTGGGCAGCAACGGTCTGTCCACCGCCGAACGGCAGAAGTTTTATCACCTAGCCGAAGGCAGCGAGCTTTATCCTTACGCCTGGGCCAAGGCGTTGATCAGCGATCAGACCCAGAAACCTTTTCTCGAAAACCTGGCGCGCTTCGGCCTGATGGCGGACGAGAAGAGCGCCGACAATCCTTACGGCTTGCCAGTGGGCATCACGGTGGGCGAGCGGCTCGGTGTGGGCAAGGTGCCGATGATTGGCGTCAACTGCGCGGCCTGTCACGTGGGGCAATTGACGCAGCGGGGACGCGCGTTGCGCGTGGATGGCGCGTCCAACCTGTTCGACATCACGATGTTTTATACCGACATCGCCGACTCGACCAAGGCGACGATCAAAGACCCGGAGAAGCTCTGGGCCTTCGTCAAACGCTACCTGGCTGACAAGGAACGTGGGGACGATACCGTCTCGGCGGCGCCGGCGGGCGCGAATGGCAAGGCGGGCGAAAAGCGCGGCTACAAGTTCGGCGACGGCACGCGCAAGGTGCTAGGCGCTTTCAGCGATCTCAAAACGATGACGGCGAAAGGCGAGTTGGAGAAGGCGCTGGCTGAAAAGATTCAAGCCACGCTCAAAGCCGAGATCGAAAAGGCGGAGAAGGATTACGGCACGGCGTCAGACCCGGTGGCCGAATCGGAAAAGGATTTGCGCGGCACGCTCGAAAAAGATGTCAACGCGCTTTACGGCAAACCAGCGGGCGCGGGCAGTCCGTTGGGCGACGTGCAGGGCGAAAAGAAGAAGGGCCTGCTGCGTCAGTTCCTGCGCGATCTAAAAACCAACGTGGCGCTGTTTCGTTCCTACATCAAGATGTTCAAGACGCTGGCGGCGGCGGGCGCGGATAAGCGCGATACGCCGGGCGGGTTCGGGCGTGTGGATGCCTTTGGCAGCGCGCGCTTCCTGTTCTTCGGACTGGCGAACAAACGGCCCAACACCGCGCCCGTTTCTTATCCGTTCATCTGGGGGATGGGAACGGAGGCCTGGGTGCATTACAACGCGAACACGAATTCAGTGGTCGAACGCAACATCGGCCAGGCCTTGGGTTTGGGTGCGAGCTTCGATCCGAAGACTTTCGCGACGACCGTGCGGCTCGAAAACACGCGCGATCTGGAATGGCTGGCTTACAAAATCACGCCGCCCGCGTGGCCGGTTGAATTATTCGGCAAGATTGACGAGACGCTGGCCGCGCGCGGCAAACCGCTCTACGAACAAAACTGCGCGAGTTGCCACGACAAGTGGGAGACGACACCCGACGGCTTCCGCAACTTCCAACTCTTCTCGTTGCAGGAAATCGGCACTGACAAGAATCAGGCCGAAAACTTCCACGCGCCGATCACGCTCAACGGCAAGCCGGCCAGCTTTGCCGAACAAAATGGCAAGGCGACCGACCTCATCAAGAAGGCGTATTACAAGGCGAATCACATCTCGCCCGCCGAACAGAAAAAATGGGAAGGCAATCGCACGCCCATTGTCTGGCGTGATCTGCTGGCAACGGGCGAAGATGCCAAAGTCTATCCGGCGCGCGGACTGGCTGGGGTGTGGGCGACCGCGCCGTATCTGCATAACGGTTCGGTGCCGAGCCTGTACGACTTGTTGCTGCCCGCCGCGCAACGGCCCGCCGTCTTTTATGTGGGCAACCGCGAATACGATGCGAAGAAGCTGGGCTATACGAGCACTGCGAGCGCGGGCGCGTTCAAGTTCGACACGGCGGGTGACGGCAATTCCAATCGCGGGCACGAGTACGGGAAAGATTTGAGCGAGGCCGACCGGTATGCCTTGCTGGAATATCTGAAGACGCTCAAATGACGATGCGAATGCGAATCCCAAAACCTGAAACTGATCTGAGCGAACAGGCTGCGCTGGAAATGCTGGATGAGCAAGCTGCCCTTCGACAGTTCAAACAGCCTCGTCAGCATTGGGCGCAAGCGTTTCGCGCAATGGCGGCGAGCGGCGCGGATGAATTGCTGGAGCAGGATTTGCCCGGCCAGACGGATTGGGATGTACGTGAGTGGCAATGGTGATCAAAACGGGTAGCGCAACCCGCCGAGGTTGCGCGGCTTCAGCAGCAGAGCGATGAAAGATAAGGTGAAATGAATTTCGCAACTAACGAAGCCGCGCAACCTCGGCGGGTTGCGCTACTGCTTATTCAGCCGTCCGTGGCAGCGCTTGGCCGCGCAAAAACGTGCTAGCCGTCTTGAGCCGCCCGCCGCAGTTCGACAAGCGCCCCAAGTGGTTTATACTCCCCGCGCAAACTTACACACAGAAAGCCAACAACAAACTATGTCAAAACTTGAAATCACACCACTGGGCGGACTCGGACAATTCGGCATGAACATAACGGCCTTCCGTTATGACGAGCAGATGATCATCGTGGATTGCGGGATGATGTTCCCCGACGAAGACCTGCTCGGCGTGGACATCGCCATCCCCGATATGAGCTACATCGAAGCCCACCGCGAGGAACTCGTCGGACTGGTGCTTACCCACGCGCACGAAGACCACGTCGGCGCCATCCCGTTTTTACTGCAATCCATTGACCTGCCGGTTTACGCCACCCAATTCACGCTGGGCCTGATCGAAGGCAAGCTGCAGGAATTCGGCCTGCTCGACAAGGTCAAGACGCACACCATCGGCCCGCGCCAGCCCTTCAAGCTGGGGCCGTTCGAGATCGAATTCATCCGCGTCTCGCATTCGCTGATTGATTGCGTGGCGCTGGCGATCACCACGCCGGTCGGCGTCGTCGTGCACACGGGCGATTTCAAGGTGGACGAAACGCCGGTGATAGGCGAGGCGATTGACCTGAAACGCCTCAACGAAATCGGCGACAAGGGCGTGCTGGCGCTGCTCTCGGATTCGACCAACGTCGAACGCGAAGGGCGCACCGGCTCAGAAAAGGTCGTGATCCCGGCGCTCGAAAAGATTTTCGCCGAGACGCGCGGGCGCATGATCGTCTCGTGTTTTGCGACCAGCATTCATCGTTTGCAGATCGTCTTTGATCTGGCGGCGGAGCACGGGCGTTCGGTGGCATTGCTGGGCCGCAGCATGCTGCGCGTGACCGAAGTGGCCGAGCGCAGCGGCTATCTGGACATTGACGACGGCCAACTGGTCAGCCCCGCGCAGGCGCGCAAGATGCATCCCGACGAAGTCGTAATACTGGCGACGGGCAGCCAGGGCGAGCCGATGTCGGCGCTGGCGCGCATGTCCGTGGATCAGCACCGCGATGCCAGTGTGAACGAAGGCGACACGGTCGTGCTCTCGGCGCGCCAGATTCCGGGCAATGAAAAATCCATCTCGCGGATGATGAACCATCTGTTCAAACGCGGCGCGCGCGTGATTGATTCCAGCATCGCGCGCATCCACGTCAGCGGCCACGGGCGCGAAGGCGATCTGAAAATCATGTATGACGCCGTGCGCCCCAAATTCCTGATCCCGATTCACGGCGAGACGCGCCAGCTTTATCGCCACGCCGAAGCCGCGCGCCGCTGGGGCGTCGCGCGCAACCGCATCGTGCTGGCCGAAAGCGGCGACGTGATCGGCCTGGACGAAGACAGCGCCGGCGTGGTGGAGAAAGTCACCGTCGGGCGTACGCTGATTGACGATTCGGGTTCGGGGCGGATTGATGAATTGGTGTTGCGCGACCGCAAACACTTGGCCTACGACGGCATCGTGCTGCCCATCGTGGCGATCAACAAGGCTTCTGGCGAACTGGAATCCGCGCCCGAAGTGATCCAACGCGGCTTGGCGTTGGGCGAAGAGGGCGAAGCCTTCCTGCATCGGGCGCGCGCAATCGTTGGCGGGACAGTCAGCAACGCCACGCACGAAGAGCGCGTGG
>JAYUCP010000536.1:0-3537 GCA_043740245.1 Acidobacteriota bacterium | reverse complement strand
GGGTGAAAAAGGGGACCGTGTGGCAGCAGGCATTGAATCACCAGACGTTCCTCACAGAACCGGTCAGGAAATGACTATACAACGGAAGGCGTCGAACGAATTGTTAGGCGTCGCTACGCACACGCTGTGAATGAATTCGAAAAGCTATAATTCAATTACCACCATGGACGCAAGCGAACCAACGACCTATTTGCCAACGAGCCCTATCACTCGCGAGGTTCTGCGCCGTCTTTGGTTCACCGCGCCTGGCTCAATCTATACAGTTGCTCAACTCTTCTTCTTCATCTCACTTGCCATGACGGCCTGTGCTCCACCGGCGTCGAACGATACTCATCCCATTCTTCTGTTCAATGGAAGCGGAGCGTCTCCCAATGATGTTGTGGCAGTCGAGACAATCCTGAAGGACAATCATCTCAAGTATTCAACCGTGAACTCTCGGCAGTTGAACGGCATGAGCGAAGCACAACTAATGACCCACCGTCTGCTGATTATTCCCGGCGGAAACTACATCAACATCGGCAACGGTCTGACGTCAAACACAACCACAAACATTCACAATGCCGTGCAAGATGGATTGAACTACCTGGGAATCTGTGCGGGAGGATTACTTGCCGGAGCTGCCCCTTACAACAGTCTGAATCTGACAGCGGGCGTGCGGTTCGATTTTTACGCGGTCGTGAATCGAAACATCCACAAGGCTGCGGTGGGAATCGCCGTTGCCGGCTCGCCAGCACTTGAGCATTACTGGGAGGATGGCCCGCAGTTTACCGGCTGGGGTGCGGTTGTGGGCAAGTATCCCGACGGGACGCCTGCCATTGTCGAAGGAATGGTCGGCAAGGGATGGGTGATACTCTCCGGCGTTCATCCTGAAGCGCCCGAGAATTGGCGCGGCGGAATGACCTTCGCCACGCCAGCGAGCCTGGACAATGCCTATGCGGGAAAGCTCATTGACGCGGCATTAAACCGAACGCAGCTACCGCATTATTGATGGATGGTTCCATCGCATAGCCAAGAGCAACGACAACAGCGCCGTTGATGCTTCAATGGACTAAGCTACGCAATCAGCTTTTGCTCGCTGACATACCTAAAGCATGCCTTGACGTTGTCTTCCTCAATCTTGATGAATTCCGGGCGCGGCAAATTCGCAACGACAGGCAAGGGTGTGTGGCTGCTCTTCGACTGCACCAGCTTAAAAGTCTGCGCCAGATATTTGCCGTTGCGGTCGGGGAAGACTTCCCAATACGCCTTGGTCATGCACGACACCTTGAGCGGATCGCGCGTCATCATTTCTAGCGAGAAGGTCGTGTTCGGATTGGCTTTCTGAATGGTGGCGACGATCTTCGGCAAATCCAGCAGGCCCGTGCCCAGCGGGACTTCTGAAAGCAGGAAGCCATCGGCATAAGGCTGCACGCCCATATCCTTGATGTGCGTGGCCTTGGCGTAAGGCGCGAGCTTTTCGATGACTTCCAGCGGATCATCGAGCAGGGCAATGTTGTTGCCGAAATCCAAACAGACTTGCAGGTATTCGCTTTGATAGGTGCGCAGCAGTTTCTGGAAATCTTCCAGCGTCCAGTCTTTGTGATTTTCGACGGCGACGATGATCTTGTGTTTCTCGATGACAGGCAGGGCGGCAGTCAACGCGGCGTAACTTTGATCCACCCACTTCTTCCACTCAGCCAGCGTCGGGAAGGTTTCATAACGCCGCCCGCCCAGCATCGCGGCGCGCACGACTTTCACGCCAGCAGTTTTGGCATCGGCGAGGCCTTTTTCCAGCGCGCTCATGTCGCCGTTGCGTGGGATCGAAACCATGCCTTCGAGATACATGCCCAACTCTTCGGCGCGCGCGCGCAGCTTTTGCAGGTCGCCATTGAGCGAAGTTTGTATGCCGCCCGCGCCGAGCGCGTAACACTTCTCTAAAAACTCAAACGCATCGCGCTGCCGGGGGCGCGGCGGGGTTGTTTGTCCCGCGTTGCCAGTCGTTGGCGGCGGCGCGTTGGGGAATTGCGTCGTGCCGATTTCCGCGCCCATAAACGAAGTCGAGGCGATGCCCATTTTGGAAAGCGCTGCGCCATTCGCCGAGGCAAAAGTCGGCCCGGAAAAAATGGACGGTGAGAGCGCCGTCAACGCGAGCGGCACGGCGCTTTGCTTCACAAAATCTCTTCTGCTGATCTCAGTCATTTGTCTCCTTATTCCCCTTTGGGTTTTCCTGCCAACGCGAGCGCATACAGCGTATCGCCCGCGCCGACGATCAAGTATTGCTTGCCATCCAGCGTCCACGTCGAAGGCCCGTTGCTGACCGCGCTGGTCAGGCGTTGATGCCAGAGCGGCTTGCCGTCAGCCGGATCAAAGACCACGAGTTCGCCTGAATCGCCGGTGAAGAGCAAGCGGCCCGCCGTCGTCAGCACGCCGCCGCTCAGTGCGCCGCCGCCGGGGCCGCCGCCTTTGTGTTCGTGCTTCCATTTGACCGCGCCGGTGCGGATGTCCATCGCAAAGAGCGCCGAACTCGAATCGAAGTTGCCGCCTGCGCCGCCGCTGTATCCTTGCGGCTTCGCTGAAGTGTCGTACAGGTACGAGAGGCCGTAACCTTGCGTGCCGTTGAAATAGAACAGCTCGGTTTGTGGGCTGTAACTGGGTGGCGGCCAATTGGTCGCGCCCATCGCGGGCATGTCTATCATCGTGCCGTCCACGCTTGGTTCTTTCGCCGGGTTGGGAATCGGTTGCCCTTTGGCGTCAACGCCAAGCGCCCAATTGCCCGTGCCCGCGAAGGGTTTGGAAACCAGGTTCTTGCCGTTCGTTCGATCAAGCACGAAAAACCAACCGGCGCGCGCGGCCTGTCCCAAGAGCTTGCGCGGTTGTCCGTTGATGACGGCGTCAAAGAGCACGGGCGTTTCGACGTTGTCCCAATCGTGCGTGTCGTGCGGCGAAGGCTGAAACCACCACGCGAGTTTGCCCGTGTCGGGATTGAGCGCGACGATGCAGGCCGTCCACAGATTCGCGCCTTTGCGGCTTTGGCCTGCAAACACAGGGTTCGCATTGCCGGTGCCCCAATAGATCAAATTCAAATCGGGATCATAAGTGCCGGGCATCCAGGTCATGCCGCCGCCGTGATGCATCGCGTCCAGATCGGGCCAGGTTTCAGAACCCGGATCGCCCATCTTTTCGGGCGTCGTATACCAGCGCCATTGCAATTCGCCGGTGTCAGGGTCGCGCGCTTCCAGGTAGCCGCGCACATCCATCGCGTCGCCGCCCACGCCGACGATGATGTGATTTTTGACGATGAGCGGGGCCATCGTCGTGAAGTATTGCTGCTTCTCGTCGGCAATCTTTTTGCGCCAGCGTTCCTTGCCGTCTTTGGCGTTGAGCGAGATGAACCAGCCGTCGGGGCTTTCAAAATAGAGCCACTCGCCGTACATCCCGACGCCGCGCTGGCCGACCAGATGACCGCCCTGATCTTCAAAATCGTATTGCCAGATGTGTTCGCCGGTGCGCGCGTTGATGGCGAAGATGTGATCGGGGATGGTGAAATACAAAATGCCA
>JAYUCP010000535.1:0-8597 GCA_043740245.1 Acidobacteriota bacterium | reverse complement strand
GGTGGCGTTGTGGGATGTCGCGCGGCGGCGTTTTCTCGGTAATGTCGGCACGCACAAACCGTCGGTGCTCTCGGTCGCCTTCTCACCTGATGGCAGGCGGCTCGTGACGGGCGAGCAAGACAATTCAGTGCACGTTTACACACGGCAACGCACACTCTGGGGCTGGCGTTTGGATTGATCTGGCGCAAAGCAAAGGCGGCGCAACGCCGATACAACATTGCGCCGCCCGCACCTGAGTTCAAATCGAACAAGCTCAGGAAATTTTTTCAGCCTCGATCACGCACATCGGCGAGTGCGTCGGCAGGATGCGCGTGAGCCGGAAGCCCGCCTGCCGAAACAATTCACCGAACTCTTCCGCCGTGCGTTCGCGCCCGCCCAGCATCACCATCATATTCAAGTCCAGAAACTTGCTCATACTCGGCTCGTTGCCGGGCGGCACGACCATTTCGCCCAACAACAGCTTGCCGTGCGCGGGCATGGCGCGCTGGACAGTGCGCAAAATCGCCAGCGCGCGCGCGTCATCCCAATCGTGAATGATGAATTTCAAAAAGTAGGCATCGCCGCCCGCCGGCACGGCTTGAAAGAAATCGCCGCCGGCAATTTCGCAACGCTCGCGCACACCCGCCGCCTCGAGCAGCGGCCCCGCGCCGGCAATCACGTGCGGCAAATCAAACAGCACGCCGCGCATCTGCGGATAGCGCGGCAAGACCGCGGCTAACATCGCGCCCAGACTGCCCGCCACATCCACCAGCGTGTTGATGCCGCTGAAATCATAGGCCGCCAGCAAGGCCTGATTGACCAGCGCGGTGAAGCCGGTCATCGAATTGTTGAAGTTCTGCGCGTGTTCGGGATTCTTCGCGTAATACTCCCAGCAATTTTCTTTGTAATGCGCCTCAAACGCGACCTCGCCCGTTTCGATGCCGTGCAGCAAATTGCTCCAGGCCACAAAATGCTCCTGGCCGAGTTCGACCATGGCCGTCCAACGCAACGAAACCGGCGCGTCGGTGCGCAACGTGTCCGACAGCGGCGTTTGCGCAAAGCGTTGTTGCTCGTCTTCGGCAAAGATGCCGGCGCTGGCGAGCGCGCGCAACAGGCGATAGAGCGAAGGGGCGTGCGTACTTGTCGCTGCCGCCAGTTGTGCGGCGGTTTGCGGCCCGTCCTTGACCAGATCGGCGAGACCAAGTTTGGCGGCGGCGTAGAGCGCGCGCGTTGTCCAGAAATTAAAGATCATCTGCATCATCACGTCGCCGGGTTGCGGCGCGGGTGGGGTTTGGGTTGCGGCCATCTTGTTCTCCTTATGCTTGAATCATGATTGGTGCGGTTACGCAGTTGCAGTTACGCGGCTGACCACGCAGATGGATTGGCGCGGTCTTTGGAGTGCGTGCGGCACAGGCCGCCGCTTTGCTAGTCCCTCGGTTGGTAAACAATCAAGGGACTACCAAAGCGGCGGCCTGTGCCGCACGCACTCCAAAGACGCCACGCTGCCGAACGCTGAAGCGGCAACCCGGCGCGGCGGCTTGCCAAGCGACCTGCGCGCCAATCAGGTTGGCGCGCGAACGTATGTTGGCGATGCCGTGGCCCGTCACATTCTCGTGGCCATTGAAGCCCACGCCGTCATCGCACAATTCCAATAACAAATCGTCCGCCTCCGCGCGCACATTTAGCTGCACGGTGCGCGCGCCCGCGTGGCGGCAGATGTTGTTGAGCACCTCTTGCACAATGCGGTAAAGCTGAATCTCTTCGGTCGCTGAGAGCCGCAAGCGGTCTTCCAACCCCGGTTCGCAAACAAATTCATAAGCGAATTTTTCCGGCGCGGGCAAATGCGCCACCGCATCGCTGAGCGCCCATTCCAGCGCAGGCAGAAAGCCGATGTTCGCCAGCACCGACGGGCTGAGGTCTTCGCAAATGTGGCGAATCTCGTTCGAGATGCTTTCGATCTCACGCCGCAACACAGCAGGCGCGGGCGCGCCGATGTCAGTGGTTTCCGTCTTCGGCAATTGATCGGTCAGCACCAACAAGTGGCGCAAATCGCCCAGCGTCTGATCGTGCAAATCGCGTGCGATGCGGGCGCGTTCGGCTTCGGTTTCATTCGCCAGCCGGATGCGCATCTCTTGCAATTCAGCGTTCGTCTTTTCCAGCGAGGTGTTGCTGAGCGTCAGCCGCTGCCGTTGGCGAAAAATCAACAACGCCACGGCCAGCGCCGCCACCAGCCCAACCGCGAGCAACACCGTCGGCCAAGGGAACGGCGCATTTTGCACGCGCAGTTTCAGGCTGAGCGGCGCGGAATAAACCAGATCGCGGCTGATGGCGCGCGCAATAATCGTGTACGGCCCGGTGCGCAAATTCTCGACGGCGAATTGCGCGTCGGGCGTTTTGATAACGCGCCGTTCAGAGCCGTCACGCCGTTCGATGGTGAATTCGTATTGGAACTGCCCCGGAAAGGTGCGGCCACCGAGCGCCGCGACTTCGAGCAGGAAGTTGCGATGCGTCGCGGGCAACGCCAATTCGGCTAGCAACGCATTCGGCAAATAGATTTCATCGGCGACCAAGCGGCGCACTTCCAGATGCGGCGGCGCGGCACTCGGCTGATGCCGCACGACGCCGCGATTGGTGCCGATCCATAGGTGCTCGGCATTGGGCTGCGCGGCGATGGTGAAGACTTGTGAAGAGGCCAAACCCTGTTCAGTGTCGAAGCGAATCAAAACATCTTCAGCGGGCAGGTATTTGATCAGGCCGCCATTGCGCGTGCCGCACCAAACGATTTCGCGCCCTTCGGCATCGCGCGTGAGTTGCAACGCCCAGACATCGGCGGTCGGGATGACCGGACGCACGCTTTCGCCTTCGCGCAGATACAGCCCCGCGCCCGTGCCGATCCAAAGGCGTTTATCAAACAAGGCCAGCGCGCGCACGGCGGGTTCTTTCGCGCCGTTGGGTGTGGGCCAGTTGATGGTTTGAAACCGCGTGCCGTCGTAACGCAACAAGCGGCCTTCCACGGTGCCGAGCCAGAGCGCCATGTCACCTTCATTCAACAGACAAAGCGTGTTGCGCGCCTCGACTTCATTTAACCAAACCGCCGTCTTGCTCTGCTCCAACCGCGCCAATCCACGCTCGTAAACAGCCGCGTAAAGCGCGCCACGAAAGGACGCCAACGCGCGCACGCTCTCGCGGGATTGCGGATTGCGGATTGCGGATTGCGGATTGTCTGGCGCGGAGGCGTCCTCACTTACGGCTTGATCTGTTGTGACTTCCGAAGCCGGTTGTAAAGGCACGCGCTCGAACGCGGCGGCGTTTTGCGCTTTCAGATAAAGCCCGCTGCTGGTGCCTAGCCAGAGCGCGCCCGCTTCTTCGAGCAAGGCGTAAATCGCGCGCCCCTGCAACTCGGCGCTTTCAAACCACGGCCCCAGATCAGCGCCGCCCGCCAATTGGAACAAGCCGCGATCTGTGCCGCACCACAGCGCGCCATTCGCGGTTTGCAGCAGCGCGTGCACATAGTTGCTATGCGCGTTGTCGCTCAGCCGCGCGGCGCGAAAGCTCTCGCGGTCATAACGGCATACGCCGCGTTCGGTGCCGAACCAGACGATGCCTTCACGGTCGCGGTACAGTGCAGTGATGCGGTTCGCGCGTAAGCCGCCGCCCGTGTTATCAAAGGTCAGATGTTCGATCACTTGTCCGTTGCGCAACAGGAATGCGCCCTGTGCAAAGGTGCCGACCCAAACATCGCCTGCACCTCCGTGCAGCGCGGTGACCGTGCCGGTAGCAAAGGGCTGCCGCGTCACACCGTTGTTTTCATACAGCCACAAACCCGGCGTTTTGCCACTCTGTTCGCCCAACCAGACTTTGTTGCCGTCGGCAAAGACGGCGTTGAGGTGGTAAGGACGCGGCGGTTGCAAGGCGATCTCGCGCAGTTGTTCATTCGGCTGGCCCGTCAACGCGCGATGAATCATCGCCCCGCGCCCGCCTGAACCGAGGAAGAATTCGCCGTTGGCCGCCGCCGCAATGCAGGTCAGCTTCAACGGCTGCATCGAACCGTTCTGATCGGCCAGACTGAGCAAGCGGTGATTGCCCGCGTCCAGTTTGCCCGCGGCAAATTTGCGCGGCTCGGCCACCCGGCTGCTTGGCAGATCGGCGGCATTCAAGGCAAAGCGCAGCAATTCACCCTGACCGGTCACCGCCACGACCGCGTCATCCGCCGCCGTCAAGCCATTGATGGCGCGCCCGCGCGTTTCTTCCAGCACGGTCAACTGTTCGTCACGCCAACGCGCCGCGCCGCTCTCTGTGCCAATCCACAAGGCCCCGCGCGCATCTACCGCCAATGACAGAATGCGGCGCGAAGGCAACGCACTCTCCTGCGCAAAGGCCTGCGTATTGCGCCCGTCATAACGCACCAAGCCGTTGTCAGTGCCGATCCAGATGGCCCCGCTTTGGTCTTCGATGATGGCGCGCACGCGGTCGGAAGGCAGGCCGTGAAAGAGGGTGACAGCGCCCCAGCGGTGCAGGTTGAGTGTGGCGTCGTCAGTGGGGGGAAGCGTTTGTTGGTCGGATATTTGCGGCTTGCCGGTTTCGCTTTCTTGCGCCGAAGCAAAGTAGACAAAACCCAAAAGCAGAAACAGCCAGCCTGCCCAGAGACACATTCGCTGTTTCTGCCTAAAGCTCATTGGCCCAGACTCTCCGCTGTCGGCCACTCAGCGAGGCGGCGGTAAAGGTCGCCGTTTTTCTCAAAGAGATGTTCCATGATGCGCTCCATTTCTTCATGGTGCGCGAGGTCTTGCGACAGGCGATTTACTTTCTCCTGCAAGGCTTGATGCAAGAAATCATCAACCGATAAACCCAAACTGGCGGCTGCGCGTTCCGCTTGGCTCAGCAATTCATCTGGCAATTTCGCACGACTCGGCACACAGTCCGAGTTGTTGCAGATCACTTCTTCAGCAACTTTATCCCAGACCCAGCGCTCCACTTTTTCGCGCAAAGCTTCTTGCAAGTAATCGTTGGCAGACATGCCCAAACTCGCGGCGGCACGCTCGGCTTGATTCAACAATTCATTGGGCACACTCACTTTGATGATGTAGTCCATTGCCTTTTCCTCCGAAACTTATGGCTTTGCCACATAAGAAATTCTTGCGCCAGCCAGTGCATCTCGCTGCAAAAATATCTTGGCCTTTTCAGGATAAATGATTTGCAACGTATAAGCATTCACCCAATTGATTTGCACAGAGTCAAGTGGTTGATCGCAGATGAAAGCGTTGCCACTAACGTTGGGCAAATCCTCTGAGGCTTGCAACAACGAAACCTGCGTATTGACTCCGACTGTTGCGCCGCAGTTGCGCATAAATACAAAAGCCCTGCGCTCGCCATCCGTTGACCTCAAGCCATTTACTTTTACTTCGTTCTCGCAATCAAAAAGGCGGCAAGCAATGGTCAGCGAGAATAACAAAATGAGCCAAACGATTTTACTTCTGTTCCACCGCATATTTCTTCCGATCTTTCTCCAACCACTTCTCCAATTCCCCACTCGCCTTCGCCAATTCATCCTGATTCAACAAGCCGCGCCGCAACGCCTCGAAATACGCGCGCGTGCGGATGTTGAACGCCAGTTTATCGTAGCCCTCATCCGCCGTCCCCGCCGCATCCGCCGGCAACAGCTTTTCATACAGCGTGGTCAAGCGGCTCTCGACACCGCGCAAACTCAAATGACATTTGCGCGCGATGGCCCAGTTCGAGAGGCCGAGCGCTAGGTAATAGAGCGCCTCGGCTTCGAAATCGGTCAGCAGCGGTTGCGTGAAGGCGTCCATGAAATTCGGATCAATCATGTCCGCGCCGTCTTCGAGCACGGCGGCCACGAAGCGCAGGAAGCGGCCTTCGGGGTTGTTCTTGTCAATGAACCCGTAGGCGGGCGGCGGCTGGACTTGCCTGACCAGCTTGCGGATTTCGTTGATGTAGATTTCGTGCGGGAACTGCGTCCAGAAAATGATGCGCGCCGTGGGGAAGCCCTTCCAGATGGCGCGCGCCGCTTTGACGCCCGACAGGCCCGGCATCTGGATGTCGAGCACGCACAGTTGCGGACGCTCGGCGAGCGCCAGTTTGACGACGGTCTCGCCATCGCCGGCCTCCAGAATCGGGGCGTAGGCGGCGAACTCGCGTCCGAGCAGTTCGCGCAAGTAAGCGCGTTGGGCGACGTTGTCTTCGGCAATCAAAATTGACATGGGTTGGATTGTAGGCGAAGCGCCGTCAGATCGTCCAAACGTTGTGGACGACGGCAACCAGATACCATTTTCCATGATGTTCCTCGAACCCCAGACACAAACTCGTCCAATCTTGCGCGCCTTCCGGGTTTGTGTTGGGAAAGTGAAAGGTCACAAACACTGCGTGCGGATAAGCCTCCGCCACATTGTTTGGCATCGTGGTGCCGCCAAAAACGACCTGGTTGTAAAACACCTGTGGGGCGCGCAGAAAATCGTGGTCGTATACCCGGCGCGCGATGTATTGCCGCCCGCTGAGTTTGAGGGTCTCGCCCGTCGCATCATCTTCGCCCCAAGCGTAGCGGCGACGGTCGGTGAAGAGCCGCCGCACCTGTTGTCTGGTCAACACGCGCTCCCGCTCGACCAGTACATAGCCGTAGGGCGAAAAGCGCACGCCTTTCGTGGGATGCGTCAAAGCCGCCAGCGAGGCAGCGTCGCGTTGTTTGAAAGCACGCAAGGCCCTTCGTGCACGTGCCAGCAATACTTGCTCTGCCGGCGATTGCGCCAACACGTCAAAGGGAATGAGCACCATCAGCAAAATGAAAACGACGTGCGCCTGGCAGGTAAAACGACGTTGATTGATGTGCAACATTGCAGCCTCCTGATTGGCACTTCCTTGAACTCACGTTATGCTGCGTGGCGTTTCGCCCGCCACACAACATTGCCAGCATAGGGCTGGGGGCGGCTGACACACAATGCTTTGCGCCACGTCCGCCAGTGTGGGAATCCACACGGACGCTGCCGCAACCATCCAACAACTCCGACGCTATATGACCAAACAGCAACACCTGCGCTGCATTCTCTGGCTGCTTTGCTTGACGCTCATGACCGCACAGGTCTTGGCGCAACAAGCCGCACCTGCACCCGCACCTACCGCGCCCAAACCCGTTACGCTGGCCGAATTGCAAACGCAAATCGCCGCGCTGCTCGATCAACCAAAATTCGCCGCGATGCGTTGGGGCGCGCGCATTCAAACCGCCAGCGGCAAAGTGCTGTTTGAACGCGACGCCGAGAAATCGTTCACGCCCGCGTCGAATATGAAGCTCTACACCACGACGGCGGCGCTGGATGCCTTCGGGCCGGAGTTCAAAATCAAAACGTCGGTCTACGCGGCGAAACCGGTCAGTAAGCTCGGCCTGTTGGCGGGCGATTTGATCCTGTACGGACGCGGCGATCCGAATTTGTCGGCGCGTTTCGAGGCCGAGAATCCGCAGAAGTACGGCGACTTTTACGCCGCCGAAAAGATCGCGGCCATCGAACAGTTGGCCGATCAGATCAAGGCGCGCGGCATCAAAGTCATCACGGGCAACATCGTCGGCGATGACAGCTACTTCGCGGGCGACAAGCTGGGCGTGGGTTGGGAGTGGGACGATTTGCAGTTTTACTACGGCGCGGAAGTGAGCGCGCTGACCGTCAACGACAACGTCATCACCTACGCCGTCACGCCGGGCCGCCACGTCGGAGATACGCCCACGATTGCGACGAAGCCGCCGACCCACTATCCCGTCATCATCAATCGCGCGACGACTTCGGCCAACGGCACAACGCACATCGGCGTGTACCGCCAACTCGACACCAACGTCGTCGAATTTTTCGGCTCGATTCCGCGCGGGGCCAAAGACTTCGAGGTCGAAATCGCCGTGCACGAGCCAGCCAGCTTTGCCGCGACGTTGTTGAAAGAGGCGCTCGGGCGGCGTGGCATTCGCCTGACCGGGCGCGTGTTGCATTGGGACGCCGCCGCGCGCGTGACGAACCCTTTCGATGAAACGAAGCTGACTGAATTGGCGAGCGTGCAATCGCAGCCGTTGGCGACCCTGCTCAAAGTCATCAACAAGCCAAGCCAGAATCTGCACACCGAATTGCTGCTGCGCCAACTCGGCGGGCCACACGGCGTGTACGAACTGGATGTATACGGCAAACCGAAACCGACCATTGAGCGCGCCAACGAAGCACGCAAGCTATTCCTGCTAAAGGCGGGCGTTGAATTGACGGGCCTGAGTTTGCGCGATGGCTCCGGGCTGGCGCGCTCTGATCTGGTGACGCCGCGCGCAACCGCCCGGCTGTTGGAGTTCATGTCCACGCATCCGCACTTCACCGTCTTCCGCGAATCGCTGCCGGTGGCCGGTTTCGACGGCACGCTGGAACGGCGGCTGAAAGGCACGCCCGCCGAGGGCAACGTGCGCGCGAAGACGGGCACGCTGACTTATGTGAATGCCATGTCGGGCTATCTGACGACGGCGCGCGGGCAGGTGTTGATCTTCAGCCTTTACGGCAACAACTACACGGGCGGCGGGCGCGAGGTGACGGGCGTGTTCGATCAGCTTTGCGTGTTGTTGGCGGAGTATGCGGGCGAGTTGTAGT
>JAYUCP010000534.1:0-3544 GCA_043740245.1 Acidobacteriota bacterium | reverse complement strand
CAACCCGCGTTTCAATTACACGACGACGCTGGGCCGCCACAGTTTGAAGGCCGGTTACGAATACCTCGCCGTCAACACCGACGTGCAAGACACCAATCCGCTGATGGGTCTCGATACCTATTCGAGCCAATTCAGCCGCAACACTGCAACGTCGGCGGCGAACACGGTCTTCAACCTGTCTGATTTCTTTTTCGGCGCGCGTTCGCAATACGAATTCGCCAACCTGCTCGTCGTCGAGATGCAGCGGCGCTTGCAGTACGCTTACCTGCAGGACGATTTCAAGCTGAGCCGCAAGCTGACGCTCAACCTCGGCGTCCGTTACGAATACGCGACGCCGTTCCGCGAGGCGCAGAACCGGCTGTCGAATTTCGACCCCGTAACCAAGACGATCATTCAGGCGAAAGACGGTTCGGCCTACGACCGTGCGTTGGTTAATCCCGACCGCAACAACTGGGCGCCGCGTTTGGGCTTTGCCTACAACCTGCTCGACAAGACGGTGGTGCGCGGCGGTTACGGCATCGGCTACGTGCACTTCAACCGCGTGGGCAGCGCCGATCTGCTGGCGACCAACTTCCCGCAAATCACGCGCGCGAACGTGACGCAAAACGCCGCGCTCGCGCTTTGCACGGGCACTGTGTTTGCGGATAACTGCTTCCGCCCGACGCAATCCGGCTATCCGACCAACCTGCCGAACAACGTCGTGCTCTTTACGCCGCGCGAGCTGCGCACGTCGTACATTCAAAACTGGCAACTGTCGGTGCAACGCGAATTGCCCGGCAATATGCTGTTGGATGTGGCCTACGTCGGCAATCACGCGCTCAAGCTGTTGTTGCTGGCCGATTACAACCAGGCGCGTCCGTTGACCGTGGCGGAGTTGGCCTTGCCTGCGGCGCAACGTCCCTCGCTGGATGCGCGCCGTCCGATTGCCGGGTTCCGCTCGATCTCGGCGACGCTGCCGGCGGCCTATTCGAACTATCACGCGCTGCAAGTGAAATTCGAGCGCCGTTTCTCGAAAGGGCTTTACCTGCTCAATTCCTTCACCTGGTCAAAGGCGATTGACAACGCCTCGCAAGTGCTGGAAGAGCCGGGCGGCAACGAAGGCCGTCCGCAAAACCTGTACAACATCGCGGCGGATCGCGGCCCCGGCGCTTACGATCAACCGTTCAACAACACGACCAGCTTTGTCTGGGAACTGCCCTTCGGCAAAGGGCGCGCGTGGCTCGACAGTCTGCCGTATGCGCTGGATGCGGCGCTGGGCGGGTGGACGCTGACCGGCATCAACGCGATGTACAGCGGCCAGACGGTGAATTTCCGCTACACGCCCGCGCCGGTCACGGCCAATCTGCCTTCGTTCATCGGCGGCGTCGCGTTGCGGCCCAATCTGGTGGGCGATCCGCTGTTGTCGAGCGGGCGCACGATTGACCGCTGGTTCAACACCGAAGCGGTGTTCCTGCCCACCCAAGATCAACCCTTCGGCAACGCCGGACGCAACATCGGACGCGGCCCGTCGGTCTATCAATTCGATCTCGGCTTGCAGAAAAACTTTGCGCTGCCGGTGATCAACGAAGTCTCGAAGCTGGAATTCCGGGCGGAATTTTTCAATCTGCTCAACAAGACCAACTTCGGCACGCCCAGCGGCACCGCGACGAGTATCACGCGCAACGCGAGCGGTGTGGTGACCTCGGCGGGCGGCTTCGGCACGATTCGCAGCTTATACACGCCGGCACGGCAAATTCAGTTTGCGCTGAAGCTGTCGTTTTGATCACAGCGCCCTGAAAGGGCGGCATTCAATAGCCGTGGGCAACGCCCACGGAAAGGCGCAGGTAGTCCCCGACCCTGAAAGGGTCGCATACGATTTCCAATGCAGCCCTTTCAGGGCTGGGAACATTATCGAACTCACCGGGGGCGTCGCCCCCGGCTATTGAATGCCGCCCTTTCAGGGCTTCCGAATGAACAACACCAACGTACCCGATGAAATTTGCGGGCTGTGTGAGCGTGGCACGGCTCGCTTGGTATTCTTACCGCAAGCACTGCGCGTGGGTGCGGCCAACGTGACAATTGAAAACGTGCCGATGCGCGAATGTGATACTTGCCAGCAACAGTATTTCTCGCGCGACATCGCCACCACGCTCGAACAAATTCGCTTGAAGCTGCTGACTACGGGCAAACTTTCTTCGCAACTCAAGTTTGAATTCATAGACCGCGAGCAAGCCGCTTAACGCTGAAGCACCCCTTCAGCACCCAAGCTTATCTTCTCTTCAACTTCACCTGGAAAACTCACGATGAAACCACTGAGCGGCATTACCGTCCTCGATCTCACGCGCCTGCTGCCCGGCGCTGTCGCCACCATGATGCTCGGCGATTTCGGCGCCGACGTTATCAAGATCGAAGAACCCGGCACCGGCGATCCCGCGCGGCACTCGCGCGCTGGCATCAAGCGCCCCGGCGCGTACTTCCTCGTCACCAATCGCAACAAACGCAGCCTGACGCTGAATCTGAAAACCGAAGCCGGGCGCGCGATTTTCCTGAAGCTCGCCGCTCAAGCCGATGTCGTCGTCGAAGGCTTCCGCCCCGGTGTGATGGAGCGGCTGGGCTTGAGCTATGCAACGTTGAACGAGTTGAACCCGCGCCTGATTTATTGCGCGATCACCGGCTACGGCCAGGATGGGCCGTATCGAATGAAGCCGGGCCACGATGCCAACTACCTGAGCACTGCAGGCGTGCTGGGCGTCATCGGCGGCAAAGACGGCCCACCCGTCTTGCCCGGCGTGCAACTGGCCGATCTGGCGGGCGGCAGCTTGCACGCGGTCATCGGCGTGCTGCTGGCTTTGCAAGCGCGCGACCGCACGGGCGCGGGGCAATTCGTAGACGTTTCGATGACCGATAGCGCGCTGTCGCTGATGTATGTGCCCTTCGCCTCGTACCTGGCGAACGAAGTGCAACCGCCGCGCGGCAATGATGGCTTGTCGGGCAAATACGCTTGTTATCAACTTTATGAAACGCAGGATGGCCGCTATCTCTCGCTCGGCGCGCTCGAACCGAAATTCTGGCAGGAAGCCTGCCGCGTGCTGGGGCGCGAAGATTTCATCCCGCAGCAATTCAGCAACGCGCAAACTGGCATGATCGTGGCGTTGCGTGACCTCTTCAAAACACGCACGGCGGCGGACTGGCTGGCGGCTTTCGAGGGCGTAGACACTTGCATTGCGCTGGTCAAAGACGTAGAGGAAATGATCGAAGACCCGCAGATCAAAGCGCGCGGGATGATCGCCGAGATCGAACATCCGACTGAAGGCAAGCTGCAACAGATCGCGCCGACGGTGAAGCTTTCGGCCACGCCGGGCACCATGGAATTGCCGCCACCACAACTCGGCCAGCATTCACGCGAGATTTTGCAGCGGTTGGGATACAACGACGAAGCGATTGAACAGTTCGCCGCAGCGGGTGCGATTTGAAATTAGCAGGACTTACGCCATAAGCGCCGCCCAGGAGCATGGAGTTCAGGCTTCAGCCTGTGTTCGTCCTCTCCAAGACAGGCTGAAGCCTG
>JAYUCP010000533.1:0-8627 GCA_043740245.1 Acidobacteriota bacterium | reverse complement strand
GACGAAACGGGCGGTTATACCGATTCCAACAACCAGTTCGTGAATTACCTGGATAACTTCGCGGGCGCGGTGCAACACGACGACGCCAATTATCCTTTGGGCTTTACGGAGCGCGGTAACTTGACCAGCGTGACGCAGTTCAATGTTAGTGCGGCGGGTTCGCGTGTTATTAAACGCGCCAATTACGACACGACCGGCAACCTGCTGGGCGCAGCCGATACCGCCGGGAATCGCAAGCAGATTAATTACACCGACAATTACGAAAACAAACCGGCGAGTGTCACGGGGCCAACGCAGGTGTATGCCTTCACCACGGCTGATCCCACTGGTTTCAAGTCGGGCGGCTGGTACGACTATTACACGGGCAATGTGCGCAAGACGTTTAACATCCCCAGCGGCACAGGGTGGCAACAAGAGGTCGTGACCACTTATGATGCTGCCACTGACCGGCCAATAAAGACGACGCGGCCCGATGGCGGGTGGGTGCGCACGGATTATTGGGACAACTTGTTAGTCGCGGGCACGGCGCAACAGATCGAGACGGGCAAGGTACGGTTCAAGTGGGAATTGATGGATGGCGCGGGGCATACGTTCAAAAAAGCCAGCGATCATCCCGACGGAGTAACAGGCAAATACGCCGGGCAGTTATTCGCCTATGATGGACTGGGGCGCGTGAAAGATTCGTCGAATGTCTTGCGGATTGACGGCACTTTCACGCCCGTTAAGGACAATCCGAATGATCCGAACGAGCAGACGCCGGCGTGGCTGTTCACGAACATGACCTATGATGTTTTCTCGCGCATGACCATGGCCAAGAAGCCCGACCTGAACGAGGTGCATGTGGATTATGAAGGCTGCGGTTGCGCGGGTAACATGACCAAACGTGTAACCGACGAGTTGGGCAATTACACCCAGACCCAGACCGACCTGTTTGGGCGGCTGGCCGTGGCGATCGAGCCGCAGGGCACCGATGGAAGCATTTATAGCCAGGCGGCGTATAGCTATGACGAGCTAGACCGGCTGGTGCAGATTACGCAGACGGCGCTGTTTAATTATTACTACCAACAGACGCCGACACAGACGCGCACGTTCAATTATGACGGTTACGGGCGGTTGTTGAACGAGACGACGCCGGAAGCCGGCCAGGTGAGTTACACCTATAAGCCGAACGATCTGGTGGAAGCCGTCACCAATGCGAATGGCAAGACGACCAGCTACAACTATGACAAACGCAACTTGCCCACGACGATCGGATACAGCGATAACACGCCGGGCGTCGGCTATGGCTACGACGCCTGGGGCGCGCGCACGCAGATGACGGATGGCGAGGGGCAGACGAGTTACAAGTATAACAGCTTACGCCAATTGCAGAGCGAGACGCGCACCTTCACGGGGCTGGTGGATACCAGTTACCGTTTGAGTTACAGCTACAACCAGGGTGATCAGGTCAAGAGCGTCAATTATCTCGGCACGACAGGTTATGCGGCGGGCGCGCCGATGGGGGCTTTACACATCGGCGCGACGCAAGCGCCGCCCTATACGCTGAGCGGCACGGTGAAGAATAACCAGGGCCAGGCGGTGGCGGGTGTGACGATAACATTGAGCGGCGCGGCAGCCGGGACAACGACAACCAACGGCAGCGGACAATACAGCTTCGGCAATTTGCAAGGCGGCACTTACACGCTGACGCCCGCGCTGACGGGTTACGTCTTCAACCCGTTGAGCATCAGCTATATTAACCTGCAAAAGAGTTGGACGGATGCGAATTTCACTGCGCTGCCGCCGTTGCAAACGCTGTTTGATAAGAACGTGAACTATGCGTATAACACAGTCGGCGCGCTCGGCGGTGTGGGGACTAACTTGATCGGGACTGACCCGAATAACACAACCAACGTCATCAACGGGCTGCAATTCAAAGCCTTCGGCGCGATCAAGCAGTTGAATTACGGGAATGGCTTGCAACTGACGATGGGCTACAACGCCAACCGCCAGCAACCCATCACGATGAAGGTGGGGCCAAACGGCACCGGCTCGATCATCAATTACACCTATGAGTATTATGATGCGAATGGGAATAACAACAACCGCATCCGCGGTATCGCGGACGGCGTTGATCCGAGTTATTCGGCGGGTTACGTGTACGACCAGTACAACCGGTTGACGGGTGCGGGGTCGGTGTCGGGGGCCTATTCGCGTTATTACACCTACGACGCTTTCGGCAATCTGAAGTCTGTATACGGGAGCGGGGGCCCGAATCCGAATTACACGCTGAACTATGCGATCAACAGCACGACGGCCCCGGCGACCAACCGCATCCAGAGCGTGACGGAGAATGGGCAGACGCAGCCGTTCAGCTACGACAACGCGGGGAACCTGACGGCGGGCGACGGGATGAGCTATGCCTACGACGCGGCGAACCGGCTGACTTCGGTCAATAATGGGGCGTTGGGGCAGTATGGGTATGATGGGGAGGGGATGCGGGTGAAGAAAACGGAGGGCGGGGTGACGGTATGGTATGTGCGGTCGAGTAAGTTGGGGAATACGGCGATGGAAGTGACGAGTGTGGGTGTGCAGCGGGCGTATGTGTACTCAACAAATGGAAAGCCGCTAGCTGAGCAAGCGATAGACGGACAGCTTTATTGGTTGCACAATACACACTTGAATAATGCGCGGGCGATGACAGATACTGCTGGGAGCTTGGTTTACAAAGGGCAATTCGATCCGCACGGGCAAGCTCTTTCGGAATGGGCAGCAGCGGGAAACACTAACCTGAATACGAAGAAATTTACGGGATATGAACGTGATGCGACTGGCATGGATTACGCGGAGGCGCGGACATACATTGGTAACCGTGGCAGATTTATGCAGCCGGACCCGGTAGGACAAAAAGCCGCAGACCGCAATAAGCCACAGAGCTTTAATCGGTATAGTTATGTGCAGAATGACCCGGTGAACTTTGCCGATCCAAAAGGCTTGGAATTAATATTCATTGGTTGCTTTCTTTGGGCTAAAGTAGCTGCTGAAACTTGGTCGAGCTTTACAGTTAGATGTGTTTATGAAAATACAGGCTCTAATAATAGCCAGGCACCAGTTAGAGAAAGGACAAGGTCAGATTGTGGGAAATTCGTTGACGATATAGTTAGTAATGCGAACTTTTGGCGAGACAGCAGTGGTGACAAATATAAGAATGCGGGGATGGCATTATTACACATGGCATCGTCCTTTAGCCAAAATCTAGGCCAACAGAGTTTTCAAGGGTTTCGATCAGAATTAACTGCTGGCAACCAAAATGACGGCGTCTTTCAACACGTTGCCGCACATGCTGGCGCTACGTTAGTTGGTGGTCGGTGTCTTCTGCCACTATGCATTCCATGGCATTACCCAGGTTTGAAAGAGGGAGATACCGCCACGACAGGTACAGAATTAAGTGAAAAGGCGCTACAAAGGGACATTGATCAGCGGGATCATCCTACAGGCAATCATACTGAGGCAGAGGGTAATGCAGAAATTGCCGACGATTATGCTGGTCGAGCAGTTGGCGATCTCTTACGTACATACATAAGTGGCGATGGCACTGAACAAAATATCAAAAGCCAGTTGGCTTCAAAATTATGCACTAATCAAGGATATCGCTAATGAGGCTGTTGCTTAATGATAATGAAAAAACTGATTTTGTTGAAATGTGCAATAGCATTAACGCTCTTGATGACTTGTTGTCAAAATAGACTATTTGTGCTTAGCACTACCTCCCCTAATCATACTTACACTATAAACCTTGTCGAAAGTCTTTATCCGCCTGGTGAACCATATAAATATATGGTTGGCTTGAAAATTTTCAGAGCAGGAAATTTAATTGCTGATAATTCGCGATTTTCTGGCAGTGATGATTTCGACAGAAGGTTTGGAGATGAGTACCCTGAACATCAGTGGATGTCCGAAAACTTGCTTCGACTAGGTCGTAAGACATCTCCTTCTCAGTACGATACTATAGTGATTCGTAACACTACGAATAGTGTCATTACTTATTTCACAGCCTTAGGGAAGACTGAAATGTTTATGCTCTTTGACATCCAGCCGGACTCAGTTATAAAGCTTAATGCCCAGCCTCAAACTGATAGGGATAGGGATCTAAGCTGGATAGCGTATTCGGGACAGCTTGCCGGTGGTAAAGAGATTCCACCGGGGGGGGTGAATTTTAAGATTCATGGCAAATACATTGGCCCAGCTTGTTATTGTGTCAACATAAAAAATGGGGAGGTTCTTATTACTAGCTCAAATTTTGAGGCGGTTAAGTACTCATCTGGAAACGAAGTAATCACACCTGTTGATATTACTTGCACAAGGTAAGGCTTGTTTGATGAAACGACTCCTAAACCGGGTATGTGAACGTAATTGAGAATGGTGTAACAAACTATGGCGCAACAAACTTCGAAACTGTAGCAGCCTTGTGCGATCAAGTGATGATTCCTTAATTGGCTAATCGCTCGCCCAACGCAATCACCTGATCGGTGTAGTCCTCAAACGTGTCGTCGTGGCTGCTGACAAAAAGCTGCTGGAACTCGCGCCGCCACCCGATCTGTTGCGCCAGATTGCGGCGGCGCTCTTCATCCAGATTCGTCGTCGGCTCGTCAAAGCAGGCCAGCTTCAAATCCGACAACTCTTTCAACAGTGCCAGACGCACGGCCACGCCGCCGCAGCCGTTGCCCTTCAACAAGACGATCAATTACGCCTACAATGCCGTCGGCGCGCTGAGTGGCGTGGAGACTAACTTAATCGGGACCGACCCGAATAACACGAGTAACGTCATCAACGGGTTGCAATTCAAAGCGTTCGGCGCAATCCGGCAATTGAATTACGGCAACGGCTTGCAACTGGCGATTGCCGGTCATCAACTGCGCGGCGGGCGCGGACAGCGGCGCGGCTGTCACCTCTGCCAAAGTCGCGCTCGTTACTCTGACCGCAAAATCCCCAACGGCTTTTTCGCCAGCACGTCCCAACTCGACACCACGCCGACCGCCATCACCAACACCAGCGCCAATGCCACGCCCAACAGATTGACCGAGGGCACAAAGCGCCAGGTGATTTCCAACCCGTACTTGCTGACCGCCCAAGTCAAGGCAATCGCTGCCGATGATCCCAGCGCGCCCGCCAGCAAGCCCAGCACGCCGTATTCGACCAGCAGCGTTGCCACGAGCAGCTTTCGCTTTGCCCCTAGCGTTTTCAGGATGGCTGATTCATAAAGGCGATGGAATTTGGTCATCGCAATCGAACCGACCAGAATCAACAGGCCGCTTAAAAACACGAAGCCGCCGACGAAGGTCACGGCCAGCGAGACGTTGCCGACGATGCCGCGCGCGACTTCGATGATGTCGTAGACGTCAATCACCGAGACGTTGGGGAAACGGTCTACGAGATTGCGCTGGAATTGCGCGCGTTCGACACCGGGCTTTGGGCCACGCAGGGCGCTGACATACATCGTCGGCGCGTTGTCGAGTGGGCCGGGGCGGAAGACGATGAGGAAGGCGGTGCGGGCGTTGCGCCAGTCTACGCGGCGTATGCTGGTGACGCGGGCGGCGACTTGTTTGCCCAGAATATCGAAGGTCACGCGGTCATTCAGCTTCAAGCCAAGCTCTTTGTGCAACAACTCTTCGATGGAGATTTCTGGGGAAATTTCGGGTTCGCCGCCGGGGCCGGCATCCCAGAATTGACCGGCGACGATGGTTTCGCTGGCGTCGAGTTGCGGGCGGTAGGTCAGAATGTATTCGCGCCCCAGCAGGCCGCGATTGTCGTTGACGGCGACACGGTCGGGATTAACTTCGCGCCCGTTGATCTGGGCGATGCGCGAGCGGATGGTGGGAATCAGCGGCGGCGCTTCGCCGGTGGCTTGTTTGATGAATGCGCCGAGGCCGCCGAGTTGATCGCGCTGGATGTCCACCAAATACAGGTCGGCGCGCGCGGTGTTGTTGAGGTCAACGTTGAACTCATCGAGCAAATTGATTTGCAACAGCCGCACGGCGACGACGAAAAACACGCCGAGGCCGACCGCCAGCAAGATGATGCGCGTCTGGTTGCCGGGGCGATAAAGGCTGTTGACGCCTTGCCGCAGCGCGAACGACGGCAGATGGCGCAAGCCGCGCAGGCCGCGCATCAAGAGCCAGGCGGCCAGATTCAACACCAGCGTCATCGCCGCCAATCCGGCCAAAAAGAGCGCGCCGATTTTCAGCGAACCGGCTTGCCAACCGGCCAGCGCGAGCAAGCCGGCGGCAACCAACACGCTGACGATGATGCGCGTGGTGTCGCGCCACCAACTGACGCGGCCTTCTGCCAATCCCGTGGCGCTGCGCAACACCAGAATCGGTTTGATGCGGCGAATTTCGAGCAGCGGCACCAGCGAGAACAGCAGCGAGATCAACAACCCTATGCCCAGCCCTTGCCAGACCGCCGACCACGTCAGGCTGAATTCAATGTCGAGCGGCAGCTTGCCGCCGAAATAAACCGGTAGCGCCAGCATTGTTATCTTTGCTAGAACCAAACCGAGCACGCTGCCGAACAAACCAAGCAGCAGCACTTGCAGCAAGTAGGCCGCCAGCACGCGGCGATTGTTGCTGCCCAGCGTTTTGAGGATGGCGATGGTCTTCATTTTTTGGTTGATGAAGACGCGCGTGACGCTGGAAATGCCGATGCCGCCGAGCACCAGAATGACCAGACCGATCAGACTCAGGAAGTCTTCGACCTGCGTCAGCGAATTGCTCAGCCGGTCTTGCGAGTAACGATAGGAACGCACGCTGACGAGCGGCTGGTTTTGAAAGGCCAGTTTAAGTTGCGCGCTCAGGTCGCCCGCGAACCCGTCGCGGGTTTTGAAGAGCACGCGATAACGCGCGCGGCTGCCGAAGCCGAGCAGCCCGACGTTGGCCGCGTCGTCATAATCAATCAGCACGCGCGGCCCGAAGCTGAAGGCGTTGAGCGTGTTGCCCGGCTCCTTTTCGATCACGCCGCGAATGGTGAAGGGTTGGTCGTTGATGAGGATTTGATCGCCGATGTTCAGATTGAACGCTGTCAGCACGGCTTGCCGCACCAACGCGCCGCGTTGCTTGAGCAGGGCGTGCGAATAGGGATTGCCGCCGCTCAGCGCGAGTTCACCGTAAAACGGAAACTGTTCCTGCACGGCTTTCAGTTCGACCATCTTCGGCACGGCCTGCGCGTCTTTGACCGTGCGAATCATGGTCGCGGTTTCGAGCATCTGCGTGTGCGCGCTAACAAATGGCAGGCCGTAAAAGTGGTTGAGTATCTGCTGCGACTTTTCATCGAAAGGCGCATTGGCGGCCACTTGCACATCGGCGGTCAGCAACGCGCGCGCTTCCTTGTTCACCGAGGCTTTCAGATTTTGCAGCAGCGAACGCAACGCGACGATGGAGCCGGTGCCGATGGCGATGCAGAGGAAGAAGAAGACCAGCCGCTGCCAGGACGAGCGCATTTCGCGGCGGGCGAGATTGAGAATGAAGCTCATAGTGAAATCAAAAGGCAAAAGGCAAAAATCAAAAGGCAAAAATAGGAAAAGAAAAAGTGCCGACCTTTTGCCTTTTAACTTTTGCCTTTTGCTTTTTGATTTTCGCAGTCTTCGACGACATAGCCATCGCGAAACGAAATCTTCCGATCAGCCGAATCCGCCAATTGATGATCGTGCGTGACCAGCAACAGCGTGGCGCCGCGTTCGCGGTTCAGATTCAGCAGCAACTCAAAAATGTGCGTGCCGTTGCGCGTGTCCAGATTGCCGGTCGGTTCATCCGCCAGCAGGATTTGCGGTTCGTTGGCGAAGGCGCGCGCGATGGCGATGCGTTGTTGTTCGCCGCCCGAAAGTTGCGAGGGGTAATGATGCCCGCGCTCGTGCAGGCCGACTTCGTCCAGCAAGACTTGCGCGCGTTTCGTCGCACCGGGCAGGCCCATGATTTCCAGCGGCACCAGCACGTTTTCATACGCCGTGAGCGACGGGATCAGATGGAATGATTGAAAGACGAAGCCGACGTATTGGCCGCGAAATTCGGCCAGTTGGTCTTCGGTCATCCGCGTGATGTTCTGGCCGTTGAGCGCGATTGCGCCGGAGGTGGGCGCGTCGAGGCCGGCGATCAAACCGAGCAGCGTGGATTTGCCGCTGCCAGAGGGCCCGACGACCGAGACGAATTGGCCGCGCGGGATGTGCAGGTCGAGCGCGTGCAGGATGGTCAGTTGCTCGCTGCCGCTTTGGACGGTTTTGGAGACGTTGGTTAGTCGAATCATGAGCGTTGCTGGCCGGTTGTCAGTTGGCGGTAAAAATTGGGTATGATGTGCGCGCCCTGCGCCGAAACCACTGACCATCAACCTGAGACGAATATGCCTTGTCATAAAACTGAATTCAAATCGCACTTCACGCTGCCGGGAACTTTCCTGTTGTTGGCGCTGACGCTTGGACTGAATGCTTGCCAAGCCATGCCTTCAGCCACAAACACGGTGGAAACCGCTGCGCCGGTTTCCGCGATCAGCTCCGTTCCGGCGCAAAAGAGCCCCGGCGAAAAAAGTCCAGCCGGGAAAAGCAAAGACGCGCGCCCGCTCATCGTCGCGTTCGGCGACAGCTTGACCGCCGGGTACGGTTT
>JAYUCP010000532.1:0-3551 GCA_043740245.1 Acidobacteriota bacterium | reverse complement strand
CGGCTTTGAGCCACCTGGCAAGCAGATGCAACGCTTGGCGGGCCAATAACATAGCACTGATTTCAAAGGACTTAGGCTTAACCTGGCGCACATGGGTTCCGAACCTGCCCCACATCCATCATTTCCAGCTTGACGGAGTAGTAGCTCTTCCCTGTGCTCCCCGCGCTCCCCGTGGTTTGATCCAGATGAATATGAAAGTTTTGTATTTCAGAGCAATCAACACGGCGCTGTTACTCGCGGTGATACTCACACCGGCGTTCGCACAAAAAAAAGAACAGTGGGATAAGATTGACCGGATGGCGGTGCAGTTGGAAGAGTTGAAGACCGAGTTCATCGTGTTGCAACGCGCAATGCAAGCGATGCAGGAGACCTTCAACAAAACCAATGGCGAGGCGCGCACGCTGATCGAACAGATGGGCGACAACATCGCGGCCATCCGGCGCGCGCAATCCTCGGTCTCGACCAACGCCAGCGACACGGCGACGCAAATCTCGGCGATGGGCGAACGCGTGACCGCGACCAATTCGCGGATGGAGCGCCTCTCGGAACAATTCGCGCAGCTCAAAAAGCTGATCGAAGACATTCCGAAGCTGCCGACCTTCACGCAACTGACGCCGGGCAATGCGGAGCAGTTGTTTGCGGCGGCGTATAGCGATTACTCGCGCGGCAACTTCGATCTGGCAGCGGGTGAGTTCAAACAGTATGTCGAGACTTATCCTTCCTCGGAGCTAGCCGACAACGCGCAATACTGGATCGGCGAGATTCTCTACGCGCAAAAGAAGCTGCACGAGGCCGTCGCTGAATTTGAGAAGGTCGCCACCATCAATCTGAAAGGCGACAAGACGAGCCTGGCGCTCTACAAACGCGGGCTGGTCTTGTTGGAACTGGGCAAGAAAGAAGAGGCCGTGGCGCAGTTCCTGGTGTTATTCAAAGAGTACGCTACGACCAACGAGGGCGCGCTGGCCAAACAGCAATTACAACAACTCGCGCCCGAAACGTTGTTGCCGCCGCCCGAACCAATACCATCGCCAACGGCCACGCCGCCAAAGAAGAAAAAGCCGTAAGAACCCTGCTCAAAAAAAATAGCAAAGGGCTGTTGCGCCGCAAGTACGCAACAGCCCTTTGCTTCATGCACAAACTTTCCAAGCAATCAATTCCGGCGGAAGCTGGCGGGGACGTTTGTGCACTCACGCTAGGGCCGGGCAGTCAGGTCACATTGATCGTCACAGTGTTGGCGGGCTTGCCATCCACCAGCAAGCTCACGTTCACCGCGCCGCCGCGCCCGATCAAACCGCGCGGGATGCGGATGTTCGCCTGATCCACGCCGGCCAGACTGCCTTGCGCACCCGCAAAGGAAACGTCCGCGCTCGCGCCGCCCAGCGTTGCCGTGACCGCCGATTGCGCTGAGCGATTGCGAAACCCGCTGCCAAAGGCGACCAGAAAAACTTGCTCCGTGGCACCGCCCAAATCAATCAGCACGGCCTCGAAACGGCTGGTGGCGGGGTTGAATTGCGCTACTGGCTCAAACGTCTGCACGCCGTCTTTGACGCGCAAAACCACAGCCGCCGCGACTCCCTGGCCGCTGGCATTGGCGGCGAAGAGGCCCGGCGCAACCGTCGCCACGCTGGCCGCGCCCTGGCCCACCACCGTGCCGCCGCGCTGCACATAAATCACCGCCGCACCCGCGCTCGTGCTCGCCGGCATCTGGAAGTTGATCTGTGTGGGCGAAACAAAAAAGAGCGGCGCCGTGCGGCGCGTGCCGTTGGCATCGAGCACCGTCACTTGCACGCCGCCCAACGTGGTCGGCAAGGCCGCGCCCGCGCTGGCGGCAACAGTCGTCGTCGCCAAGTCAGCGCCGAACAAGGCGGCGATGCTTTCGGGCGCGAGCGCGCCGGTGAAGCTGGCCGCCGAAACGCTGGCAATGCTTGCCACGCTGTTCGGCACATTCGCCAGGCCGATGTTGTAGCTGCTCGTATAACCACCCGCGCCGTCCGCCGTCAGATCGAGCAAGACCGACGTGCCGCCGCTCTGATAAATGCCGTCGTTGCTGTTGCGCGTATTGCGCGCGCCGCGCGTGTTGTAGGGCGCTTGCGTGAAGACCTGATCGGTCAGCGTATCGTCAAAGAAAACTTGCGAAGTGAAATCATACGTCCGCGCCGCGCCCGCAAACAGGCGCACTTTGTAGTGAATGTGCACGGTGCGCCCGCTGTACCAGCCCGGATAGATCGTAGTGAATTCGACCGCGCCGTTGCTGTCGGTGAGTTGATAGCCGCGCAAAAACTTTTGTCCGCTGTTGTTGGGATTGCCCTGGCCGTTCACATCGGAATAACCGCCCGCCGCGTCGGTGTGCCAGATGTCTACGAAGGCGCCCGGCAGCGCCGCGCAAGTGCTGCCGCTGACTTTGCCCAGATTGAATTTGAGCTTGAGCGGCGCGCCAGGCTTGACCGTGTTGTTGGATGGGTCAGAGCGAATGTCCGAACGATTCAGCAATTCATCCACAAAGAACGGCCCTTCGGTCAACGCCGGACGCGTCACGCAACTCGTCTGGCTGATGTCCCAGGTCGCGCGCGGCGCGGGCGCAAACAGCGCGTTGTGCAAGACGCCGGGATAGGCGCTGGCACTGGCATTTTTGCCGGGTGTTGACGGCAACAGCCCGGCCAGGTGCGCTTCGCCGTGTCCGACCAGCGCCGTCGCGCCCGCCGCGCCCAGCAAACGCAAGCTCTCGCGGCGTGTAATTAAACTGCCCAGCAAAGGGGCGTAGGTCTTTTTCATTGCGGTCTCTCCTATGTGTTTGTGTTCGGATTGCGGGGGATTGAGTTGGGCTGCTGTCAGAAAGGAATACATCTGCCGGTTCCATTACGGGCCACGCATCAGCGTCAATGGTGACGCAAGGATTCAACGCCCTGACTTGCGCTGACTGATGCGCGCGGCGCCGGAATGTCGCGCAGCTTTGCGATAAACCGAAGTGCAGACCGTGCAAAATCAAACCTCAGTCTTCTTCCCTGCCAGCCAGTTGAGGGAGCGCACGATTTGCTCCGGTTTGGACAACGCCGGGCACGCCGCCCAACGATCAAGCACCACGCTGCCGTAACGCACCAGCCCGGTGTGTTGCGTCACATCGCGGTCAACCGCCGGGTCAGGATCGTAAAGGCCAAACTTGCGCCGCAGCACTTCAAGTTCGGCGTGTTTGCCCGTCAACAACAGCCAACCGGGTTGGACGCCGTGCATTTCGACGTAACGATTCAACGCGCGCGGTGTGTCCTGTTCGGGCTTGAGCGTCAGCGAATACATAAACACCTCGCGTCCGCTGTGTTCGCCCAGCAGTTGTTGCACCTTGACGAGATTGGCGGTCATGCCCGGACAGACGCCGTCGCATTGGGCGTAAAAGAAATTGATGAGCACCAGCTTGTCCTTGAGCAGGTCGTCGTAAAAGCGCACGGCGCGGTTCTCGTGCGTGCGCAGGATGAAGTTCGGAAAGTAAGGATGGGCTGGCGCACTCAGCGCGTGCTTGAGCAATGTTCGTCTATTCATAGAATCGTCAAGTCGGCGAG
>JAYUCP010000531.1:0-8646 GCA_043740245.1 Acidobacteriota bacterium | reverse complement strand
AGCAAGCGGCATCTGGCGAGGTAGCCGCTTGCTGACGCGCGCGGTACTGTCCCAATGTTGCGTGTTCCGATTTAGCTCAGAATTCAGGATCAGGAAAGCGCCAACTCAACCTTGTGCTGAACTGGCTGGCTGGCAATTACCTTACAAGTCCCCTTTGTAAGTGGACGCCCAGCCAAACAGTTTGCGCAATCGCTGCGACGGATTGAATTTGAAAACACTGGTCCCGCTGCTGCGGCTGAAGCGGATGTAGAACGTGCCGAAGTTGCGGATACTGACGCTTTCCTCTCGCTTCAGTGAAGCAACGATCTCTTCCATCCAAGCGTCCGTCACCTGGCCGACTTCTTCCTCTCTGCGGCCCAGCTTCTTGGCGACCTGTTGAATCAATTCCTTCTCTTTCATCACGAACCTCGAGCAGTGGAATTTGCTTGCGCTTGAGCGGCGTCGTTATAATGCGCCCGCGAATTTTCGAGATGCAAGCAAGCAGCAGAAAGCACTCATATTCAACCGTCCTCTTCGATCTCAAGGGGCTCGACTAATTTGGCGGCGCGCGTAACCGCCCGCTCATCCGCAGCAGTTTTACCAAATCATTCAGTAATTCCGAACGTAACCTATGTCACTCAACTTGCAAGGTATCATCGCCGCACTGCCCACGCCGTTTGACGCGACGGGCGAAGTGGATCACGAACGGCTGAAAAGCAACATCGAGCAATGGAACCAGACCGATTTGCGCGGCTATCTGGCGCTCGGTTCGACGGGCGAGTTCCCGCATCTGACCACCGACGAAAAGCTGGCCGTCATCGAAACGGTGCGCGACGCGATGTCGGCGGACAAGCTGCTGTTTGTCGGCACCAGCGAACTTTCGACGCGGCAAACAATGTGGCTGTCGAACAAGGCGCACGAATTGGGCGCGGATGTGGCGCTGGTCGTCACGCCGTTCTACTACAAAAAAGTTTTACAGGACGAACATCACGAAGCGCATTACCGCCGCATCGCCGATCACGCGCCGCTGCCGGTGATGATCTATCTGATCCCGCAATTCGCGGGCGTTTACCTGATGCCCGAAACCGTCGCGCGGCTGGCCGAACATCCGAATATCATCGGCATGAAAGAAAGCTCTGGCGATTTGCAGGCGATTAAGGACGTCTTCCGCGAATTGAACGGGCGCGAGTTCAATGTGATGATCGGCGCGCCTGCAATCTTGACCGAAGGGCTGGAAGCTGGCGCGACGGGCGGCATGCTGGCCGTGGCTGCGCTGGCCCCGCGCGCGGCGGTGGCGGTTGAACAGGCCTATCGTTACGGCTACCCTGAACGCGCGAAAGAGTTGCAGGGCAAGTTGGCGATGCTGGCGCGGCGCACGACGGCGGGCGGCGTGGGCGGCTTGAAAGCGGCTATGGATCGCGCGGGCTATTACGGCTTCCTGCCGCGCTCGCCGCTGCCGCCGCCCAGTGACGAAGACAAGGCTGACATTGAAAGCGCGCTGGCCGAATGCGGCTTTTTTGAAAAGAGCCAGGACGACAGCCTCTGGGTCGAGCAGACACCGAGCATCTATCCGGAGTACACGGACTGAGAAAATCAAAAGGCAAAAATCAAAAGGCAAAAATCAAAAATGGGCCGTGCCGCCCTTTTGATTTTTGATTTTTCCCTTTTGCCTTTTGATTTCCAACCCAACAGGAGAGGGACAACCAATGACCGACACTGCCATCAGCTTTGGCGCCATTCCGAAAATCTCACAGCTTTACAAAGACTATCTGTACGACTTCAACCGCGTCGAACGTTTCTATGAAACGGAAGGCCGTGATGTAGCCTCGCTGGTGGCGCGGGCGGCGCGCGTGGCGGCGCAACCCTTTGCACGCGACACCGTCGCCGATGTGCTGGCCGAGCAGAACCGCGAGGCTGGCGCGGGCGCGGCGACCTTTGCCAACATCGAACGATTGCGCCAAGCCGATTCCGTCGTCGTCATCACGGGCCAACAAGCGGGCCTGTTTGCCGGGCCGCTTTACACCGTCTTCAAAGCCCTGACCGCGATCAAGCTGGCTGAAAAGCTGCGCAACGAAGGCGTCAATGCGGTGCCGATGTTTTGGATCGCCGCCGAAGACCACGACTTTGAAGAGGTCAATCACACGCGGTTGGTCAATCGTGAAGGCCACCTGACGACGATCACCTACACCGCCTGTTCGCCCAAAGAAGGCAAGCCGGTCGGCCACGTCAAGCTGGCCGAGGGCATCAGCGAAAACATCGAGCAGATGCTGGCCGCGCTGCCCGACTCGGAATTCATCCCACAAATCGCCGCCGATTTGCGCGCGTCGTATCAAACGGGTGACAACTTCGCCGCCGCGTTCGGCAAACTGATGATGCGCTGGTTGAACAAGTTCGGCGTCGTGCTGATCAACCCGCTGGATGACCGGTTGAAACACGTCGCGGGCGAGCTTTACACCAACGCCTTTGCGCGCTCGCCCGAATTCGCCGCGCGCTTGGTCAACGAGAGCGCCGCGCTCGAAGCCGCCGGCTATCACGCCCAGGTCTTCACCAGCCGCGAAGCCGTGCCGCTGTTCATGCTAGACGAAGGCCGCCGCACCGCGCTCGTGCGCCGCGATGATGGGCGCTTTTATTTGAAGAGCGGCGAGAAAAGTTTCGCGGCGGATGAATTGCTCGACACGGTCACACGCTGTCCGAACTGTTTCAGCCCGAATGTCACGCTGCGCCCGATCGTGCAGGATTATCTGTTGCCCACTGTCGCCTACATCGGCGGCCCGGCGGAAATCGCCTACTTCGCGCAACTGCGCCCGAATTACACACTACTAGGCCGCGTCCCGCCCGTCGTGCTGCCGCGCGCCAGTTTCACGTTGATCGAGAAACGCCACGCCAAGACGCTCGGCAAATATCACCTCAACTTCGCCGACCTGTTTAACGGCTTGGAAGAAACGCGCCGCAAGGTGATCGAAGAGGGCCTGGACGCCACGACTGCCGAAGTCATCGCGGAAACGGAGCGGCTGTTTGAAGCGCAATTGGAAAAGCTGCGCATCGCGCTCGTGGCCGTAGACCCGACGCTGGCCGAGGCCTTGAAGGGCGGACGCGAGAAGATTCTCTATCAACTGCAAAACTTGCACACGCGCTTCATCAACAATCGCGGCAAACGCGACGAAACGTCTGTGCAACAACTCGAACGCCTCTTCGCCGTGCTCTATCCGAACAAGGGCTTGCAGGAACGCGAGCTGAATTTCACCTACTTCCTGGCGCGCTATGGGTATGAGGTGATTGACCGGTTGTATGCCGAAGTTGACCTCGCCTCGCACGATCACCAATTGGTTTACCTGTAATGACACTGGCTTTTGAAACACTGTTGCTGCTGAGCCTGGCGATTGCGGTGATCGCGTTCTTGTATTCCTCGGTCGGCCACGCGGGCGCTTCGGGCTACATCGCGGTGATGACCTTGTTCGGGCTGACGCCGGGCGTGATTAAACCGGCGGCGCTGGTGCTAAACATTCTGGTGGCCTGTCTGGCGGCCTGGCAATTCTGGCGTGCGGGGCATTTTGAATGGCCGCTGTTTTGGCCGTTCGCCCTGCTGGGAGTACCCTTCGCATTTTCAGGCGGATATTTCGATTTGCCGGCGCACCTGTTCAAGCTTTTGGTCGGCGTCGTGCTGCTCTATACCGCCGCGCGTTTTCTGGTGAATCCGCCTGTAGATGACGAAGCACGCCGCACACCGCCAGCCAAACCCACAGCCTTGGGGATCGGCGCGGGAATCGGCTTGCTAGCTGGGTTAACCGGCACAGGTGGCGGCATTTTCCTCTCACCGCTGTTGATCTTCATGCGTTGGGCGCATACCAAAACTGCCGCCGCCATTTCGGCCTTATTCATCCTTTGCGTTTCCATTGCTGGCTTGCTCGGCCACATTTTCAAAACGCATCAAGCGCCGGTGGTCGCTTTGCCTTTGGCAATTGCAGCCTTGCTGGGCGGGGCGATGGGAGCCTACTTAGGTAGCAGCCGTTTCTCGGCTGAGTTCATCAAGAAGTTGCTGGCGGTGGTGCTGTTGATTGCGGGTGGTAAATTATTGTTGACTTGAAATCTTGCACTGTTGTTCTCGTAATGAGAACATCCTTGCCCGAGGCCGAGAGCGTTTGAGGGCCGAGAGCGTTTGAGGGGAGTAAGCGAATGCGAATTGTCAGCCGGAAGATGTTGCGCGCGTTTTGGGAACGGCAACCGGATGCCCGTCAACCGTTGGAAGACTGGTACCGCATCACCAGGAACGCCAATTGGTCGAATCTGGCGGAGACGCGCGGCAATTTCCCGCACGCCGATTTGGCTGGGACTTGCACCATCTTCAACATCGGCGACAACAAGTACCGGCTCATTACCAAGATCAAATACCGTTGGAAGATGGTCTACATCCGCTTTGTGCTGACTCACGCGGAGTATGACCGGGGAGGCTATGCCGATGATTGCGCCAGCTAAAAGGATCAACAAAACCAAGTACGCGGCGTTGCTAGCCGAAGTGCTGCCACGCCCTATTCAGAGCGAGACCGAGAATGAACGCGCGTTAAAAGTCGTGGACAGACTGATGTCCAAAGGCGATAACAAGCTGACGGCGGAAGAGGGCGTGTTGCTGGAACTGCTCATCCAGTTGATCGAACGGTTCGAGGAACAGCATTACGCAATCCCGGAAGCGCCGGGCCATCGTGTACTGCAAACCCTGATGGAAAATCGCAAGCTACAGCAGAAAGATTTGCTGCCCATCTTTGGCTCGAAAGGGATTGCCTCAGAGGTCATAAACGGCAAACGCGCCATCAGCAAGGAACAAGCGAAGAAGCTAGGCGAGTTTTTCAAGCTCTCGCCAGCGGCGTTTATTTGACGCGCGGCTTACTTGCGCTTCTTCACGATCTCCAAAAACGATTTCGCCGCGTGCGACAGGCTCTGTTCGCGCCGGTAAACCAGCCGCAACGGCTTCTCGATCTTCATCCCGTTCACCGGCACTTCGGCCAAGGTGCCCGCATCCAACTCAGCCTGCACGGCCATACGCGGCAAGATCGCCAAGCCCACGCCGCGCAGCACGAAATCCTTGATCGTCTCGAGCGTGGCGAGTTCGACGCAGATGTTGAGCGGCGTGCGGTGTTGGGCGAAGAGTTCAAAGATGCGCGTGCGCGCGGGCGTTTTGACGTTGTGCGCGACGAATTGCTCGCCCGTCAGATCGCGCACCGTCACGCCCTTGCGCTTCGCCAGCGCGTGTTTCGGCGGCACCACCAGCACCAATTCGTCGCGGTAAATTTCAAAAGATTGCAGCGACGGGTGCAGCGGGTCGTAAGAGAGAAAGCCGAAGTCCAGATTGCGTTCGAGCACTTCGTTGGGGATGCGTTCGGAGACGTTGCGATAAACTTCGATCTTGATGCTCGGATGTTGCTTGCGATATTCGAGCAGCAGCGGCGGCAGCAGGTAAAGCGACGTGCTCTCGTTCGCGCCGATGGTCAGCCGCCCGCGATACATGCCGCGCAATTCACTGACGGCCTCGGTCGCTTCGTCGCGCAGATTGATCATCTTTTGCGCATACGAAAGCAGGATGCGGCCCGCCTCGGTCAGCGTGCCCGACTTGCTGCTGCGGTCGAAAAGCGTCTCGCCCAATTCTTCTTCCAGCCGTTTGATGGCGATGCTGAGCGCCGGTTGCGTGCGGTGCATCTTCTCCGCCGCGCGCGAAAAGCTTTTCTCTTCGGCGATGCTCAAAAAAATTTCCAGTTGCGATAAATCCAAAACTCGCGTCCTCCGGGATGTACGGCAAACTGTTAGTTTGCCGGGGCTTCACGCTCAAACCCACTGATTCTGCAGCCGAGTCAACGGCAAACTGACAGTTTGCCGTACCTCGAAACGCCGGAATCCTACAACATTCCGCTTGCCACATCCATAAATATCATTTATAAAACTGGAAAAAGAATAAATTATCCGCTTTAGCCCGGCGGTGCTATGATGCGCTTCTTCAAGCACCGGAGGGCAGGCGGTTTTGGAGGAATTCCTGGTATGAGCGAACGCATCACAATCTTCGATACGACCTTGCGCGACGGCGAGCAATCGCCCGGTTGCAGCATGAACCTGGAAGAGAAACTGCGCATGGCGCGCCAACTCGACGCGCTCGGCGTGGATGTCATCGAGGCCGGGTTTGCGATTGCCTCCGACGACGATTTCGCCGCCATCCGCGAAGTGGCGAAGCAATGCCGCCGCCCGGTCATCGCCTCGCTTTGCCGCACCACGCCCGAAGACATCGAACGCGCGTGGGAAGCGTTGGCCGACGCCGCGCATCCGCGCATTCACACCTTCGTCGCCACCTCCGACATTCACCTGCAATACAAGCTGCAAAAGACGCGCGAGGAAGTATTGGACATGTCGCGCGCGGCGGTGCGGCTGGCGAAGAGCTTCACCGACGATGTCGAATACTCCGCCGAAGACGCCACGCGCACCGACATGGATTATCTCTGCGAGGTGATCGAGGCTGTCATTGATGAAGGGGCGACCGTCGTCAACATCCCGGATACGGTCGGCTACACGATCCCGGCCGAATATCACCACATCATCTCGACGCTCAAACAACGCGTGCGCAACATTGACCGCGCGGTCATCAGCGTCCACTGCCACAACGATCTGGGCCTGGGCGTAGCCAATTCGCTGGCGGCGATTTCAGCGGGCGCGCGCCAAATCGAATGCACGATCAACGGCATCGGCGAACGCGCGGGCAATGCTTCGCTGGAAGAGATCGTGATGGCGCTGCGCGTGCGCAAAGACCTGATGCCTTACGAAAACAGCATCGTCACCGAAGAGCTTTATCGTTCGAGCCAGACGCTCTCGAACATCACCGGCGTGCTGGTGCAGCCAAACAAAGCCGTCGTCGGCAAGAACGCCTTCGCGCACGAAGCAGGCATTCATCAGCACGGCATGCTCAAGAACCGGCTGACCTACGAAATCATGACGCCCGAATCCATCGGCGTGAAAACCAATAGCCTGGTGCTCGGCAAACATTCGGGCCGCCACGCGCTCAAGGCCAAATACGAAGAGATGGGCTACGACATGGCGCGGCCTGAACTGGACAAGGCGTACAAACTGTTCACCAAGCTGGCCGATCAGAAGAAAGAGATTTTTGAGGAAGACCTGATGGCGATCTTGCAGGATGGCATCGCCTCGATCCCCGAACGCTACAAGCTGCGCAACCTGCAAGCGACTGCTGGAACAGCGGTGCTCTCGACCGCGCTGATCACGCTGCACGATACCGCGCCGGATGAAGACCGCACGCAAACGGCGGCGGGCGATGGGCCGGTCAACGCCGTCTATTCGGCGATTGATAAGGTCACCGGCCTCGAAGGCACGCTGCTCGATTACACCGTGCGGGCGATCACGCGCGGCACCGATGCCGTGGGCGAAGTCTTCGTCCACGTCGAATTCGGCGGCACGGCTTACACCGGCAAGGCCGCCAGCACCGACGTGATTGACGCCAGCGCGCGGGCTTATTTGAACGCCGTCAACAAGGCGCTTTATGCAAAGGACAGAAGGAAAACCGTAGGCGGCGATTCGCTGGCAATCGGCACTTAAATACGCCTGCCACTGCATACTGCCGTCTGCTTACTGGAGACTGATATGGGAATGACTATCACCGAAAAAATCCTCGCCGCACACAGCGGCCGCGACTCGGTCGTGCCGGGCGAGATCGTAAACGCTACGCTCGATCTGATCGTCTGCCACGATGTGACGACGCCGCCCGCCGTGCAGATGCTGCGCAAGCTCGGCATCAACAAGGTCAAAGACCCGTCGAAGATTCTGGTCACGCCGGATCACTTCGTGCCGAACAAGGACATCAAGAGCGCCGAGCTTTCGAAATACCTGCGTGAATGGCGCATCGAACAAGGCATCGAGCGTTATTACGAAATCGGCAACCACGGCATCTGCCATGCCATCGCGCCTGAACAGGGGCACGTGCTGCCGGGGCAGACCATCGTCTGCGGCGATTCGCATACGACTACGATGGGCGCGCTCGGCACGTTTGCCACGGGCGTAGGTTCGACCGACCTGGCGGCGGCGCTGGCGACGGGCGAGTTGTGGTTCAAGGTGCCCGAATCCATGCTGTTTGAATTGAAGGGCACGCTGCCGCGCGGCGTCTATTCCAAAGACATCATTCTCTACATCATCTCGAAGATCGGCGTGGACGGCGCGCGCTACAAGGCGATGGAATATCACGGCGACGGGCTGAAATCGCTGACGATGGAAGCGCGCTTCACCATCACCAACATGGCGATCGAGGCCGGCGGCAAGAGCGGCATCATGCCCGCCGACGAGGTTGCCGAAGAGTACGTCAAGGCGCGCACCAGCGAGCCGTATACGATTTATGGCTCGGACGATGACGCCGTGTATTCGGAGCGCTTCACCATCAACCTGAGCGAGCTTGAACCGATTGTCGCCACGCCGTCGCTGCCCTCGAATGGGCGCTTCATCGGCGAGGTCGGCAAGATCAAGATGGATCAGGTCTACATCGGCTCCTGCACCAACGGGCGCATCGAAGACCTGCGCATCGCAGCCTCTGTGATGAAGGGCCACAAGGTCGCCGACGGCACGCGCGCGATTGTCGTGCCCGCCACGACCGAAGTCTGGAAGATGGCGCTGCGCGAAGGCTTGCTGGAA
>JAYUCP010000530.1:0-3567 GCA_043740245.1 Acidobacteriota bacterium | reverse complement strand
CGCTGAAATCGTCGCCGATGACGGCCACGACGCTGACGTCGGTGTAAAACGAAGCGGAAACGGAAAAGTGTGTGGCGGAACCGCCGAGGCTGCGTTCGCGCGCGCCGAACGGCGTTTTGATGGAATCAAGGGCGACTGAGCCAACGACTACGAGTGAAGACATTTTTTTGCAAGACCGTAGAAGCCTGACGAAGCCAAACAGCCAGACACCGGTAGCTCATTTTCCATTCTCAATTCTGCATTCTCAATTCCACGCAGGAAGGTCTTTGCAAACGATTGCTCACTGCATGGGAGTTGAGAATTGAGAGTTGAGAATGAAGAGTGCCAGCGGCCCAGGCTGATTTAGACTTCCCCGGACTTCTCATCCTTTCTTATCGGGTTTGGTTTCTTTTGGTTTTCTGTCAATTTCGACGGTGGCGCCGAGCCGCTTCTTGGCTTCGGGGAAGTGTTCACTGTCGGCGTAATCCTTGACGATGATGCTCCAGCATTCCAGCGCCTTGTCGAGTTGGTTGTCGCGCGTGTAAACCTCGCCCAGCAGGAAGTAGACCGAATCCAGGCGCGCGAAGGTTGCGTTGGTGTCAATGATCTCTTGCAGCCGGTCAATCACGGCTTTGTTCAAACGCGCCCAGCCCTCTTTGTCGTTCTTGCCAGCGGGTTTGCGCTTGAAATAATAACGCGCCACTTCCAGGCTGTGGGCGGATTGCTTTTCCAATTCTGGATCGCGCGGAGCGCTGATGGCGCCGCGCCCCACGCCTTGCGCAAAGACTGTCGCATTGCCGATTAACAAGGCGGCGAACAAAGCCAAAACAAAATTGCTGCGATACTTCATTGCCAACTCACTTTTTGAAAGTATTTGCGACCAGCGCCGATGCCAACATCATCCGCATTGGTTGCAACGTGCGATTGAAGGGGTTGAGCATCAAGCCCAAAATTTCCAAGGTCACTACGCCTAGCAAAGGTTCATCGCCTGCTTCACCCAACACCACAGGCGTAGTGGCATCGCCCTGCGGCAATTCGATGTGGCATTCAGAAATGCCGCGTTCGATCTTCGTGCCGTCAGCCAAAATAAAATCCATCGTGCGTTTTGGTTTCAGGCCCAATTTACGCCAAACCGTCAACGGTACGAGCGTGTAAGCTGCGCCGCTGTCAACTAGAAATTCCAGATCGACACTTTTCCCACGTTTGCCACTGACTGTGCCTTTAACGTAAGTGATGCCCATTTCTTGCACTCCTTTCCGCGCTCATTCAGCGAAATACTTGCCGATGATCGCCCAGAGCCGTTGTTTGGCCGCGTCGGGAATCGCGTCGCGCTGCGTCAGGATCGCATGTTTGGCGGCGCTGCGATGCTGGCATTCCTTTTGATCAACAGCCAACCGCTTGACCGCAGCGCGGATGATGCGCTGCGCGTTGGCGGAGTTCTTGTTCAAGTATTCGATGACCAGCTCAATCGTCACCGAGTCGTGTTCGGGATGCCAGCAATCGTAATCGGTCACCATTGCCATCGTCGCGTAACAAATCTCGGCCTCACGCGCCAGCTTGGCTTCTTGCAGGTTGGTCATGCCGATGATGTCCATGCCCCAACTGCGATAGAGTCGCGATTCGGCCAGCGTCGAAAAGGCCGGGCCTTCCATGCACAAATACGTGCCGCCGCGATGCACTTTGACACCGGTGGTCTCGCAGGCTTGCGCGATGATCTCGCTCAGGTCGCCGCAAACCGGATGCGCAAAGGTGATGTGCCCGACGATGCCTGCGCCAAAGAAGGTCGAGACGCGGCCCCGCGTGCGGTCAAAAAACTGATCGGGCACGACGATGTCGGTGGGTGCGTACTGTTCCTGCAACGAACCGACCGCCGACGCCGAGATGATCCATTCGACGCCCAGCATTTTCATGCCGTAGATATTGGCACGGAACGGCAACTCCGTCGGCAACAGTTTGTGGCCGCGCGCGTGGCGCGCCAGAAAGGCGACGCGCTGGCCTTCGAGCGTGCCCACGATGAAATTGTCCGACGGTTTGCCAAACGGCGTGTCGAGGCTGACTTCGCGAATGTCGGTGAGGCCTTCCATTTGATAAAGACCGCTGCCACCGATGATGCCAATTTTTGCTTGTGCTTCCATTGTGATTGTTCAGGGGCTTGGGATTAGGGGCTAGCGGCTGGAAAGGTGCAGATGCGAGCCGCTAACCCCGTACCCCTAATCGCTTATTTGTTAGCGTTCGGCGTAATCATCTTCATTGGGCCGCCCTGTCCGCCTCCCGGAGGTGGCGCACCTGAAGGTTGACGCATACCGGCGACGACCAGTTTAAAATCTTCCGGCGCGGCGACCGGGAATTTCAGCGTGGCGTCTTCCATGGCGCGCTTAATCCCTTCCTGGGCTGTTTGCGAGATGGCGTCTTCCGCCGTTTTGGTGCTGATGTAGATGTGTTTGGCGTGCACTTCTTCGGCATTCGGGTTGGCGGCTTTATTGGCGACTTCGTTCAGATTGCTGCCAGGGGTGCCGGGCGGCAGGGCGGGTTTGGCGGCAGCTTTGCGGCGGCCTTCGAGTTTGATCAGGTGATAGCCGAAGCTGGATTTGACCGGCTCCTGGCTGATCTGGCCCGGTTGCAGTGCGAAGGCGGCCTTCTCGAAATCGGGGTCCATCGTGCCCGCGCCGAACCAATCCAGATCGCCGCCGCGGCCTTTAGTGCCGTCTTCGTTGATCTCGTCGGCGATCTTCTCGAAGGTCTCGCCCTTCTTGATGCGCGCCAACAGGTCGGCGACGCGGCCTTTGATTTTCACGGGGTCGGCTTCGGGATGTTGCGCGTAATAGTCTTTGATCTCCTTCTCGCCGGTATGGAATTTCTCTTCGATCTTGCGCGAATAGAGGTTGGCGAGCAGGTTGCCGCGCATCATCTTCAGTTGAATCTGCACCGCCGGGTCTTTTTCCAAGCCCGCCTGGCGGCCCTTATCGGCGCGCAGCATCAATTCGCCCCAAGAGGCTTTCAAGCTTTCAAGCTGATCGCCGGTTGGTTTCTCTTTGGCGTTTTTGGTGAAGAAGGCGACGTCGGTCTCGAAATCTTTCTGGTGCGCGCCGACGTAGGCATCAATGTCGGCCTTGCTGGCCTGGAAGCCTTCGTTGCGTTTGCCGTGCTCCTGCGCCAGCACTTTTGCGCTTTCCAGCCGCAGCGAATTAGTGTATTCGGGGCTCTTGTCCAACCCTTCGGCCAGCCCGGCTTGGGCAAAGGCAAACATCTTTTTGAATTGGTCTATCATGCCCTTGCGTTGTTGCGGGCTCTGGGCGATCTGCCGTTGTTGCGGCTCCGGCAGAGTCTTTGCAAACGCGACCAGATCAGCTTCGGGCAGCGCCGCATAGTCTTTCTTGCCGAACTGGCAAGCACTAGCGCACAGGCTCAGCGCCAACGTGCCAGCCAGGCATGATTTCAAAATGAATTGCTTGTTCACGATCAATAAATCTCCTTATAAACCAGTAGTCAGTAGTCGGTAGCCGGTAGCCGGTAGCCGGTAGCCGGTAGCCGGTAGCCGGTAGCCGGTAGCCGGTAGCCGGTAGCCGGTAGCCGGTAGCCGGTAGCCGG
>JAYUCP010000529.1:0-8685 GCA_043740245.1 Acidobacteriota bacterium | reverse complement strand
TCCGTGCCCAGCTTGACCGCAAAGGGCCCGTTGATGACATCGCTGCCCGCGTAATTTGAACTCGCCACCGTGGGCCGCGTTCCGCCGCTCGGATAAATTGTCAGATAGCCGCCGCCGGTCGGCAACACCGTAGTCGCGTTGCCGACCAACACTTGCGCTGTTGCCGGAATCGAGTTGCACGGGGCTGCGACAGGCGAACGTCCTTGCAACAATAGATCGAGATTGGGATCGGCATTCGGATTGCCTGTGCCGATCAATTGCGCGCCGGGCGTGATGCAACCGGTGAAGCCCACGCGCGTTTCGAGCAAGCGCACAGGCACGGGCAACTGGTGAAAGTACAAGCCGCCTGCGCCTCCCAGCGGCGCGTAATAGCCGGTCACATCCACAATTACATCGGTGGTCGAACTGGCATAGATTTTTAACGCCCCATCCGCATTACCCAGCCCGACCGTGTAAACATTGTTCACGACCTCGTTCTGGACATAATTCGAGTTCGCCACGGGCGGTTGCGCGACATCGCTGGGAAACATAGTCAGGAAGCCCGGCCCTGACGGCACGACGGTGACATTACCCGTCACTGCTATCGCACTCAGCGGAATGGTGGAGCAAATCGTGCGCGCAGGCTGGGTGCGGATCGTATTGGCAGCGAGCGCTCCAACCCCAGTGGTGCAACCGGAAATGCCCGCGCCGCTGCGCGTATCAAGCAGGCGAATTGGGGCCGCCAGCGGAAAGTATTGCAACCCGTTGAAATTACTTGTTTGCCTGACCGTAAAGCTCTCTTGACCGTTGTTGATGCTAATCGTCCCCGTTCTATTCGGCGTACCAGTGTTCTGGGTCACCGAATACATAATTACGACACTCCCCGTTCCAGTCGAACTGCTGTTATTGATCGTGAGCCATGACGCATTACTCACCACCGACCAGTTACAACCACTGTTGGCCGGGATAGAGAAGGAATAGCTGCCAGCGCCAGTTGGAACCAACTGGCTGGACGGGCTAGGCGTATAAATACAGGCCGGAACTTGGATCGTGAAATTGGTATTCGATATGTCGAAGAAGATATTGTCGAGGGCTTCGATTTTCAGGCGCGCGGTTGACGTGCCTTGAGAAATGAGATTGGGGGGCAACAACACCACCTCGCTGCCATCGTTGGGCGTCGCCGCCGCCAATGTATGCGGAAAAGTATTGCCGCTATCCACCGAGAGCGAGATTTTGACGTAGGTGCAATAAATCGGCGCTTGGTTTGTGTTATTGACCGACCAAGTGATGGTGCGCGTTGTCCCAACCGTCCAAGGGCTCGTGACCGCGTCAACCACAAAAGGCCCGCTATTCCCATCCACCGTGAGTTGCACTGCGTCATTGTTGACGCCTCCGCCGCCCACGCGATTGTCGCGTACCGTCACCATGAAATTGAGCGTGCGCGCCACCTGCGGCAAATTTTCGCCCGCCAGCAGGCCCGACGGTGGCGTGTAGGTCAGACTCGGGAAATTACGTGTCCCGCTGCTGGTCGGCAGGAAGGACCGGAACAGCGGGCGCGTTGTGATCGTGTTGGTCGTCGTAATGTCGTTTATGTCGGTGTACGGCCCGTTGGAAAAATCCGCGCCACCCGCATCCACTTGCTCCCAGGCGTATGTCAGGCTGTCGTTATTCGGATCGCTGGCCGTCGCCGTCAAGGTGAACGGCGTGCCTTTGGGGATGGTGTAATTCGGCGTCTTGGAAGTAATCGTCGGCGCACTGTTCCCTGTCGCACTCGTCACAGCACAATTCGTGCTGACAAAGCTGCCCAGGAATTGATTGATCTGCGCGAAGCTCACCGCGTGGAAGAAGGCTTCGCGCGCCGCCACAATTTCGTGATTAGGACAAGCGCCCGCGTTGGACATCAGCGACAACCCGCCACCCGGTTCGGCCGCCGTATCGTCGAAACGGCCCGCGCAAATGGCATTCTGTGTGTGCTGTGCGCCGAATTGATGGCCGATTTCGTGCGCAATCAACCGTGTGTTGGTAGTAGTGCTGGTTGTGTTGTTGAGCACCACAGCCGCGCCGCCTTTATACGGCCCATTGACGTCCGCCGCGTTTTCGCAAACCACCCCGATATAAGCGTTGCCTGCACTCGGCCCATTGTTCTGCGGCGTGCCAAGCACTATGCCCAGGTCGTAGCCGCCCTCTGTCAATTTCGCTTTGAACAAGGCTCTGGCTGCATCCATCATCTGGTTCAGGTCTCCGTTGGTAAACGGATCAGGTTCATTGCTGCGAAAGATCAATTGGAAGGTCGGATCGGACGCCAGCGTGAACTGAATCGCCAGTTCGCTGGTGTATATCGCATTCACTGCGTTCAGCCAATTTTGCAGCGTGCCGACGGTGGTCGCTTCGTTGTTGCCGCCATAAGTCTGCGTGTACTCCTGCGTCGTTGCGATTGCCAGCTTGTAGCTGCGTAACACCACCGGCCCGACCGAAGCATTGACGGCCCGCCCCGCCGCCATCCGTTTGGCGTAGGCCAAGTCCAACGGGTTAGCCTGGACAAAACATGGCGCGGCCTGCCCCTGTTCGGCTTCCGCGCGTTCGGCTAGGCTGACGTAATCGAGCGGGAAGCTGCCGTCTGTCTTGTCCGTCGTCGCATCCGTCAACGGTTGAATCCGCAGCGTCTCTGCGCCGTCGCGCACCCAGGCGCGCAAGCCCAGCGGCGTCCAACTGCACCACACCGCCAGCCCCGAGTTATCCAAACCCTGGCCGCGATAGCTTTTCAATTCGGGGTATTGCGCCGCCAACTCGGCGGCGAGCACCGGCGCTTCCACCACACTGAAACGCGCGAACGAACCATCGGGCAGCGGCAACACGATGACCGCCGTAGGCTGCTCGCTCCGCCCCGCGCGTTCCAGCCCGGCTTGTTGCAAGGCTTCGCGCATCGCCGCTTCACGTAACCGGAACACGCGGGGCTCGTGCAGTGCCGGTTCGACCGTTTCCCAAAACGCATTCCCGCCCTGTTGCGCCGCGCTCGCCCCGGCGCGCCGCGCGGCCATCGGCATCGCCGCCAGTAACATACAAACCAGGACAGGCAGCGCCCAAAACAAGCGGCGCGTTTTCAGGCATTGAATGATGGCGCGGAAATGAAAGTTGGAATTGGTCTTCATTGGTTTACTCTCCGTGGTTTGGACACACTTCGCCCCGGCGCGGCAGCAATGCGGGCGAACACGCGGGAAAATCCCCTGACGGGTCACGTCTTGTTATTCGGTTTTAGGCATCGTTCCGGTGGCTTCAAAAAAAGGCAAAGTGGCTATAAATCCATTATGACTGCCGCCGCTTCCGATCTGAAAGCCAGTCATTATGCCCAGTTATTAGCCGCCTCTTCCGCCTCTTTTTGTATTCTCTTTTCTGTCATTGAGAGGGCGGAACGAGCGGCCAGCGACGTTTCTGGTGGATCGGCTCATTGGTACGTGCGTTGAGAATTTGAATAATCGCCCGCAAATCTGCCTGACCGCCTGTGATAAAAATCTTGTTCATATCCGAAAAAATAATCTCAATGGATTCAGGGCGACCCAGCCTCCTGGCTTCATATTCCAATCTCTCAATATCCGAGTAAGACTTTGCAATTCTTCTCAAGAACTTTGTCCGGTGTTCTATTCTTGTTTCTGTGAGCACGGTTTTTTCAAACAAAAGGCCGGCCGCTCCAACAGGAATAACCACTGCTGACACTAGCATAGCCAACCTGAATAACCAGGAGCTTTGCTGCCAAACTTCAAATGCAGCAGGTGCTGGGTTCGGCCAGAGACTAACTATTATGGCCCCCACCGCTGGCAATCCCAAGATTCTCATATACCACGGCGCTTGCGCGGTATACGGTAGTGATGGTTCACTCATGAGTTTTTATGATCAGCAATCAGTAACAGTTCTTGCCATCCGAATCACATACTCTAACATCCTGTTTTCGCTTCTCAGACTCGTACCGGATATAAAGGAGTTGAAGCTGAGTTAATCCAAACTGTCCGGCGAAAGTCACCCCGGCTTTTGCACCGCCACGAGCCGCCCCTTGAAGCTTTTGTTCAAGCCCGACATTGTAAGTGTACTTGAAAGTATTGAGCGCAGATTGAAGATAGGGCTTCTCCAAACTTCTGAACAAACTCCCGGAAATTGACGCATATGACTCGTACGCCCCTTGTCTAAGCGCGTAAGTCATGTCTCCGGCATATGCTAGAGCTTTCTGACCTGCGTACCCTCCTGCCGCACCAGCAACTGCATCAATAGCTATGCTGGATGCACTCAAAGCTTGTGTCTGATCATTCCCGTCCACTGCTCTTTCTGCCGCTCCGCCCAAAATACTGGCTGATGCAATTGCCGCAGCCGCCTGGCCAGCCGCCAGATTCCCAGTCAATCCCGTAACGCCACCAATGACTGCTCCGCTTAAAGCTTTTGCTCCGATCCTTTGTAAAACCTTGGCATCAGTCAGCGACTCCCCTTTGTATAGTGCCTTAGCCGCTTCCAAGCCTGCACCGACCGCAGCACCACCAACAGCACCTATGAGCGCCGTCAACAGAGGATTCTTTCCATCAGGATCAACATACTTATAAGGATTGTTGAGCGCATAGACATATCGATTCCAGTTTTGTGGTTGGAGGATGTAATGGTCACGACTTATTGAATCTTCGCCAGAGTTCAAAGGATCATATGGGTCAACTGACATAAACCTGCCTTGAATGGCTGAGCAATACCGTGCCTGTGCGAAATCCAGCCCCGTCTCTATATCCCGCTCCTTCCCCGTAAACTTCTGACGCATCACCGTCGGCTGCTCCTGCACATATCCTACCCCTGGCTGCCGCACCACTCCCATCATCGGCTCCAACTCTTCCCCAAACGGCAAATAATCGTGCCGCCGCACTGCTGCCAAAGTCCCTGCATACCCCACCGTCATCCGTGGCGTCCCCAAATGATCGCTCACCACCCATTTCACATCCGCCCCTTCCGCCGTCACCAGCAACTGCCCCGCCCGATAGCCGTACTCCTTTTGCGGACTGTTCGCCGCCGCATTCGGCCCGTACTCCGCCAGCAACTCGCCGCCGATACCATACACCTGCCAGGTTTCCTGCCCAATGGCGATGCGCCGCACCCGCCGCCCGTCGCCGTCATACACGTAGTAATTCGTCACACCGTTCACGCGCGCTGTCGTCATCCGGTTTTCCGCGTCGTATTGCCGCACATCCGTTTGCGCACTGCCCAGGTCGCGCAGCACGTTGCCTGCCGCGTCGTAGGTGAACCCGACAAGGCGATTGGTCAGGCTGTTCACCTTGTAGACCTTACTGTTGATGTTATTGCCGCTGGTCTGCGCCATGTCAATCTTGCGGTTGCCGAATTGATCGTAGTTGTAGCCTTGCGTGTAAATCGGGGGCGTCGTGCCGCTTTGTCTGCCCGTCACCTTTTTCAGCCGATTGAGCGGATCATATTCGTAATCATCACTCATCGGAGTGACTGAAGCAGAGACCAAGCCCGTCTGATCGCTGTAATTGGTAGGAACAAGATGCTCCTGCTTCGTCACATTGCCGTTGTTGTCCGCTCCGTTGCCGTATTGCAACGTCAGTTTGCCGCGATTCCAGGAGTCTGCTGCCGGATTGATTGGATCGTGTGTCGTACCCAACCGGCTTTCGGTCATTTGGAAGCGCTCGTTATAGGCGCTCGTGTTATACAGCAAGGTCTGTGTGCCGAACCGCTCACGCACCATCTGCCCGGCGGCGTTGTAGTTGAAATAGTTGGCGTAGTAAAGATACAACGCGCCGCCTAAATTGCCAGACACATTGAGCGGTCGCCCGCCCACGTCGTAGGTATAATCAACGGCGGTGCCCGATGGATAGGTCAGTTTGGTGACATTCCCAGTCCGGTCGTATTGCGGGGTGACGTTGTATTCATACCAGGCGCCGTTGTTTTTGATGCGTTGTTTTTGCGCCGTCACCCGACCCATTAAATCGTAAGTGTTAATGACCGTCTGCGATTCCAGCGTGGGCGGATTCTCTGTTACGCGCGGGTCAGGAACGTAAGATTCTGTGCGCTGCAAACGCCCTTTGCCAAAGGTCGCCGTGTCATAATACCGCTTGATGTCAGGATTGATAGTCGTGGTGTTCGAATAATCCACCGTCGTGTTGCGGTTGAGCGCGTCATAAGCATAAGCGGTTATGACATTGCGCGCATCTGTCCGCTTGGTCAGGTTTCCGTTGTCGTCATACTCATACTTCATCGTCCAGAAAGTGCCCGCCGGCCCCCCAATCATTGCTTCCTGTTCAGGGTTGTTGGCATAAACCAGCCGCGAGAGCGAGTCATAAAAGAAGGCGCGAAATTGCACCGGCTGCGCTTGCCCCGGCAAGCTGAATTTCCCCTGCCGCACCCGCGTCAGGTTGTTGAGCGCGTCATAGCTGTAATAGGTCTCGAAGCCGAAATTCGTCACACCAGGCGCTTCAGTCACTTGCCGCAGGCGGCCCAGCCCATCGGTTACGCTGCTGCGCGTTTTCATCGCTTGATCTGTCACGGTCACTTTGTTGCCAGCATAGACAGTGTCCACGTGTGCGCCATCTGCCGTGGTCAGAACACTGGTTATCCGGCTCAAACTGTCATAAGTGTTCTGCGTCCACTTGACGGTACCCGGCGTTGCCGCCAGCAGAACTTGGCCATTAAGGTCGCTGACACTTTCAACGAAGTAAGGATTGAATGCCTGCGCCACACGCCCCAACGCATCATAAACAGTGTCTCGCACGCTATAACGCAAACTCCCCAAGGCAGTCCGCTCGTTGCTTGGTTGATTCGCCATCGGAATTGACTGCATTTCTTCTTTGTGTATCGAACGCCTGACCCGCCCCAATCCGTCATAACAAACATAGTCGTGATAACAAGGGCTGTTGGAGTCGCTACATGAAGATGTGGACGGGATGGCGGTGGTAGTAATCGTCTGAACACACAAGTCCGGAAGATTGCCTGCACCCGTGCCATCGGAGTCCCCATAAACGTATTCCGTCTCACCGCCAACCGCTGGGCGAATGACTTTGGTCAAGCGATTGAGCGGATCGTTGTACTGATAACTGGTACTCGCGTTGTTAGGGTCAGTTACCTGTGTCGGCAATCCAGTGTTGTAATCGTACTTGGTCGTCGTCGTAAAACCCACTCCGCCGCTACTCGGCGGTGGGGTCGTCACACTCTTTGGATAGGCGTATGTATTGTGCGCCATATTATCGCTGAAATTATCGGTGTAATCGGAAGTCGTCTCATTGAGATTGGCATCTTTGACTTTGACGACATTGCCGCATTGATCGTACCAGGAATGTGTCTCAACCCACGCGCCGCTTGTCCAGTCACTCCAAGCATCCACTGTGTTCGTAGCAAAGTTAAAGTTCTTCCACTGCCGCACTGTCGTGGAGTTACCGCGCCCGCTCGTCTGCGGGTCAACCCATCCGGTCATCACAGCATAGGGAGTCAAAGGATAGGCGGGTTCATCATACTGATATTCCGTTGCAGCTACGACAGCCTCATTAGCATTCATAACTTTCTGCCGTTTGGGAAGGCTCCGCAGGTGAATTGTCAGATTCGCGCTGGGCTGCTGGTTGAGTACCGGACTGGGGTCGTATGGCTGCCCGCTGGTGTTATTGACCGTGGCATAGTTGAGCCCGTTATTTGTCGCCAGGTACTCAGTGGTCGTGTGGCGTAACAAACTGCCAGGCGCGCCGCTGCCAAAGTCATACTCCCAAACGTCTGTACGATTGTTATATTGTCCATAGCCGAACACCTGCTTCGACACTAAGTTATTCTCAAGCGTAGTGAGAGTATCCGTCACGACTGGATCAGGCGCTGGCCTCGCATTCGCCAACAGTGAACAAGATGAAGGAACGGGAATGGTCCAATTTGTGTCTTGACGGCGCAATACAACACCTGGAACGCCATTATTGACGTTGAAGCTTTCCGTGGCGTATTCGCGACCGGAATACCAAGGAGAGTAACTAGTCGGTGCACACCCTCCGGATGCTTCTTCAGTTGGAGACCCATAGAAATAATGCCTCTCCATTGCTTGTAAGCCGTCAGGCGGGGGCTGATTATTCGGGCTTTGATGTTTGACTGTAACTATTGTCGCTCCAATAGCCGGGTAGTTACTAACACCATCGGCGACACTCATAACCTCTCTTGTCTCAACTGTATTTGCCGGCGGCATTGCCGGATCAGCGTTGGGAGCGAGGGATTTGTAAATCGTCTTCTTGCTTAAGCGCCGATATACCTGAAAAAGGTATACACTTCCCTGCGTATTTGTGTTAGGGATAATTTGCCCTGAAGGAGTGTAATCATAATCATAGCCGCCCCCAGTTGGAAGTATAACACGCGCTAGCTCGCTGTATGAATTGTAATAGAACTGATAGGTTTTATTGTTAGGCAGCTCAACCGCAGAAATTACCGTTGGATTATGCATCCAATTGCCGTCGGCATTATGCGGTGGGGGGTTAAACGGGTAAATTTCTGGAAAGAGGCTTGCTCCTGTCATAATAGAAAAATCGGGTCGCAGAGCCTGAGCCATTGGACCGAAGTGGATTTTGATCGTCCTCGAAGCGCCACCAAACCCGCTATAGGTAATTTGGGTCTTTGGGAATCGCCGTGGAATGCCCCAAGATATAGTGGTTAGTGAACCAACACCATTCCAAGGAGCATTTTCGTGACCATCCCAACCGAGCA
>JAYUCP010000528.1:0-8686 GCA_043740245.1 Acidobacteriota bacterium | reverse complement strand
CGCCACCGACCCCGGCGTAGTGCTGGGCACGCCGCAATACATGTCGCCCGAACAGGCGCGCGGGCAGAAGGCCGATGCGCGCGCCGACGTGTTCAGCCTGGGCGTGGTGCTTTACGAAATGCTCGCGGGACAGCCGCCGTTTGCGGGCGTGAATACGATTGACGTGATGGCCGCGATTCTCGACCGCGAACCGCCGCCGCTGAAGCAACACGCCGCGAATGTGCCGGATGAATTGCAGCGCATCGTCACGAAGGCGTTGCGCAAAGATCGTGAGCAACGCTATCAAACGAGCAAAGACCTGCTGCTTGATTTGCGCGACTGCCGCGAAGAGTTGGCCTTTGCCGCGAAGCTCGAACGCACGGGCCAGGCGGAGAAAAAGGAGACGGTAACGGAACCCGCTGCCGCCGCGCCGACGAATGAAACGGCGGCGGTCAACACCACCTCCAGCGCTTCGATCATTCTCGCGGAGATCAACCGGCACAAACGCGGCGTCACGGCGGCACTGGCTTTGTTGCTGTTGCTCGTGACGGTCGGTGCCTATTTCGCTTTCCTGGCGGGCAACAACCAGGCGATAGATTCGCTTGCCATTCTGCCCTTCACCAATGCGAGCGGCGATCCTGAGATGGAGTATCTGTCGGACGGCCTGACCGAATCGCTCATCAACTCGCTGGCACAACTGCCGCGCCTGCACGTGCTGCCGCGCACAACCGTCTTTCGCTTCAAGGGCAAAGCCGACGACCCGCAGCGCATTGGCAAGGAACTGGGCGTGCGAGCCGTATTGACCGGGCGTGTGCAACAGCGCGGCGATAGCCTCGTCATTCAAACCGAACTGATTGAGGTCACGGGCGGCGCGCAACTCTGGGGCGACCGTTACAACCCGAAACTCGCCAACCTGCTTGCAGCGCAAAGTGAAGTGGCACGGGACATCTCGCGCAAATTACAAATCAAGCTCTCCGGTGCGGATGAGCAAAAGTTGACGAAAAACTATACGGAAAATGCTGCGGCTTACCAGCTTTACTTGAGAGGGCATTACCATTGGTTGAAATTTCCAGCCCGAGGGTTTGAGAAAAGCCGCGATTATTATCAACAGGCAATTGACCTTGACCCGAACTATGCGCTCGCTTACGCAGGCTTGGCGGAATACTACGGCTTTGGTGTCGTATTTGGTGCCTTGTCGCCTGCCGAGAATTGGGCGAAGTCAGAGGTGGCGGTGTATAAAGCCTTAGCTTTAGACGACACCTTGCCCGATGCTTATAGCGCGCTGGCAGGCGTCAAACAGTTTCACCACGACCGGGCAGGGGCGGAGAAAGATCTTCTGCGCGCCATCGAATTAAATCCGAAATACACGGAGGGGCGCAGCCATTATTGCGCTTTTTTAGAAGAAGCCGGGCGGTCTGAAGAAGCGCTTGCCCAGCATCAAAGAGTCCTGGAAATGGAACCGATGTCAGTGCGCTATAACTATTTTTTGGCCAGGTTTTTCTACCGGACGCGCGCCTATGACCGCGCCATCGAACAATATCAAAAGACGCTGGAGCTAGACCCGAACAATGCGCTCACGCACGAAATGTTAGGGGACGCCTTCGAGTTGCAAGGAAAGCAGCAGGAAGCCGTCGTCGAATGGAGCAAAGCATTGACCCTGACGGAAGACAACGAAGCGGCGCAACTGCTAGAGCACACGTACGCCGCGTCGGGTTTCAAGGCTGCCTTGCGTGCCCGCTGGCAAAAGAGACTCACCCAATTGAACGCCCAAGCCCAACGCGGCGAGTACGTCCCAGCAATGAATTACGTGCTGGCCCAGACACGGCTGGCGGACAAAGAACAAGCCTTTGCCTGGCTGGCCAAAGCCGAGCAGGAACCGAATGGGCTGATCTTTGAAGTCAAGTTCGATCCCCGCTATGACAGCCTACGCTCCGACCCACGCTTTGCTGCCTCCGTGCGGCGCGTCGGGTTGCCGGAGTGAGAGGGCGGTAGCGCAAACTGTTCGTTCGCGTTGCTGCGAAGGCGGCGTGGTCAACAGTGATGTGGTGGCTCAGCGGGTTCAAGTGAAAGGAAAATAGTTATGCTAACAACTGAAGAAACGAAAGAGATCATCCGCACGCTTAGTACGCTGCCCTCTGACAAGGTGGCTGAACTGCGCGACTTTGCCTGCTTCTTACAAGCACGCTACGGGCAAGCGCCGCCGGTCGAGTGCAGCGAGGTCTGGACGGAGGAAGACTTGCAAGACCTGACCGCCGCCGCTTTGCGCTATGCGGCGCAAAACGGTTGGGGGGAGGAGGGGCACAATGGCTAACCCCGGCGACGTGGTGACGGTGGATTTCCCCGGCGCGACAGGCGTCAAACGGCGGCCTGCCGTAGTGGTTTCGACGGCGACTTACCACGGTGCGCGGCCCGACGTGATTCTCGGATTGTTGACTAGCCAAGCGGCCAAAGCCGCCGGGCCTACGGATTATTTGTTGCAAGACTGGGCGGCGGCCGGCTTGCATAGCCCCTCAGCCTTCCGCGCCTTTCTCGCTACGCTACCTGCCGCCGGCATCGTTGTGATTGGGAAACTTTCAGCTCAGGATTGGCAGGCAGTCCTGGCGCGCTTGCGTGTTGCGCTGGCGGTGACTTGAGCGCAATCGGCAACCTTGCATAGTCAGGCGCCGGCGAACAACTCGCCCTGTCGCGCGGCGTGGTCAACAGCGATGTGGTGCTGCTCAGCGGGTTCAAGTGAGCGGGGAAACCAAGCGACAGGTCAGGCCACGCGCGCCGCTAAGCGCAAATCGTCATCAACCGCCTCTTTTTCGGCGGCGACCACAGCCCAGGCGCGATCTAAAGTCGCCTCGTCTTCGGGCGTTAAGGCCAGCGCATTTTCATAATGCTCCGGCTGCTCAGTCCCGTAGAATTCCGCGCGTGCCTGGCGCGCGTGTTCATGTGCCCGCTGCCGCCAGGCCAGATAGTCTTCATAACTAAGCTGCGCGTTGAATTCTCCGGCGGCTTGGCGCGCCAGAAATGCTTCTCTTGAATAGCTGCCGCTGATCGCAAGTGACATAAGTGTTACTCCGTTTGAAACCGGCCCTGTTGCTTCAATTCCGCAACATAAGCTCGCAAGACCCGCATCATAGAACTGTTTTCGGCCAACTCAAAGAAGACCTGCCGGTCATAGCCATTGGCCCTCCACCAATCTTTACCGCCCAGCAACAGCAGGTCGTTCAAGGTGCGCGCCCGAGCAAGCGGCGGCGGCAGGAACCGGATTTCATCAATTGTGAGCGGCGCGTCAAACCCGAAACGCGCCAGCAGGTAATAGCCAATCAAGCCTGGCGCTGCAAGACTGCCAGCCGCCAACGCCAGTATGCGCTTCACGCCCAACGCGCGCGCTCCCTCAACCTGTTTCAGAAAGCTTCTGATCGCAATGTCTGCCGGAGCTTTGCTAGTCTTCTCCAACGCCTCGTTTTTGACGATCAGACTACCGTCAGGCAAACGGAAGAAGTGGCGTTCTTGCACTTTGAAATGCCTGTGTCTGACCTTGACGATCAACTTGTGGCCGGCCTTGCTAACAGCGACTGCGGACGACTCAAGCGCGCTCACTGCGGCGGCCAGTTCTTCAGCCGTAACGACGCGCCCAAACAACTCCAGCGCCAGGGCCGCCGCGCCTTTCGCATATTTGATCGTAATGTCGCTCACGGTGACGAATAGTAGCACGCGCGTGTTGCCCCGCCATAATCTTGGAGACCTAATGGCGCAGTGTTAGACTGCCGCCGCTTCAATCACCTTCAGGAGAATTCACGATGAAGCCTGCAATCCGCGTCAGTCTGTTCTGCGCGTTCATGGCGGTGGCGCTCACCGCGTCACCAATGCTCAACGCGCAAACCCGCATCACCACGCCGAAAGAAGAACTCGGTTTCAACTTCGGCGACGATTACCAACTCGCCAACTACCGGCAAATCGCGGCCTACTGGCGCAAGCTGGCGCGCGAATCGAACCGCATTGTCGTGCGCAGCATCGGCCAGACTGCCGAAGGGCGCGAGCAGTTGATGTGTATCGTCACCGCGCCCGAAAACCATAAAAAGCTAGCGCGTTATCAGGAAATTGCGCAGCGGTTGGCGCGCGCCGAAGGCTTGAGCGATGACGCGGCGCGCACGCTGGCCCGCGAAGGCAAGGCCGTCGTATGGATTGACGGCGGCTTGCACGCGAGCGAGGTGCTGGGCGCGCAGCAACTGGGCGAGATCGTTTATCAGATGGTCAGCCGCGATGACGAAGAGACGCGCCGCATTCTCAACGATGTCATCATCCTGTTCGTCCACGCCAATCCCGACGGCAACGATCTGGTGGCCGATTGGTACATGCGCAATCCGAAACCGGAAGCGCGCAGCCTCAACGGCTTGCCGCGGCTGTATCAGAAATACATCGGGCACGACAACAACCGCGATTCCTTCGCTTCGACGCAGGCCGAAACCGAGAACCTGAACCGCGTGCTCTATCACGAGTGGTTCCCGCAGATTCTTTACAACCATCATCAAAGCGGCCCGGCGGGCACGGTGCTGTGGTCGCCGCCGATGCGCGATCCGTTCAATTACAACCAAGACCCGCTGGTGGTGCTGGGCATCAGCGCGTTGGGCAATGCGATGCATACGCGGCTGGCGGCGGAGGGCAAACCGGGCGCGACGATGAAAACGGGCGGGTCGTATGACGGCTGGTGGAATGGCGGCTTGCGCAGCATGGCGGCCTTTCACAACATCATCGCGCTGCTGACCGAGATGATCGGCAGCCCGACGCCAATGCGCGTGCCGCTGGTGCTGGCGCGGCAGTTGCCGAACAGCGATCTCACCTATCCGATTGCGCCGCAGGAATGGCGCTTCCGGCAATCCATCGAATACTCGCTGACCTGCAACCGCGCGGTGCTCGATTACGCGGCGCGTATGCGCGAGAACCTGCTCTTCAACATTTACCGGATGGGCAAGAATTCCATCGAGCGCGGCAGCCGCGATAGTTGGACACCTGCGCCGAAACGAATCGCCGCGCTCAATGCGAAAATCGGCGCCGAAAGTGGTGGACGCGGTTTGAGCGCCGAACGCGAGCAGGCGCTGTGGGCCGAATTGCGCGCGCCGGAATTGCGCGACCCGCGCGGGTTCATCATTCCGGCCAATCAGCCCGACTTTCCCACCGCGACGAAATTCGTCAACGCCTTGCTGGAAGCGGGCGTCACCGTGCAGCGCGCAACACGCGAGTTTCAGGTGAATGGCCAAGCCTATCCGGTGGGTTCTTACGTCGTCTTCGCCGCGCAAGCCTTTCGTCCGCACGTGCTGGATATGTTCGAACCGCAAGACCACCCCGATGTGTTTGCCTATCCCGGCGGGCTGCCGACGCCGCCCTACGACAACGCGGGCTGGACGCTGGCAATGCAAATGGGCGTGGTGTTTGACCGCGTGTTGGAAGGCTTCAGCGGGCCGTTCGAGAAGATCACCGAATGGAACATCAAACCGCCGCCGGGCCGCGTGCAGTAATGGCAGGCCAGTGTTCTAACCTGCTGTCTGCCTAAGATTAATCCCGTTGCTCGCAATGAATAACCCGTTGACAGATATAGACCCCTCGCATAGACTGCCGCGCGTGTGATCGGCTTACCTCACTTAAGACAGGATCACCTTTGAATGATGATGAAACCGAGTTGACCGAGAGCAAGCGCACATTCAAGGTTGAGAAAAAAGCCAGCGCACACCTACCCCGACCCCTTAGACACAGTGTCGTAGCGACAGCAAATTAAATAGCCCAAGAGCGGCAACCTCACAAATTGCCGTGACATCAATTGCGTCGCTTTCATTCTTACTATGACCGCCATGCCCGCCGCCTTCACGGTTGGGACGCCCACGGGTTGTCATTGTGCCTCCGCATAAAACAGTTCGATTCAACTTCGCTAGTTGGAGCTTATGGAAGCCAAGACAGAGGCGCGGAGTATGGAGGATCAGGCCTCACACAAGCCTGATTCACGGTGGACTGGCGAAGCGGAGAACTGCGATTCACCTCTCTTGATAGGTACACCTAAGGAGTTTAAGTACACAATGCGGACCTCACACACACTCACCGCGCTGGTTTATGCGTTGTTGCTGTTAGCCACGCTAACGGGGCTAACGGGCGGCGCGCTGGCAGCGGAACCAGGCGAACCGATTCGCTCTCTGCCTGACAACATCGCCGTGAGCGATCAAAAGCCCGGCTCGATTCTTTTCTATACCGTTTACACCTCCAACGCGACTTCACCGGCAGCAGAAAACACGCGGCTGAGCCTCACGAACACGGGCCCTGCCAGCATTGGGGTGCACCTGTTTTTTGTGGAAGGCGCTTCGTGCAGTCCTGCTGACTCGATCATTTGCCTGACGACGAATCAGACGGCGGTGATCCTGGCTTCGGGCTTTGATCCGGGCACGGTCGGTTATGTGGTCGCCATCGCGACAGACTTGGCGACGGGCTGTCCGGCCAATTACAACTACCTGATTGGCGATGAATTCGTGAAGTTCGCCTCAGGCCACGCGGCCAATCTGGCGGCTGAAGCCGTGATGGCGCGCGGGCCGATCACGTGCAGCGATACGGCTTCGCAAGTGACCTTGAATTTTGACGGGCAGATGTATGACCGCCTGCCCGCAGTGGTTGCGATTGACAACATCCCGAGCCGTGTGGATGGCAACGACACGCTCGTGATCCTCAATCGTCCATCGGGGAATTTGGGTGTTGGTGCCGATGCGCTGGGCACAATCTTCGGCTTGCTCTACAACGACGCCGAAGTTTCAGCCAGCTTCCAAATCGGTGCGAGCCAGTGCCAGTTCCGCTTTAGCTTCTCAAATTCGGTGCCGCGCACGGTGCCGCGCTTTACCAACCATGTGCCGGGCGGACGTTCCGGTTGGGTGAAGTTCTTTTCGCTCGCGGGCACCACGCCTTTGCTTGGCGCTTCGATCAACTTCAACGCGGCGGCTGATGCCTCGGGAACAGCGTTTAGCCAGGGACACAACTTCCACAAGCTGCGCCTGGTGCCGGCGTCGAGCATCGTTATCCCGGTCTTCCCGGCGAACTGCTAGACGTTTGTTGCAAGACTGATTTTCAAAAGGCAACAGCGCGAGCACGATGCTTTCGCTGTTGCCTTTTGTCTTTGCGGCAACAGTGAATGAACTGGTTGCACTGGCTGTTTCTCTGGCCTGAGTGTGCGTCAAATTTTTGCAGGCAAGGAAAAAGAACCGCGCCGCGCGAGTAGCGCAAACTGTCCAGTTTGCGCAGTTTCATTTGTCGAACCATGCGCGTAGTTGATGACGCCGCGCAAACTGGACAGTTTGCGCTACTCGCGCCACGGCGTCTCAGCTCCTGTCCGCAAAAATTTGACGCACGCTCCTCTGGCCTCATCCGCTGGTTTTGCCATTTGGCATGTCGTAAGCTGTGCGCGCCCAAATGCAGGGCAATCAAGTTTTGTTGGGAGATAAAGAAAATGAATTCTGATTGGCTTGCGTGTTTGCAATCCGAAGCTCTTGCTGCCCCCCTGTTCGCTGCTGATAGTCAGGCTGCCACACAGGCGTTAGGGCAGATCACCGGCTTGGCGGTCTATCCGCTTTCCATCACTGCGGCCCAGCAGCAGCTCTACTTTCTGGGGCGCAAGGGCGTGGAAAAGTGTCTGGGCATTGTGGCGCGCAACGCGACCGATTTCAGTGGGTTTGAAGGCGCGGGCAGCACCGCCAGTTTGAATGGTGAAGCGGTTCATGTGCAGGTCGGCGCAACCAGCGCGGCTAATGCAACGGCTTTGCGGGGCGTCTTGCCGTTTCTTTCGCCACGACCTTTGGGCTTGCTGAAATCAGCGGGTTGCGGCGACCGCTTGGGACTGGCCACACCGGGGCACATCAGGGCGATTCGCCATTCAACGCTGGCGCCGATTCTGGCGCAGCAATCCATCCGCGAAAACGCCCGCACGGGCCGCACGCCGCAACAAGTGATGGACGATGCATTGTGGGGAATCTTTCAGGAAGGCTGGCGCGAAGGGTTCGGCGCGGATGCCGACCATTTAAAAAACACCGGCGACATTGATTCGTGCGCGGCGGCGGGCTTCACCTTCTACACGATTGACCCCGGCGAGCATGTGGACAACGAAGCCAACACTGCGCAGGTTGAGATGCTGAAAGAGAAAATTGCTTCGCTGGATTGGGTGGCGCTGGAATCAAGCTGGGAAGCCACGCAAACCGCATTGAGCAAGAAGATTGACCTGGGTGATTTCAGCGTGACGATCAGCGAAGAAGAGTTGCTGCGTGCGGCAGCGAAGTATGGCCGCGTCGTTGCTCACACGGTCAAGATGTATCGCCATCTGGAAAAAGCGATGAGCAGCACGCCGTTCGAACTGGAAATGAGCGTAGACGAAACCGAAACTGTCACAACGCTGGCGGAACACATCTACATCGCGCACGAACTGAAACGGCTGGGCGTCAAATGGGTCAGCCTGGCGCCGCGCTATGTCGGCGATTTTGAAAAGGGCGTGGATTACATCGGCGACCTGAACGAGTTTGAAAAATCCTTCGCGCAGCATCTGGCCGTGTCGAAAACCTTCGGGCCGTACAAGCTGAGCCTGCATTCCGGTTCGGACAAATTCAGCGTCTATCCAATTGCCTCGCGTGTGGCGGGCGAACTGGTTCATCTGAAGACCGCGGGAACCAGCTACCTGGAAGCCCTGCGCGCCATCGGCAAA
>JAYUCP010000527.1:0-8689 GCA_043740245.1 Acidobacteriota bacterium | reverse complement strand
TGTCTAGTTTGCGCGGCTTCAGCAGTCGGGCCAGGAGGTAGCCGTCGCGCCATGATTGGAGTACCTGAAGCCCCGCAAACTAGACAGTTTGCGCTACTCTTGCCACGCCGTCCGTTTCCCCCTGCGCAAACCTTTGACGGACAACCGGGGCAAAATGCTGCGGGCCAAATCCATTTTGGCCAGGCCCGCGTAACCGGTTCTTGACCCGGTCAGTGGCCGCACTTATAGTGGCCGCCGAACCTACGCAACATCGGTACAAACCTAGAAGGAGGGTTTTAGTGAACGATTTGCAGAACCGAGCAACAGTTGGGTTCACAGTGACCAAGGAAGCCGAGGCAAAACTGCCCACCGCATTCGGCCCCTTCCGCATTGTGGGCTTCCGCAGTTCCACCAGCGACGAAGAGTTCGTCGCGTTAGTCAAAGGCGAGATCAATCCCAAAACACCGACGCTGGTGCGCATTCATTCGCAATGCCTGACCGGCGATGTCTTTCATTCGCTGAAATGCGATTGCGGGCCGCAGTTGGAACACGCCATGGAAATGGTGCAGGACGAAGGCGCCGGCATCATCGTTTATCAACAGCAGGAAGGGCGCGGCATCGGCATCATCAACAAGATTCGCGCCTATGCCTTGCAGGACCAGGGCGCTGATACCATCGAAGCCAATGTGCAATTGGGGCTGGACGTGGATGCGCGCAAATACGATCAATGCGCCGAGATCATCAAATTGCTGGGCGCCGGCAAACTGCGCGTGATGTCGAACAATCCTGAAAAAGTGCGGGCCCTGCGCGAGGCCGGGCTGGAGGTGGTCGAACGCGTGCCCGTCGAGATCAAACCGCAGGCGCAGGCGTTCAAATACTTAATGACCAAAAAAGAAAAGATGGGTCATCTGCTGCAACTCAACGGCATTTTTTGAATGCGGAGTGCGGAATGCGGAATGCGGAATGCGGAATGACGTGGAAGCGTAGGCTACGTCATTCCGCATTTGTGTTTTTAGGGCTTCATTCCGCATTCAGTTCGCGCAACATTCGATAGACCATCTGCACCGGCAGCCCGACCACGTTGGCATAATTGCCTTCGATCTGCTCGACGAAACGCGCGGCGTAGCCTTGAATGCCATACGCGCCCGCCTTGTCAAACGGCTCGTGCGTGGCGAGGTACCAGTCAATTTCGGCTTCGCTCAACGGCGCAAACTTCACGCGCGTGACGGCCAATTCAGAAAGGGTCTGTGCATCTTTGACCAGTGAGACAGCCGTCAAGACTTCGTGCCAGACGCCGCTCAGCAACCGCAACATTCGCCGTGCATCAGCGGCATCCACCGGCTTGCCCGCGATTTCGTCACCGACGACCACGGTGGTGTCCGCGCCCAATACCAATTCACCGGGTAGCGCCACGGCCTGAGCCTTGGCGCGCGCAAGACGCAGCACGTAAGCAGGCGGCGTTTCACCGGGTAACTGGGTCTCGTCCAGATCGGCGACGCGCACTGAAAATTCGAGGCCGGCGGCGCGCAACAATTCGGCGCGGCGCGGCGAGGCCGAAGCCAAAACTAATTGGGAAGTGCTCAACTTGTCGCTCCTATCCTTTTTGTCTACACTAGTGGCTCGTGAACGCCGGATTCATTCCAGCACAGCACCTAACATTATGTCGAATCGCAAACGCGGGATTTATTTAGCTGTCATCGGACTGTTCGCACTGCTCACCATCGCCGCCAATGGGCTGGGCGAATGGGCGCGCGTGTTTGCGCAAAAGCCAAAGCCCGCGCGCGCCAAAAGTAATCAAGCCAAAAGCAATCAAGATCGTGAACGCCTCGTCAAAAGGCCCGCGCCCACAGGCACGCTGCGCCAACGCCTAGACAAAGACGATGGCTATGCGCTGGTGCTGTTTTATTCGGCGGACATTCACGGCAATTTGGAAGTGTGCGGCTGCCCGATTCATCCGCTGGGCGGCGTGGCGCGGCGGATGGGCTACATCAACGCCTTTCGCAAACGTTCGCCAGAGGCCGCGATCGTGATGGCCGATGTCGGGCGGCTGTTCGCCGATGAGCGGCAGGAAGGCAGCGGCGAATTGCGGCCCGATGCGCGGCTGATGAACGATTGGATCGTGCGCGCCCACGATTTGATGAACCTCGAAATCGTCAATCTCTCGTACCGCGATTTGCCCTACGCCGGCGGCCTGTTGCTGCCCGATGCCAAACTCAAACCGGAGCGTTCGGCGCTGATTTCCGCCAACGTCAAAGTGACCGACGGCACGCGCGAAAACGCCTCGCCATATGTCATCAAAACCGTCACCGGCAAACGCTTGCCGCTGCCGCTGCGCATCGCTTTTATTGGCTTGAGCGATCTGCCGCCTGACGAATTCAAAGGCCAGGTCGAGGCCAGCGGTTTCGTCATCAACGATCCGCTGGTGGCGGCCAAGACGGCACTGGCCGAAGTCCACGACAAGGCCGATGTCACCGTCATCGTCGGTTATCTGAAACGCAGCACGGCGATGAAGCTGGCGCAACAGAACGACGACCTCGATCTCATCATCAATTCGGATGGTTCTGGCATCACGCTTGATCCGCAGGAAATCAACAACACGCTGGTTGTTTACGCGGCCAAAGAAACCAAGCATCTGGGCGAATTGCGCTTTTACGCCGATGAAGAAGGCGTCGTTGAGCGCTTCACCAACCGCTACGTCGAGTTGGATGAGATCATTCCCGACGACCCGCAAATCGCCAAGCTGACCAAGCAAGCGCGCCAGGAAATCGGCGATCTGCAAACCAAAATGGCCGAAGCGGAGGCCGAAAAAGTCGCGGCCCAGATTGCCAAAGAAGGCGCACCGCAATCGCCGTATGTGACCGCCGAAACCTGCGGCAAGTGCCACGCAGCCGAATACAAGCAATGGCAGGGCACGCGGCACGCGCAGGCTTTCGCCGGGCTGGAAAAACGCCAGCGCCCGTTCGATGCGGCCTGCATTGGCTGTCATTCGGTCGGCTATCAACAACAAGGTTTCATCAACATCAAGGCGACGCCCAAATTCGCCAACGTGCAATGCGATTCGTGTCACGGCCCCGGCGCCGAACACGCCGCCAAGCCGGTCAAGGGCAAGTATCAGACGCCCGCCGCGCCGGCTAGTTGCATCGCTTGTCACGACCGCGAGAACAGCCCCGATTTTGTCTTTGCGAAATACTGGCCCGTTGTCGCGCATGGAAATTTGAAAGTCGCTCCGCTTGCCCAAGTGAATACCAAAGGGCGAACGAAGAAAAAGTAATGCGCGTGCCGCGTGCGATTCCGCATTCCGCATTCCGCATTCGTATGAACAGTCTGCTCAAATTGCTGCCGATGTTGATGCGCCAGGCGGGCGACAACGAAGAGGTGCGCGAGCAGGCCGTCTTCACGGCGTGGCGCACGGTGGCCGGGAAATCGCTGGCGCATTCCTGCGTGCCCTTCCGGCTTTATCAAAAGCAATTGGTCATCGCCGTGCAGGACTTGACCTGGAAGAAGCAGATGGAAACCGTGGCAGGCGAATTCCTCTTCCGGCTGAATTCGCTGCTGGGCGCGCCGCTCGTGACGTTCATCGAGTTCCGCGTTGACCCGCACCACGTGCTCGATAAGCGCCAACCTGATGAGCAGGGCTTTGAATTTCAACACACGGCGGAACTGACGGACGAACTGCGCGCCGCCGCCGAACCGATCAAGGATGAAGCGTTGCGCGCCCAGTTTTTGCGCGCCGCCGCGAAGTCTTTGGAACGAACGGGAGGTTAGTAGTCGGTAGTCAGTAGTCAGTAGTCGGTAGGCAACAGCTTTCAACCGACTACCGGCTACCGGCTACCGGCTACCGTTTTCATGCCGATCACGAAACCCGAAGTCGAGAAGATCGCTCAATTGTCCAATTTGGAATTGACGGCGGCAGAGACTGAAACGTTTGCCACGCAGCTCGCCGCCATCGTCGAGTACATTGACCAGCTCAATGCGCTCGATACCGCAGCCGTAAAACCGTGGCAACAGCGCAGTGCGGGCGAATTACAAGCGTCATTTGCCGCGCGCGCTGACCGTGTCGAGCCGAGCCTCGGCACTGCGAAAGCACTGGAACAAGCGCCGGAACACGATGAAGGGCACTTCCTCGTCCCGCGCGTAATTGGCGGGTGAGCTTTCACCCCATCCGCCAAACAGCCAGCTTGGCAAACAGCCAGCTTGGTAATGACAACTCGCCGCCGATAAACCGCTGAGAGATGCGGGCGCGGCGTTAACCAGTAAGGAAGCAACGTGAATAGATTTTCAAATATCAACACCACTCCACAAGAACTGCGCCGTCTGGAAGTCGAAATCTTCGAGGCGATCAAAAGCAAGAACGTCACGGCGCTCGGCCGCTTGCTCTATGACCATTTCTCGTATCGCAGTCCCGGCGAAGACCCGGTCAACAAAGAAGACTTTCTCAAAATGATCGCCGCCTTCCCGGTCAAATTCGTGGCGCTCTGGGGCGAAGAGTTGCGCGTCAACGTCTTTGCCGACACCGCCATCGTGACCGGCATCCAGCTCAGCAAAACACGCGACGAGGGCGGCGCTGAAGAGATCAGCGCCGTCAGCTTCACCGACGTTTTTGTGTTGCGGCACGGACGCTGGATGCTGGCGCTGACGCACACCACCGACCTGGAAGAGGTGCCGGAAAAATACCGCGTCGAGAATCGCGCCGAGGGTTGAGGCGGACAGCTTGATGGCTGCGGGCGTTTTCATGACGCCTTGCAACTCTGAAAACCAACCACGAAGCAGTGAAGAAAACGAAGCGCGCGCAGCAACCAGCTTCGTTTTCTTCGCGGGCCGTGCTGCCATAAGTAACAAGCGCATGGAGTTCAAGCTTTAGCTTGTCAGCCCCGCCAGCGGCGGGCCAACCAGCCAAAGCAGCCTGAAGTCTGAACTCCATGCACTTACTCCCTGGTGCGCCTAGCCCTTTGCGCCGGAGTCATCAGTTTGAACGAAACCCGCACCATCGAAGCCATTCATAAGCTGTACGCCACCGGCGCCGCAAAGCCGAGCGACATCGTCAGCGCCGCGCTCGACCGCATCGAAGCCGCGCAGCCGCGCCTCAACGCCTTCCTGACCATCAATCGCGACGCCGCGCTGGCCCGCGCCCGCGCGCTCGATGCCGACATTAAAACGCAGATGCAAACGCAGCCGCTGGCCGGCATTCCCGTCGCCATCAAAGACAACATGTGCACGGCGGGGCTGCGCACAACCGCCGGTTCGCGCATCCTCGGCGATTACATCCCGCCTTACACCGCGACCGCCGTCGCCAAGCTCGAAGCCGCCGGCGCGATCATCGTCGCCAAAACCAACCTCGACGAATTTGCGATGGGTGGCTCGAATGAGAATTCCGCCTTTGGCCCCGCGCGCAATCCCCACAACCCGGACTATGTGCCCGGCGGCAGTTCCGGCGGTTCCGCCATCGCCGTCGCGGCGGGCTGCGTGCCCATCGCGCTTGGCTCCGACACGGGCGGTTCGATTCGCCAACCGGCTTCGTTCTGTGGCGTCATCGGATTGAAACCGACCTATGGCCGTGTCTCGCGTTACGGCTTGGTGGCGTTCGCTTCCTCGCTCGATCAAATCGGCCCCCTGGCCCACACGGTCGAAGACGCCGCCCGCGTGTTGCAAGTCATCGCCGGACGCGACCGTTACGACGCGACCTCGGCGAATGTGGACGTGCCCGATTACGCGGCGCATTTGAATGCAGGCGTCAACGGCCTGCGCATCGGCGTCCCGCCCGAATGTTTTGGTGAAGGCTTGCACCCGGAAGTAAAAGCCAAGGTCGAAGCCACGCTCAAACAACTGGAAGCCCAAGGCGCGCAGCTTGTCGAAGTGCACTTGCCGCACACCCAGTACGCGATTGCGGCCTATTACATCATCGCCACGGCGGAGGCCTCGTCGAATCTGGCGCGCTACGACGGCGTGCGCTACGGCTTCCGCGCGGAAGAAGCGCGCACGCTGGCCGAGTTGTACCGCAAGACGCGCGACCTGGGCTTCGGTGCCGAAGTTAAACGCCGCATCATGCTTGGCACCTTTGCGTTGTCGTCGGGCTATTACGACGCCTATTACGAAAAGGCCCAGCGCGTGCGCACAATGCTGGGGCAGGATTTCGAGCGCGCCTTTGAACGGTGCGACGTGATCGCCACGCCGACCGCGCCGACGCCGCCGTTTAAGATCGGCGAAAAGTCAGATGATCCGCTGGCGATGTATCTGGGCGACATTTACACGGTGACGCTCAATCTGGCGGGCCTGCCGGGCATCAGCGTGCCGTGTGGGAGTTCGAGCGAAGGCTTGCCGATTGGGTTGCAGTTGGTTGGGAGGCCGTTTGATGAGGCGATGTTATTACGGGTGGGAAACAGCGTTTAGCCAAGTTGACCTGGGAAACCAAAGTGGGAGCGGCGTTACTTGGGCAATACGGGTTGAAAGATTCGCTCAAGTTGACGCTCGATACGGGCGACTTTTTCGGTCAGTTGGCGTTCGGTGTGATCAACCTTCGCGCTTAATTGCTGTTCGATGTGGTCAACCTTCTCGCTTAATTGGCGTTCAGTGTGTTCAACCTTCTCACTCATCCGCGCCAATTCCGCTTTAACCTCCGCTCGAAAAGCCTCCATCTGCCTTTCAAGTCCGCGTTGGTTGAGCCAGGCTCCGCCCCAGAGTGAAAGCAACAATGCGATAAAGCCGACGATCATTGTGGCGAATTGCAGATTGTTCATGAGGTTTCTCCTTTTTCTTTCAGCACAGCGACTTTACCACCGCCCTGTCAAACTGGATAGGGGCGGATGAAATTCTAGCGCAAACACGCCATAATCCCCGCCGATGATTTCTCCCGCAATCATAAAAATTTGTCAGACCGTCAAAGACGCAGATGGCCGCGCCTTGCTCGTCGGCGGCTGGGTGCGCGAATTCGTGCGCAGCGGCGGGCAGACGACGGCGACCGATTACGACATTGAGTGCTACGGGTTGGAGGCGGCCCGGTTGAAAGCCTTGCTCGCAACGCTGGGGCGCGTGGATGCGGTGGGCGAGGCGTTCACCGTTTACAAACTCAAAGTGCGTGAGGTGGGGAAAAGCTTCGTCGTGGATGTCAGTCTGCCGCGCCGCGAATCGAAAACCGGCCGTGGGCATCGCGGCTTCGAGGTCGTAGGCGATCCGTTGATGTCGTTTGCGGAAGCCGCGCGGCGGCGCGATTTCACGATCAATGCGCTGCTGTATGACCCGCTGACCGAGGAATACATTGATCCGCACGGGGGCCGCGCAGATTTGCAGCAGCGCCTGCTTCGCGTGGTTGATCCGCAAACGTTTGTGGAAGACAGCCTACGCGTGTTGCGGGCTATGCAATTCGCCGCGCGGTTTGAATTCACCATCGAACCGGCGACCGTAGCGCTGTGCCGTTCGATTGATCTGTCTGATCTGCCCGCCGAACGCATTTGGGCCGAAGTCGAGAAATGGTTGCTGGCGGCGCGGCAGCCTTCGATTGGCTGGTGGGCGGCGCGCGAATTGGGCATCACTGAAAAGCTGTGGCCTGAAATTCATGCCTTGATTGATTGCCCGCAAAATCCGAACAAGCATCCCGAAGGCGATGTCTTCACGCACAACGGCATGGTGCTGGATGAGGCGCGCAAGCTGATTGACGACCTGCCGCGCCCGAAACAACTGGCCGTGATGCTGGGCGCGCTCTGTCACGATTTTGGCAAACCGGCGACGACGAAGGTTGAAGGCGAGGCGGTCAAAGCGACTGGGCACGAAGCGGCTGCTGCTGAACTGACCGAACGCTTTCTCGAACGGCTGAAAGTTTTCACCTTCGACCATTACGACGTGCGCAAACAGGCCGTGGCGCTGGCGCGGCTGCACGACATCCCGTACCGCTGGAATAAAGTGCGCGAGTCCGTCACCGATGGCATGTTCCGCCGCCTCGCCTTGCAGGTCGAACCGGAGTTGCTTTATCGCGTTGCGCGCGCCGATTGCTTGGGGCGGGTGGGCGAGTTTCAGCCGGTGGCCGAAGAGTGGTTTCACAGCCGCGTGCTTGCGTTGGGCATCGCAGAGCGCGCACCAGCACCGCTCTTGCTGGGTCGCCACGTGCTTGAATTGGGTTTAGAGCCGGGCAAACGCATCGGCGAAATCACGCGGGACGTTTACGAATTGCAATTGGATGGCACTGTGCGGACGGTGGCGGAAGCGATCAGTGAGGCAAGGCAGATGGTGGCCCACGGCTGAGCCATAGGCACGTAGTAGCGCAACCCGTGCGCGCGCGCCAGATTGCCCAGGCTCAGTTTCTGTGATTTGATGACCCAGCTTTCACCGCGCGGCCAAGGTCGTGTTGCCGCGCAATCCCAATTCAAGCATCGTTATTTCGTTTTTGGAGGTGCACTCGTATGATTCCCAGCACGTCACTTACTCGCCGATTGTTTTGCGCGCTCTTGCTCTGCATTTGTTTCAACCACGCCGCCTTCGCGCAAACCAAAACCAGGCCCGTAACGCGCATCACGCTGTTGCAACTCAATGACGTTTACCAAACCGCCGCGCTGGATGACGGCAAGAGCGCGGGCTTGGCGCGTGTCGCAACGTTGCGCAAAAAAATTCTGGCCGAAGCGCCGAACACGTTGTTTCTGCTCGCGGGCGACACGATTTCGCCGTCGGTCGCTTCGACGATCTTCAAGGGGCAACAGATGATCGCGGCGTGGAATGCGCTGGG
>JAYUCP010000526.1:0-21707 GCA_043740245.1 Acidobacteriota bacterium | reverse complement strand
CATCCCTCATCCCTCATCCCTCATCCCTCATCCCTCATCCCTCATCCCTCATCCCTCATCCCTCATCCCTCATCCTTCACCCTGCGCTTGGCAAGCTGCGCGCGATACAGTAAAAAGACCTCTCCGAAAGAGTGCTTCACCCTTTAGCAAGCAGTTTCACCCCACACCACCGGAGTCTATGCCGCAAGAACACCGCGAGCCCGCCGCCGTGCTGGCTGCCATAGCGAAGACTGCCGCGCTGGCCGAATTGTCGGGCCAGACGCCGGGCCGTGGTTTGCCTGACGCCGAATTGCAGGCGCTGTTGGAAGGCCGTGAATACGCAGGTCAACTGCTCGCGCCGCATTTGCGCCTGCTGACCTACGAGCCGGGCGAAGAGATTGTGCGCGAGGGCGAATGGGGCGGCGACTGTTTCTTTTTTGTGATCGAGGGGGTGGCGGATGTCTTCGTCAAACGCGGCTATGCGAAGGTCGGCGAATTGCCGCCCGGCTCATTGTTCGGCGAAATGTCTGTGCTGGCCAATCTGCCGCGCTCTTCGACCGTGAGCGCGCCCTCCGCAGTGCCGGTGCTGGTGTTGGAAGTGCAGCGCCAGGCCTTGCCATTCTTACGCAAACTGCCGCAGTTTGCGGCGGTGCTGGACAAGGCTTATCGCCGCAACAGCCGCGCGGTGTTTTTGCAAGATGTCGGCGTGGCGACGCGGCTGGATGCCGAAGCGCTGGGCAAGCTCTCGACGATTTCGCAGTTTCGCGTATACGAACCGGGGCACGTGTTGTTTCAAGAGGGCGAAGCGATCCGGCGGCTGTTCATTCTCAAAACCGGCTGGCTGAAGTTGCGCAAAGCCAGCGAGGAAAGCCAGTCCGAAGCCGATGCTGCGGATTGGGCCGCGCTGGCGCACGAAGAGTATTTGGGCGCGGGCCATTGCCTGGGGCTGGAAGGCGCGGCCAGCGAATTGGCCTGGCCGCAAACCGGCACGTTGCTGACGCGCGCCGAGGTGTTGGAAGTCTCCGTCACGTTGTTGCGCGAAACGGGCGCGCTCAGCGAAGACATCAACACCGCGTTGAAAAAGCTGGCGCCCGCCGCCGAACAGGCCTATCAGCGCCAGCCGCTTCCGATTGCCGCCACGCAATCCGCCTTGATCCGCAGCGGCGTGGCGGCGACGGCCAGCCTGTTGGCGATTGATGCGCGCACGTGCATTCGTTGCGGCAATTGCGCGGCGGCCTGTCAGGATTTGCACGGACAGTCGCGGCTGTCATTGAAAGGGTTCAGCTTGACGCGGCCTGCGTCATTGACGCCGCCCGCTGCGTGGCCGCTGTCATTGCGCCCCAGCTTGCAGCCCTTGTTGATACCGTCGGCCTGTCATCACTGCCGCCAGCCGGATTGCCTGACCGGCTGTCCGGTCAACGCGATCAAGGTCTTGCCCGAAGGCCGCGTAGAGATTGATGCCCAAACCTGCATCGGTTGCGGCGATTGCGCGGCGCTGTGCCCATACGATGCGATTACTTTGGTGGCGCGGGAAGAGGCTGTGGGAGAAGGGGAGACGGGGAGAGAGGGAGAGGGAGAGGGAGAGGGAGAGACGGGAGAACTTAGCGGAAGCGCGATTGAGGCCGCGCGTGTGGCGGTGAAATGCGATCTGTGTGTAGGCGCGGCTTGCAACGCCGATGCGCGCAAACCGCACATTCATGGTTGCGAAGAGAATTGCCCGACGGGCGCGTTGCGGCGCGTCGTGCCCGCTGAACAGTTCGCCGAACTGCATTCCATCAAGGCCGCGCGGTTGGCGCGGGTGTACCAAAAGCGCGGCGGCAAGAAACTGCAACTAATCGCAGGCTGGCATGCGCATCCCACTGTGAGCTTGATTCACCTGATCGGTATCGCCGGAATTTTGTTGCTGCTCTGGCTGGCCTGCGCGCAGCCGTTATTCGGCCTGGAGTATGGCCAAACGCGCGGTTGGGCCTGGGGCAGCGCGTTGCTGGGCACGGAGGGTTTGCTGGGCGCGGGGTTGTATGCCTGGCGCAAACGCGCGCGCATGGCGCGGCTGGGGCGCTTGCATTACTGGCTGTTGGCGCACAATTACGTTGGCGTGTGGACGCTGTTGTTATTTGTCTGGCACGGCTTGCTGGCGGGTCAGGCGGCTCGGCCTACACCGTTGACCCGGTGGCTGGCATTGGCGCTGTTCGTAGTTTGTTTGACCGGACTGCTGGGACAATTGATCAACGTGCTGGCGCCGCGCTGGCTGACCAAACAGGAAGCGCACCCCTGGCTGCTCGAAGATTTGCTGGCGCGCCGGGCCGTGTTGCGCGCCACTGAATCAGGCGACGCGGAGTTATTGCGCCAACTCAACCGCTTGATCGCGGGGCAGCGGTTGTTGCGCTATTGGATTTGGCCGCATCTGACCGGCGTGGCGTTATTCTTTGCGCTGTTGCTCTTGCACATTTGGCAAGTGCTCTATTTCAGTTGGCGTTGAGCCTGAATTCATTTGCGGCGCGGCATTACCCCACCCTGGAAGGACTGCGCTCCCGGAAATTTTGCACAGGTTCCGATTTCGATGAATACGTTTCGCATCATTCGTACCGACCGCAATGCCGATGCCAGCACGTTGGCGGGCGAGAGCCTGTTGATTGGCCGCGCGCTCACGAGTGATTTGCAGTTGCCGCACCCGGCAGTCGCGCTGGCCCACGCGGGCATCAAACAGCACGAGGGGGCATTTTGGCTTTCGGCATTGGCGGACGCGGCGACCAGCCCGGTTTGGTTGAATGACGCCGCCGTCCAACAAGCGCCGTTGAGCGATAACGACACGGTGCGCATCGGCCCGTATCTGTTGCGCGTGGCCGTGCAGCAAGAGGCGTTGCAAATCACGGTAGAGTTTGTGCTCGACCTGATGCAGGCCGATTCTGAAGCGACCGAACCGCCGAGCAATGTCGGCACGCCCGCCGATGAACGTGTTTTGGAAAGATATTGGGAACGGCGGCTGCAAACCGCCGAGGCTGAGTTTGCGCGCAACAAGCTGCCTGATGAACCACCGCAGACCGAACAGCTTGTCGGTCAATCCCAGCGCAGCACGTTGCGTTTGTTGGCGGCTAGTGTTGCGCTCTTGCTGCTTTGCGTAGCCGTGCTGGCGTGGGCCTTCCCGCGTCTGTACTCGCCGGGGCCGCTGTCAGCAGCGCATGCGTCCAGGACTTTGCCCGCCGCGAGCACGCTTGCCAATCGGGCCAGCGCTTCGTGCGACGCTTGCCACACACTGACCGGGAGGATGCCGCAGCAGTGTTCCGCCTGTCATACGACGCCCACGTTTCAAGCCGCGATTGCGCAGCGGCATATGAACGTAGGGCTGAGTTGCCGCGCTTGCCACACCGAACATCGCGGGGCGGAATTCAAACCAGCTTCTGTTACCAATGCGGTTTGCACCAACTGCCACCAAAGCGATAACCAGAGTGGCCGCCAAACGCTGCACGGGGGCGCGGTGAGTTATCCGGTCAGGAATGGCCTGTGGTTGTGGGAAGGCGTGTCGCAAGCGGCTTGGCAACAGCGGGGCTTGCCGGGCCAAACGGTTGATTACAACCTGCGCGAGCAATTCCACATGCTGCACACGCAAGGCCGGGCCCAGGGCCGCGCGCAATGTGTGGATTGCCATTTGGGCGGCACAGCGGGCGCAGCGTTGAAACGCAACGTGCGCGAGGCCTGCGCGCAATGCCACAGCTTGCAACCGGCGTTTGCTGCATCGTTAGCCCGGCTGGCTGAAACGCTGGCTGAAACGCAGCCTTTGCCAACGGGCAATGCGCGTTGTGTCAGTTGTCACGCGCAACACGGAGCCGAAAAGGATTTGCGCGCCAGCGCGCGAAAGTAGATGATATGCGCCCCCGACGCTAACATTCTCTCCGCACAGTCCCGGATTGCAGAGTTGACCAGGAGGTACGGTTGAACTTTCCCTTCGATGACGATGAGTTGATGGAACCGGAGCGCGCGCCGTCGCGGCAAGAACGCGAGGGGCTGCGCGAATTTGTGCGTTCGTTGCCGCTGATTCCGCCGCCCGAGATTTTCGCGCGGCTGGAACAGTTGGGCTATAAAGGGCAGGACGAACCGCGCCGCGCGCTTTCGCTGATGGCCTATCGCCACGTGCGCCGGTTGAAGCGCTTGCACGTGGACGGTGAAATGCGCCGCTTGATGCCGCCCAAACAGAACACCTTGCTGGCCGGGCCGACGGGCAGCGGCAAGACGTTTTTGGTCGAATCGCTCTTTCAACAACTCTTTCATCTGCCCACGCTGATTGTGGATGTGACCAGCTTCACCGAGAGCGGTTATGTCGGCGATGACGTGCACACGATTTTGACGCGGCTGATCTACGCCGCAGAAGGCGATTTGCTGCTGGCGCAATGCGGCGTGATCTGCCTGGATGAATTCGACAAACTGGCCTCGTCCACCAGCAACGCGCGCTTTGCCGGCGAAGGCACGACCAAAGACGTGTCGGGTTACGGCGTGCAACGCGAATTGCTGAAAATGCTGGAAGGCAAAGACGTGATGGTGCCGCTGGATTTCGGCGCTTCGTCGTATGGGCAACGCGCGCCGCTTTCGACGCTGGACATTCCCTTCATCGCTTGCGGGACGTTTTCCGGGATGGACGACGTGCTGAAAGCGAATAACAAAGCGATTGGTTTTAAGGACAAGGCCAACAGCAGCGCCGCCGCTTCGCCGGTGTTGGAGGAGATCGAGGGCTTTCAACGCTACGGTTTTTTGCCCGAACTGATGGGACGCTTTGCGCGCATCGTGCGCTTCCAGGCCTTGTCGGCGGCGACGCTCAAACAGATTTTGCACGACAACGTGTTGCCGCAATTCGTGCGCGAATTCCAACTCGAAGGCCTACAGTTGAACGTCACCGAAGGCGCGCTCGATTTCATCATCGAACGCAGCCTCAAACGCGGCACCGGCGCGCGCGGCTTGCACGCCAATCTGGTGGCGGCGGTCGAACAGGCGGCCTTTGAGAATTTTCAACGCGTGACCAATGCCGAAATCTTGATCGAAGTCGCGCGCGGCACGTTACGCAGCGAATTGCGTAAGCGGGCGTAAATGGCTGGGAGCGCGCACCTCCCGTCCGCCGTTAAATAGAAGCCGTGCAGCTTCCTTATCCCCTTCGGCGTTGCAATGAACAACGAAGGGAATTGGAAGCTGCGCGCTTCAACCGAATGCGGACGAGACGTCTGCGCTCCCAGGGCGCACCTTCACCCAAAATAAACAACCTGAGCGGAAGCGAGAGTTGACCTCACACGGTCTGCCCTCCCTCACGGTCGGGCCACTGACATCGGCAAGCAAATGATACATCGCACTTATCTCGCTGATTTCAAGGTCATCCTCCCGCGCTATATTCGCACCCAGGATCACGCCTTTAGCTGGCTGGCCGCCGCGCACGCGCGCGCCGAAGCCACGGCCAATGGGGCCAACGGCCATTCTGACATTGAGCAGGAATGGCTCACGCGCATGGAGCGGCTGGTCAGGCGTTACGGCTGTTCGCCCACGAGCATCGGCAAGCGCTATTCGGAACTCGAAGACTTTCTGCATCAAGACTGGCCGCGCATGCAGATTTTCAACCTGCACGAAAGCGCCGACGGGCGCGGGCTGGACGCGCGCAACCAGTTTTTTGCCGAGATGGCCAATCGCGCAATGAACGATTTCTTTGTGGATGAAAGCGCCGCGCCCGCCGATCTGTTGCACGTCACCTGCACCGGTTACGCCTCGCCCAGCGCGATTCAACGCCTGCTCGACGCTAAAGAGTGGCACCAGCAAACGCGCGCGACCCAGGTTTATCACATGGGCTGTTACGCCGCCGTGCCCGCCTTGCGCGTGGCCCGGGGGCTGCTGCTCAATCCGCAAAGCGACGCGGCCTCTTTCCCCGAAAAGGGGCGCGCCGAGATCGTGCACACCGAATTGTGCACGCTGCATTTCAACCCGCGCGATCACCGGCCCGAACAACTGGTCGTGCAAAGCCTGTTTGCCGACGGCCATATCCGCTACGCGCTAACCTTGCAGGAAGCGCCGCCGCCGTCAGGCTTTGAAGTGTTGGCCGTGCGCGAAGAGGTCGTGCCGAACACCTTGGCCGACATGACCTGGGCGCCGTCGGAATGGGGCTTCCGCATGACGCTGGCGCGCGAAGTGCCCGAAAAGATCGCCGCCGCCTTGCCCGGTTATTTGCAACGGCTCTTTGCGCAGGCGGGTGAATGTTATGAAACGGCGTGTGACCGTGCCTGTTTCGCCGTGCATCCCGGCGGGCCGCGCATCATTGATTCGGTGCAAACGCTGCTCGGCTTGCGCGAAGACCAGGTCGCCCTCAGCCGCGCGCTCTTATTCGAACACGGCAATATGTCTTCGGCCACGCTGCCGCACGTGTGGGCGCGGATGTTGCAGACGCCTGAAATCAAAGCGGGCACACTGGTCGGCAGCTTGGCGTTTGGGCCGGGGCTGACGATTGCCGGGGCGCTGTTCAGGAAGTTGTAGTCCAGAGATTTTTGTGGGCCAGAAGTCTTTTCAACACAAAGGGGCAAAGGAACAAAGGGACAAAGCCGGTCAAAGTTTGCGCGGCAGTTCTTCATTTTTAGCTTCTTTGTCCCTTTGTTCCTTTGCCCCTTTGTGTTGAAAGAGCTTCGCACCTTTACCCACAGAAATTCCCGTTATGCCCCAAAATCAACGTATGCCCTTCACGATTCCCGCACGCTGGCTGCTCATACCGTTTGTTTTGCAATCACTTTGCATGGCGGTGGATGAGCTTTATTTTCACCGGCAACGCTCGTTGCCGCGTTGGGAACGGCTGGGGCATCCGCTGGATACTTTGAGCGTGCTGCTTTGTTTTGGCTGGCTGTTCGCCGTGCCGCCGAGCGCCGTTTCGGCCAGTGTTTACGTGGGCCTGAGCCTTTTTTCCTGCCTCTTTGTCACCAAAGATGAGCCGTTGCATTTACGCCTTTGCAGCGCGGGTGAACACTGGGTGCACGCGCTGATGTTTATGCTGCATCCGTTGGTGCTGCTTAGCGCCGCGTTGCTCTGGCCCGCGTGGCACGGGCTGACGCTTTCCTTCATCGGCGCTGGCGGCGGCGCGCGCGCGTTCCTGTTGGGCAATGCGCTGCTGACGCTCGGCTTCGGACTCTTTCAACTGCTCTACTGGAATTTGCTATGGCCGTCACGACTGACCAAGCGGGCCAAGTCAACAACGACATCTACCACGCCTTAGGCGAACGCTGGTACACCGCGCAAGACGACCCGGTCGCGCTGTTGCGGGCCGAATCGCGCATGCGCAACCCGTGGATTGCCGCCGAAATTCAGCGCGCCTTTCCCACCCAAGCAGCGCAGGTTTTGGATGTCGGTTGTGGCGCGGGCTTCCTGGCGAATTATCTGGCCGCGCGTGATTTTGCCGTGACGGGGCTGGACGCTTCGGCGGAAAGCCTGGCAGTGGCGCGGCGTTACGATGCGACGGGCCGCGTGCGGTATGAGACAGGCGATGCCTATCAGTTGCCGTATGCCGCCGCGTCGTTTCAGGCCGTCTGCGCGATGGATTTTCTCGAACACGTAGATGCGTCCGAACGCGTGATTGCCGAATGCGCGCGCGTGCTCGAACCGGGCGGCTTGTTTTTCTTCGCTACTTTCAATCGCAACCCGCTCGCTTGGCTCGTCGCCATCAAAGGCGTCGAATGGTTCGTCAAAAACACGCCGCCGCGTTTGCATCAACTAAGCCATTTCATCAAACCGGCGGAATTGCGCGGCATGTGCGCTGATAGCGGTTTGCGCGTGACGTTGCTGCGCGGCTCAGTGCCGCAGTTGAATCGGGCGTTTTGGCGAATGTTGTGGCTGGGTGAGGTGAGCGATGAGTTCGCGTTTCAATTCAGCCGCAGGACATTGACGGGGTATATCGGGATGGCGATCAAGACGTAAGCGCACGAGACTCAGGCCAGGAAGAAGCTATTTCAAAGTGAGTGCGCATAGATACGCGGATGACGCGGAGGAGGCGGATTTTCGCGGATTTTTTTCAGAATGGATCCGCGCTGATCCGCTGCATCCGCGTCATCCGCGTATCTATTGTACGTTCGTTGCTTTTTTGCGGCGCTCATTGAGCGCGTTTCGATCAGCCTGATTGCTCCGGCGCTTCCACCACCTGCGCGGCATAATTCGCCGCAGCGATAGCCGAGAGATCAAAGTACACATCGCGCGCCTGCGCACAGCCCGCGCAATTCAATTGCACCAGCACCAGCCGCTTGCCGTCAAAGATCACCGTTTCGCGCCGCGCACCGGCGAGCGGCAGCGCATAGCCGCCGCCGCATTCGCAGCGCAACACCGCGACGCGTTCGCGCAAGGCCGTTTCATCCGGCACGCGAAAGGGGCTGCCCGGTTCGCTGCCGGGCAAGGCGATGCTGACGCGCGTTTCGACTTCGCGGGGCGCGCGCCGTGCCTGCCAGGTCTTATAGGCGACGAACGCGAGCAGCGGCAGCGAGAGCAACAGCGCGCCCAAAAATATCAAACCGCCGAGACCGACCGGGTTGGTGAGCGCGCCAAACGCAAGGGCCTGATTGGACAGGCGGAAGTTGCCCAAGTCTTCGATACGTTCGATGTCGGCGGCCAAACGGGCAGCATCGCTGGCGCTGACGTAGGCGCGCAGCGTGCGCAGCCGGTAGGCCAGTTTGACCGTGCGGCCTTCGCGCGTGCGGCGCACATCGAATTGCACGGCATCGTTGGTGACAGAACCGGAGTCTTCCGCAACGTTGAGCGGCAAGGGCGTGCGGATTTCGATTTGCTGTTCGGCGTCGAAGGGATAGGTCAGCAATACCGGCTTTTTGGCGTCGGCCAACAAGACAGGCAGTTCCGGCGTCAGGCGGTCGGCGTTAAACGCGCGCGCGCCTTCGCGCCAGAAACGGGCGCACTGATAGCGTTCGCTGATGACGATCGTGTTGTTGGCCGCGTCGTCTTTGACTTCAGGCTTGCCCTCGGCGGTGATGCCGCGGTCGCGTGCGTGCAGCAATGTCAGCCGCTCTTTGATCAAATCCTGGAGTGTGTTTTTGGCCAGGTAATCGCGCATCGTGTCGGCTTCGATCCCGCGATAGGTGTAGCTGATTTCCAGCCGCGCCGCATGGTTATCGGCATTGACTGTGTAAATCTCTTTGATCGTTTTCAACGGGCGCGCGGGCGCGGGCAAGGGAATCTCTTCGAGCGTAGCAGCGTCGGCGCGCACCGCCAAGCCGCGCCCGAATTCGGGGTTGTAATGTTGCGCCAGGCCGCCGCGTTGCAAGCTGACGGTGGGATCGAACCAGTACGTCTGGCCGTTTAATTTGACCTGCGTGATGACGTGGTCAAAGGCGAAAGGCGAGGGCGGCAACTCCTGCGCACGGCCCTGCAAATCGGTATTGACCAGCGCGGGGTAAGCCTCGATGCCCAATTCGCGCAGCACTGTGGCAAAGAGCAACGCCTTGTCTTTGCAATCGCCGTAACGCCACGCCAGCACTTGCGCCGGGTGATGCGGCTGGTGTGAATGCGGCCCGAGTTCAATGCCCAGATAACGAATCTCATCCTGAATGAAACGCAACGCGGCCAGCATCTGCTCAGCGGGTCGCGGCGACACCTGCCGCCACTTTTCGATTTGCTGGCGCAGCGCCGGTGACAACGGCCCTTGCAAGCGATAGAGGGGCGCGGCCCAGGCGGCGACTTCCTGCCAGCTTTTGAATTCGGTCAGATACAACGTCGGAAACTCGTCCGCCGCCAATGCCGTTTCGTCAGCGAAATCGGGCGCGGGCAGATTCGTGCGCTCCCAAACGTATTCAATAGTGTCGCCGTTGCGTTGTTCCGTGGGTTTGAGTTCCAGGTTGCGCACCTGCTGTTGCAACGTGCGCCCCGCCGGCCACAACAAGCGGTACCGCAACCGCGCGACCGGTTCACTCTCGGCCAGGTAATTCACATCGGCAAAGCGCCCCGCCAGAATCGGATTCGCACCGTTGACCGAATAGTCGTACTCGACCACATCGCCCACGCGCACGTCGTTCAAAATCACCAGCGCCGCCAGCGTGCCGTTAAACAGCCGTTGTTCCATCTCGTCTTCTTTTTGCAGTAAGCGGAGTTCATTCGGCTTGAGCGCGTTGATCGTCTGTGCGCCGCGCCGGATTTGAATGCGATGAATGATCAGCCGCTGATACGTCGGATCGAATTCCAATTCGAGTTGCGAGACGTGTTCGACGCCGGGTTGCGCGATGACTTCGTGAACGTGGTGGTGATAGCGGTCGGTCGTGGCATTGGTGACGCGCACTTGCTGGTCAGAGAGCAGATACACCACGCCGTCGCGTGCGTCGGTGCGTTGTTCGGCGGTGCTGGCGGCCAGCGGTTCGCTGCGAATCCAACTGGGCGCGGGAGCGAGCGTGAACGGGCGTCCACTGTTTTGTGCTGCGACGGAATGACTGAGTGTCAGCGTAAGCCAGCAACTGAGGACACCCGCAATGAAAAAATGAAAACGACTGTACTGCATAACTTGCACTGCGTTTCACGTCGTAAAGGAAGTAGGCCGGGGATAGGTAAAGTTACGAGTGGATAACCTGCGCCATTCTCTGACTCCTGATTCCCGCTGCCCGGTTCCTGATTTACTGAAACCAGGAATCGGGAGCCGGGAATCAGGCGTCAGATTACGCCCTACTTCTTCGCTGTCATTTCTGCGCGGATTTTCTCCAGCAACTTCCTGGTGGCGCGAATGCCGTCCGGCTCGCTCAGTTTGTCGCCTTCGTATTCAATGCCAAAAAAGCTGTGATACCCGGCGTCGAGCACCAGCTTGACCATGCGGCGGTAATCGGTGTGTGTCTCGTTACCCTCAGCGTCGAAGTCGTGCGTCTTGGCGCTGACGGCTTTGGCGTAAGGCATCATCTCGGCGACGCCTTTGTAACGGTCGTACTCTTCGGTCGCGCTCAGGCGGAAGTTGCCGAAGTCGGGCAGCGTGCCGCAATTTTTGTGATTGACCAGCTTCATCACGCCCGTCAGCCATTGGCCGTTGGAAGAAAGCCCGCCGTGATTTTCGACGATCACGGCGATTTTGTGTTGCGCGCCGAACTCGGTCAGCTTGCGCAAACCGTCGGCGGCCAGCTTCTGCTGCTCTTCATACGTGCCTTTGCTGGCCGCGTTGACGCGGATGATTTTGCAGCCGAGAAACTTGGCGGCCTCGACCCATTTGAAATGATTCTCGACGGCCTGTTGGCGCTTGGCGGCGTCGGGGTCGCCGAGGTTGCCTTCGGCGTCGCACATAATCAGGCGATTCTCTACGCCCAGGTCTTTGGTGCGTTTGAGCATCTCGGCGAGATAGGTTTTGTCTTTGGCCTTGTCCTTGAAAAACTGGTTGACGTACTCGACGGCGTTGATGCCGAAATCCTGCTTGGCGGTCTTGGCGAAATCGAGGTTGTCGAGTTGTTTGGCGAAGAGCGCTTTGTGCAGCGACCATTGCGCCAGCGAAATTTGAAAGAGCGGTTTGGGCGCGGCGGATAGCGTTTCGTTGGTCATTGCGGTGATACCGATGGCGGCACCGGTTTGCGCGGCCTGTTTGATAAAAGCGCGGCGTTCGATCACTTGAATTCTCATTGTATTCTTGGGTCTTTATCCTTCGGGGTTTTGGTTGGGATGCCGTGTCCGTTGACACGCGCGAAACATCGCACGATTTGGCGGGGAGCACAAGCCAGCTTGTCGAACAATGGCGAAGGTTGTTTAATGCGCGCGTCAACCGCTGCGCTTTCAACCACCGAACAACTGAGAAGAAAGCGGCTAAGCCATGAGGCTAGGCGCTTTCGGCGCTGTTGCGTTGCTAAGGCGTCGCTTGGATAATGCTTTTGTTATGAGCCTATCAACAATTCTAACAACTAACGCGTTGCCTGGTTCAGGCCCTTTGTTTTTGGGACTGTCAACCATGCTGCCTGATTCAAGCAGATTGAATGGTGTCGCTGCGCCTAAGTTGCTTCCGAGCGAGCCGGCGACATTTCAGATGGTTGACGTTGCCGCCTTCAAAGGCAAAACCGCCAGCGGGGAAGTTGAGACGCTGGGATGGCTGGAAATTCCGGGCACCACTTTCAGCATGCCTAAGCAGAGATTTCTTTGCGCATTTAGTGATCGGCGCCTAACATTTGAAAGTCAGCCTGATTCTGCTTGGCCCAAAATTACCGTTGAAGTGCTAGCTGACTCGCCGGCAAATGGCTGGCGAGTGAAATACTTTCGTGTGCGCCCTTCGGCAGACACCACGGATGGCGAAATCTTGTATTCTCGCGTGGAGTACCTTCTTTCCAGCCTCGGACAATGCTTGTTACATATTGACGGCTTGGATAAACCGATCAAGTTTTCATTTCAGCCATTTACCGAAGAAGAAACACAACAACTACTTTTCCGCGCCAAGGTATTCCGGAAGCTCAAATACCTTGAGCGAATATATTCAACGAGCTTTGATTTTCCGGTTGAAGTTAACCCCAAACAAGTCGAGGTGTTGGATTTCATCTTTCGTGGTGTTACTGAAGGTGAATTTATGGCTCGTGGATCGGACGTTACTTTGCCATTGCTGCCTGCTGAGGCTGATTTGGCAAAACCGCCATTTGATGGTCCTGGAGAATTGCACCACCGCTATGCTGATGAGTTCTGCGATCTCTTTGATCGGCGCTTATCAATTGGCCCGGTTCTTGTTCATTTGAATCAAGCTGAGATTGCTAGTCCACAAGCAGTACGCCAGCTAAAGATGGGCGGCCAGGCCGTGCCAGTCTGGACGCGCTTTAGTATTCTGGATCATCAGATCCATATGAGTTTTGAGAGAAAAGCTGGCCAAACGCGAAAGCAATTGCGGCAAAGGCTTGAGTTGTTCAAACGCGAGTTAGCGAAGGAAGAGCCAGCGGCGCTGGTTGCTTTACTGGATGAGCCGTTGATCTCGGATGTTTCCGCCGAAGAGGCATACCTGATTGCCGTTGGCTGGACTGATTATCACAACTTGCCGGATCGTTACTGCCCGCAACCTGCGATGTTGGATGCCGCTGCTCAGGTATGGCGCGTTCCGCTCTGGCTAGGCTATCCAGATGGGCAAGGTGGAGAGGTCGGCGAACTGGCCGTTGCAGTCAGTTCCGGCAAGATCGTTTCACATACTCCGCTGGAAGAAGTGCGCAGCCGGGGAAAGCGCCTTGCTCGAGAACTCCTCCATGCCGTCTGAGCCGCAATTTCACAAACAAGAAACCACATATTCCTGCGCTCCAGCCTGTCTGAAAATGGTCATGGCAGCCTTTGGAGCCGAAGTGGTGGAGCGCGCCATCAGGGAAAAGAGCGACTGTGACGAAGAGGGGACAGACCGTGAGAAGCTCGCGCGGGCAGCGCGACAATTTGGTTTTGGACGGAGCCGGGCCGAGGAATGGGGAACTGATCCCCACACAGGGAGCACCCAGTTACAGGCTTTGCTGGCACAAGGAATTTACCCGATTGTTTATCTCAAAATGCCGCCACCTTTCCCAACCCATGCAGTTATTGTGTTGAGTGTGACAGAAGACAAAGTCCGAGTACTCGATCCTTATCATGGTCCGCGTAGCTTGCTGAAGCAGCAGTTTATTGAAGAATGGACACTGACAAGACAAAAGATAATCATCATTGAGTAACCCTGAGGAGTAACTATGCTGTCGAATTTACGCTACTTGCGCTTTCTCGCCGCATTCGCGGCAACTCTTGTGATCACGATGACCACCCTTGCACAACAAACCGCGCTCACAGCAGCGGATTACGCGCGCGCCGAAAAGTTTATGAGCTACCACACCGGCCCGTTGGTCTTGCGCGCGGGCGTGCGGCCCAACTGGCTGCCGGATGGACGGCTCTGGTATCGCGTCACGACTGAGCAGGGCAACGAGTTCATCCTGGTTGATCCAGCGCGCGGCACCAGCGGCCCGGCCTTCGATCACGTCAAACTGGCGGCAGCGCTGGCAACGGCATCCGGCACAAAAGTCGGCGCGTACCAATTGCCGTTTCAGCAAATTGATTTCGCGGCGGATGGCAAGACGCTTTCATTCAATGTCGCGCGGCGGCGCTTCAGTTGCGACGTGCAGGGCGAGCAGTGCCGCGCGGTGGCTGACAACGGCGGCGCGCCAGCCAACGGGCAACAGCGGCGCGGGCCAGGGGCGGATGCGATGGCGACCTCGCCCGATGGCAAGCGTGTGGCCTTCATCCGCGATTACAACCTCTGGGTGCGCGAGGCCGCGACGGGCAAAGAGACGCAATTGACGACCGATGGCGTCAAGGATTTCGGCTACGCGACGAACAATGCGGGCTGGACGAAGAGCGACAATCCCGTCCTCGCCTGGGCGCCCGATTCCAAAAAGATCGCCACGTTCCAGCACGACGGGCGCGGCGTCGGCGAGATGTATCTGGTCAACACGCAACTCGGCCATCCGAAATTGGAAGCCTGGAAATACCCGCTGCCCGGCGACGCAAAGATATTCATGATCGAGCGCGTCATCATTCATCTCGGAGGGGATGTAGACGCGGCCAAAGTCGTGCGCTTGAAAATGTCCGCCGACGCGCATCGTTCGACGTTGTGCGATCACGTTGTCTGCGGCGGCGTCTGGGCCGATGTGCAATGGAGCAGCGACAGCGCGCAACTGGCTTTCGTTTCCAGTTCGCGCGATCACAAAGAAGCCAAGTTGCGCGTGGCTGATCCAATGACTGGCAACGTGCGCGAGGTGCTCGAAGAAAAGGTCGAGACCTTTTTTGAATCCGGCAATGGCCGCGTCAATTGGCGCTTTCTCGCTGCCTCGAATGAAATCCTCTGGTTTTCGCAGCGCGACAACTGGGGCCAGCTTTATCTTTACGACGCGCAAACCGGCAAGCTCAAAAACAAGATCACCACGGGCGACGGCAACGTCACGCAACTGCTGCGCGTGGATGAACAGAATCGCCAGCTTTACTTCCTTGGCGTAGGCAAAGAGCCGGGCCGCGATCCCTACTTCCGCCATTTCTATCGCATCGGCTTTGATGGCAAGGGCCTCAAACTGCTGACGCCCGAAGACGCCGATCACGACATCGCGCTCGCGCCGTCGGGCCAGCATTTCACCGACAGCTATTCCAAACCCGACGTGCCACCTATCGCAGTGTTGCGCGACGCCAACGGCAAGCTGATCGCTACGCTCGAAAAAGCCGACATCACGCGGCTGACAGCAACAGGTTGGAAGCCGCCGCAACCCATCACGGTCAAGGCGCGCGACGGCCAGACCGATCTTTACGGCTTGATGTTTGTGCCCACCAAGCTCGACCCCGGCAAAAAATATCCGATCATCAATAACATCTATCCCGGCCCCCAGACCGGCAGCGTGCGCGGGCGCAGCTTTTCCCCCGGTGGCGATCAGCAGGCGCTGGCCGAACTCGGCTTCGTCGTCGTGCAGATTGACGGAATGGGCACGCCCTGGCGCTCCAAGAGCTTCCACGCGACGTGGTACGCCAATATGGGTGACAACACGCTGCCCGATCAGGTGACGGGGATGAAGCAACTCGCGCAGCGCTACAGTTGGATAGACATCGAACGCGCGGGCATCTACGGCCATTCGGGCGGCGGCAATGCGACGGCGACAGCGATGTTCAATTATCCTGACTTCTTCAAGGTGGGTGTCGCCCAGGCGGGCAATCACGACAACCGCGAGTACGAAGACGATTGGGGCGAGAAATGGCAAGGCTTGCTCGTGCGCAAACCCGACGGCACGACGAACTACGACAATCAATCCAATCCGGCGCTTGCCAAAAATCTGAAAGGCAAATTGCTGCTCGCGCACGGCACCATGGATAACAACGTGCCGCCGTATAGCACGCTGCTGGTCGTGGATGCGCTGATCAAGGCGAACAAGGATTTCGATTTGATTCTGTTCCCCAACCGCCCGCACGGTTTCGGCAGCGAGGCGTATATGGTGCGCCGCCGCTGGGATTATTTTGTGCGGCATTTGTTGGGCGCGGAGCCGCCGAAGGAGTTTGAGTTGCAGCCGCCGATGCAGGCGGGGCCGTTGCAACCGTAGGGACAAAGAGGTTGGCGTTAGAAATCGAGCAGGTCTTTGACGAGTTGTTCTACCGCCTGCATGGTTTGCGTGGAAACGCTTCCCAATTTATGGCTCAGCCGGTTTTTATTGATGGCCCTGAGTTGGTCGCACAGCAGGTAGCTTTCCATTTTCAGCCCGCCTTCCGGCGGTCTGACGGCGACTGTAAATGGCTGGTGGGAGTTTTTTGTGAACGGGATGATGAGCACTCTGCCTGCGCGCCCTTTGTTGTAATCGGAGTGCGAGAGAATCAGGCAAGGCCGCGCACCCGCCTGCTCCAATTGATGCGCCAGTTGTGGAGGATCGAGATTGGCAAACCAAACTTCTCCACGCAGCGGATTCGGCATGGTTACGCTCCTGTCGCGTTGCTGTATTCAGACCAATCTTCCTTTGCCAGCCCGTCCGCCTGTGCGGCATCCCAGGCGGCTCGCTCCTCTTCGATGGCTTGCCAGGTTGCGGGTTGTTCCTGCAAGGCGGCATAGGCGGCATTCGCTTCTTCGAACAAAAGTTTCCGCCGCAATCCCTCAACCGCGCGCTCCACAATTTCCTGGGCAGGCAGGCGGGTCTTGGCGGCGAGCGCGCGAATGGTGTGCTGTGTTTGTTTGCTGATCGTGATGGTATTGGAAGTTGTCATAAGCAATCCCTTTCGCAGAAGAACATTGGGCGAGCGACATTCTGTCCCGGCTAAGAAGCTGTGGCAAGAGGTTGATCAAAACTAGCGCATCTGGCCGAATAAGCGCAGCCTGGCTGCTCAACGGCGGAAACGCTGAAACACTCCGGCGAAACCTGAAAATCACAATTTGCTAAACCGAGGTTCACATAAATGAAATGCTATCTCTTGTCCGCGCTCCTTTGCTTGCAGAGCTTGCTCCTTCCATCCGCTGCCAGCCGCGCGCAGGAAACGGTTGACCGCGAAACCATCGCCAAAATCCGCGACGAAGGCTTGAACCGTTCACAGGTTGTCGAGACCTTCAGCTACTTCACCGAAAACATCGGCCCGCGTCTGACGGCCACGCCCGCATTCAAAGCCGCCGCCGATTATGCGCAAGCCAAACTCAAAGCCTGGGGCCTCGACAATCCGCGCCAGGAAGCGTGGGAATTCGGGCGCGGCTGGACGCTCGACAAATTCACCATCGAAATGGTCGAGCCGCGCTACATGCCGCTCATCGGCTATCCCGAAGCGTGGTCGGCCTCGACCGCAAGTGAATTGACCGGCGCGCCGATTTTTCTCGGTGATAAAAAGCAGGAGGAAGTCGAGCAGATGCGCGGCCAACTCAAAGGCGCGATTGTGTTGAGCCAGCCGCTGCAGACTTCGTTTGAGCGCGCCGACCGCCCGCAACCGACGGCCTTCGATCAGCCCGTCGCCATCGGCCAGCCGCGTCCTCCAGCAGCCGGGGCAGCCGGGGCAGCCGGGGCAGCCGGTTCCGCGCCCTTCATCACGCCGCAAAACATGGCGCGGCTGTTGCGCGAAACCGGCGCGGGCGTAGTGTTGCGGCCCAATCGCGGCGAACACGGGACGCTGTTTGTGCTGGGCCGCGACAACGGCGACGCGGCGCTGCCCAGCGTTGTCTTAAGCGCCGAGCATTACAACATGATTGTGCGGATGATCGCGCGCGGCGTCGCCGTCAAGTTGCGCGTCAACGTGCAAACGCGCTTTCTGACTGCCGACAAGAACGGCTACAACGTGCTGGCCGAATTGCCCGGCGTTGATCCGGCGCTACGCGATGAAGTCGTGATGATTGGCGGCCATCTCGATTCGTGGCATTCGTCAACCGGCGCGACCGACAACGCCGATGGCGCGGCGGCGGTGCTGGAGGCGATGCGCATTCTCAAAGCCATCGGCGCGCGCCCCAAACGCACAATTCACGCCGCGCTCTGGGGCGGCGAAGAAGAAGGCTTGCTCGGTTCGGCCAAGTACGTCGAGAAGTATTTGAAAGGCGACGCGAACAAAACCGCGCGCGACAAGTTCGATGTCTATTTCAACCTCGATCCGGGCACGGGGCCGATTTATGGCTGGTATCTCGAAAACAACGCCGCCGTCAAACCGATCTTCGACGCCTGGCTCGCGCCGTTCCGCGACCTCGGCGCACGGCGCAACATCGCGCAAGGCATCGGCAACACCGATCATTTGAGCTTCACGCGCGCCGGAATGGCGGGCTTCAATCCGGTGCAGGATTATGTGGATTACGACGTGCACACGCATCACACCAATATGGATACGTTTGAGCGCGTGAAGGCTGACGATTTGAAACAGTGCGCCATTGTGCTGGCCTCGTTTGCGTATCACGCGGCGGCGCGCGCCGAGCGGCTGCCGCTGAACAGCGCGCAATGAGAAAACTTGACTGGCGGGGCGCAGTGATTGGCTCGCCGCGCCCCGCATCGTTGCTTACTTTCTCAGCCGCGCCCCGCATCGTTGCTTACTTTCTCAGCCGCTCAGAACGAAACCGCTGCCAGGCTGTCCACCCGCAGTACCGACTCCTGTTGAAACTCTTGTTTGTAAGCCGTGCGAATCTCTTCGAGCTTGCGCTCGGCATCGCGCATTTGAATTGGGTAGAGCAGGATCAATTCCATCGAACGTTCGCGCACGATCACGCCGGCAGCGTTGCGGAATTGGCCGCAGCCGGTCAGCACCGTCAGTCCCTTGCAAGCTCAGGCACGCACAAGTCTTGGCCATGACTTCTCGCCGAAAAGATTAATCTGCAACTCTCCGCCAGCCGCGCGTTCTCACCTGCGGGCCCACTTCCAAAACAACTTTCTCGCAAGCGGATCGCAAGATCGAAAGGAGACGACCTATGAAATTTGTAGCAGCTATCGTTTCGATGGCGCTGCTGGGCTGCGCCCTCATTTTGGCGCAGAACCGCAGCGGCAAAATCAGCAACAAGAAAAAACCTGTGCTCACGCGACAAAACAACGGCGCGGCCACGACGCCAGCCGCGTCGCCAGCCGCGTCGCATGAAGTCAACGCCGCAGTAGGAAAAGGCGCCAAGTGGCTCGCCTCAGTGCAAGGCGCTGACGGCGGGTGGGGACAGGACGGGGGCGTGACCGCGAATAACCGGCAGACCGAGCACCTTGAATCGAACGGCAACGACGTGGCGAACACCGCCGTGGCCGCGCTCGCGCTGCTGCGGGCCGGTAATCAGTATCGGCCCAACGTCGAACGCGCGGTGGATTTCATTTTGAAACGAATCGAAGCCAGCCCCGCCGACGGCCTTTCGATCACCAATGTTAATCAGGCGCAAAACGGGCAGACACAAATCCAGCGCAAGCTCAGCCCGAACATTGACACCTTCCTGGCTTCGATGCTGCTCGCCGAAGTGGACGGCACCTTCGCCGGCACCAATAAGGCGCGCGTGCGGCGGGGCTTGGAAAAATGCGTCGCCAAGATCGAGCGGAATCAAAGCAGCGATGGGAGTTGGAATGTCGGCGGCGGCTGGGCGCCGGTGCTGGGAACTTCGCTCGCCTCGCGCAGTTTGTTCGAGGCTGGTAAGAAGGGCGTCAAAGTGGATGACAAAGTCATGGCGCGCGCCGATACCTATACGGTGAATAACCAAAAGAACCGCGGCACGGTCGCCAGTGGCGGCGGTGTTGGCATTGGCGGCGGGCGCGGGGCTGTCAGTTCACTGGGTGGGGTTGCGGAAACCGTGGTCATTTCGGCAGCCGCTGGAGTAGACCTGTATCAGGACGCCCAGGCACTGGAACAACTCAGCCGCACGCCGGAAGACCGCGGGAAGAACAAAAGCGAGATCGCCTCGATCAACCGCAAGCTTTCCGACACGAAGTTCGTCGAAGGCTTCGGTTCCATCGGCGGCGAGGAGTTTTTTTCCTATCTCAACATCAGCGACAGTTTGAAACGCACCGGCGGCAAGGAATGGAGCGACTGGCACGCGAAGATTTCGGACAAGATTCTGAAGCTGCAAAACGAGGATGGCACGTGGGCTGGGCACCACTGCATCACCGGCCGCGTCGCCGTGACCAGCGCGGCGATTCTCAACATCACACCCAATCGTGAACCCCGCTCGTGAATACTGACCGGCGCACATTTCTGCGAAACGCGCTCGCCGCCACCGGAACGCTGGCGGCGGCGGGCTGCGCAAGGCAGCGCGAAAACACTGCACTGCGGCAGGCGGCGCAATACCTGTGGGCGCAACAGGCCGGGGATGGCGGCTTTCACAGCACGACCTACGGGCTGTTGCGCTCCGGTCAGGCGCTGACGCCGTTCGTGCTGCTCGCCTTGCTGCACGTGCCGGAAGCCGCCTCGTCGCCTCCGCGCGGAGCCGTCGAACGCGCGCTCGCATTCATCCAGGCGCACACGAATGCCGATGGCGCATTGGGCCTGATGGATGACGCAGCGGCGGACTATCCGAACTACGCGACGGCGCTCGCGGTGTGCGCGCTGGTGAAAGCCAAGCGTTCCGGCTATGAGAAAGCCATCGCCCCGATGGTCGCGCATCTGCGCGCGCAGCAATTCAACGAAGCCTATGGCTGGACGCCGCAGACTGCGCCGTATGGCGGCTGGGGTATGGGCGGCCCGCTTCATCGTCCACCTGAAACGGGGCACGTTGACCTTTCGATGACGCGCTACGTGCTGGAGGCTTTGCAAGGCGCGGGCGTGCCGGCCTCCGACGCCGTGCTGACCCGCGCCCTGGCCTTTCTGGAGCGCTGCCAGAATCCCGATGGCGGTTTCTATTTCTCGCCCGTCAATCCTGAGATCAACAAAGCCGGCCCGCGCGGCGGCGGCGGTTTCGCCAGCTATGGCACGGCGACGGCGGATGGCGTGTTGGCGTTGCGGGCCGTTGGCATTCCCGATGCTGATCCGCGCGTGGCGAAAGCAATCCAATGGCTGCGGGATCATCACCAGCCTGAGCGTGCGCCCGGCTTCGACGCGGGGACTGAAAAACCTTGGGCATCGGGACTGCGTTTTTACTACGCGCACGCAATCGCCCGCGTCCTGCCCGCTTTGCCCGTCCAGCTCCCGCCACAGGATGGCGACGGCAGCTTCCGCAACTCGAACAACCTGGTCAAAGAAGACGACCCCTTGATCGCGACCGCGTTTGCCCTTTACGTGCTGGCGCGTTGAGCTTGACCGCAAGCTGGGCATCACACAGCCAGCGTGCTGCTGACATTTCAGCACCTGCCGGCATTTCGGCGTGCGCAGCGACCTCAGCCGATTGACGCCATCAATAAATCATCCGCGGATGGCTCGATCTCGCTCCGGTTGAAACGAAGCACGAAACCGGCAGCAGCGCCTTCATGCGCCGCGCTGCCGCTCAGCGCGCGCCGTCCGCGCGGCCCGTGCGCCGTGCTGTTAAAGTTACCGAGGGCGCTGACGGTCAGCAGCGTCAATGCGAAAGCCAGCAATCGAGCCGCGGTATTTTTCATCTTTGAGTTCTCCATTGTTCAAGGGTTGTGGTAGAACTTGTCGTATGCCGTACCAATCTCACGTTTCCTGCTTTAGAGCGTGTACGAAAACCCGCGTCGTGCACGCGTGTCAGTAGCCCGACCGTGAGGGAGGGCTGGGCTTCATTGGGGCAAGCCCTCCCTCACGGTCGGGCTACTGACACGCGCTGCCAGTTTCCGTACACGCTCTTAGCCGCCTCGACCGCAGAGCCACGGCAAACTAACAGTTTGCCGTACAACGCTACAACTCGTCGAAATAAATCACCTGCGTTGACGGCCACAAGCCGCCCGGAGCCG
>JAYUCP010000525.1:0-3578 GCA_043740245.1 Acidobacteriota bacterium | reverse complement strand
GGAAGGGCTAAACGGCATAAGTCAGCCCTTCCTGACGGTCGGGCTACTGACACGGTGTTAGCTGGGTGAACGTATGACCCCAATCAAGCAGCCGGATTTAGTGGTAAAAGAGCGCGGCTTCGATTCGCTCGATGATCTGCGGCGCGCGGGCGTGCTGATGCAGATCATGATTTATCTGGCGCTGGTCATCATTGCGGCCCTGATTGGCCGCTTGTGGTGGTTGCAGGTGATGAATGGCGAGGCTTATGCCGAACGCGCCGATCAGAACCACATTCGCGTCCTGCCGATTCCCGCCCGGCGGGGCGTGATTTACGACCGTCACGGCCGCGTGCTCGTGACCAGCCAGCCCGCGTATAACATCGTGCTCAGCAAGAAAGACATTGGCAACCGCTACGAAGAGTTCACCACTCTGTTGGTCGAACAACTGGGCATTGAACGCGAATGGATGGCGCGCCGCTTTGACGAAGCCAAGTTCGAACCAAAATACGAATCCATCGTCGTCAAGCAACAGGCTTCCCCCGCCGATGTGGCGTGGGTCGAAGCGCACCAGTTTGACTATCCGATGGTTCGCGCTGAAGAAGCGCCGCAGCGGCTCTATCTCTTCGGTCAATTCGCCGCGCATGCACTGGGCTATGTCGGCGAAGTCAGCAAGAAGCAACTCAGCAATCCCGAAAGCCAGTATGCCAAGGACAAAGGCTTCAAGCTTGGCGACATTGTCGGCAAGTCGGGCATTGAGTTTACCTACAACGACATTTTGATGGGCCAGGACGGCGAGCGCCGTGTGCTGGTGGACAGCCGCGGCCGCATCGTGCAGGAGATTGATCGCACCGACCCGATTCAAGGGCGCGATCTTTACAGCACGCTCGATCTCGACATTCAGCAAGTCGCCGAGGAACAAACCGACACCATGCCCGCCGGACGCGGCGCCATCGTCGTGATTGATCCCAACAACGGTGAAGTGCGCGCGATGGTCAGCCATCCGGCCTACGACCCGAATACCTTTTCGCAACGCGCCAAGACACAGGAAGGCAAAGAGGAGATTCGGGAGTTGCAGGAAGACCCGGACAAGCCGCTTTTCAACCGCGTTGTGCAGGGTGCCTATCCGCCCGGTTCGACGTGGAAGCTTTTCACGGCCGTGGCGGCCTTGAACGAAGGCGTCATCACGCCCACTGATTCAAAAATCCAGGACGGCAGCATTCAACTCGGTACTTATTTCATGACCTCGCTCTCGCACATGGGCTATCCCGACATCGTCACGGCGATTCGGTCTTCGTGCGACGGTTATTTTTACCGGCTCGGTTTGAAGCTAGGCGTTGAGCGGTTCGAGAAGTGGGTCAACATTTTTCAATTCGGTCACAACACCGGCATTGATCTGCCCAACGAGAAGAAAGGCACCCCGCCGATTCGCCCGACCAAAGTCAATTATGCGCGTGGCGTCGTGCTTGGCGGTATCCGCAAACGCTGCGCGGCGCAGGGGCTGGAAGGCGACGCGAAAACCAAATGCGTGCAGGAAACGCCCTGGACGGAAGCTGATGAGAAGCTCTTCCAGCGCGAATCCCGCTTTAACGATTACGACATGGCCTCTTCGGCCTTTGGGCAAGGGCAGAATGCGTCAACGCCGATTCAACTGGCGCGCTATGTCGGCGCACTGGCCAATGGCGGCAAGATGTTTACGCCGCATTTGCTCTTGAAAGCCGGTGCGGGCACGGGCCGTAACGGCAACCGACAAGCTGAAATCAAGTACGAAGACAAAAATTATTTCACCGTGCCGCTGGCGCCCGAATATCACGACATCGTCAAAAAAGGTATGTGGCAAGCCGTCAACGCGGGCGGCACGGCAGGCGCTGCCGCTGTGCCCGGCTTTGATGTCTGCGCCAAAACGGGCACGGCCCAGATTGCTTCCAACGACCGCGCCGGCAAGGCCAACAAAGACCATGCCTGGCTCATCAGTTTTGCGCCGCGCGACAAACCCGAACTGGCGCTGGTCATCCTGACCGAGAACGCTGGCTTCGGTGGCAAGCAATCGGCTCCGCGCGCGAAGCCGATTTACGAAGATTACGTCCGCCGCACGCGCCCTGACACGGCACCTAAAGCGGACTTGGCGAAGAAGTAGTCAGTTGTCAGTAGTCGGCATTCGATCCTGAACCGACTACCGACTACCGACTACCGACTACCGACTACCGACTACTCTATGTTTGGCATTTCCAAACGCACAATTGATGATTTTGATTGGCCGCTCTTCGGGATGGCGCTGGCCATCGCCTTGTTCGGCGTGATCGAAATCTCCAGTTCGGAGCCGCAGCCGGGGTTGTGGCGCAATCAATTGTGGGGAATTGCCGCTGGTGTGGTGCTGTTGTTTGCGATGACGCTGCGCGATTACCGCGTGCTCGTCGCGGCGGCGCCCTATTTTTACGTGGTCGGCATAGTGTTGTTGCTGTTGGTGCTCACGCCGCTGGGCTACGAGGTCAACGGTAACAAGAGTTGGCTCAACCTGGGCTTTGTCAAATTTCAGCCTTCGGAACCGGCCAAGCTGTTTACCTTGTTGATGCTCACACACTATTTGTCCGACGTGCGCGAACGTCCGCTGAAACTGCGGACAGTCCTGATGGCCGCGGCCATTTGGATCGTGCCCACGGTGCTCGTGTATCTAGAACACGACACCGGCAGCACGCTTAGTTTCACCTCTTTCTTTGCGGCGATCCTGTTCCTGTGCGGAGTGCGCTGGAGTTGGGTCGCCGGCGTTGCAGTTGCGCTCGTCCTGGTCGTCGTGCTGGCTGTCCCGCACGTCAAGGCGAGCAAGGATTACAAAGCGCAACGCATCTTGGCAGTCTATTGGCCCGAATTGGCGGAGAAACGTTACCGCCATCAAAACGAGCAATCCGAGATTGCCGTGGGTTCGGGCGGACTGTGGGGAAGAGGCGTTGGTCAGGGAACACAAGGGCGTTACGGGTTTTTGCCCGAAGTTCACACGGATTTCATTTTTGCCGTAGCGAGTGAGGAGACGGGTTTTTTGGGCAGCTTCGCGCTGATGGTGTTGTACCTCTTGATGGTGCTGCGATTGTTCCAAATCGCCCGGCAGGCGCGCGACCGCACGGGGTTATTACTCGTGGCGGGCTACGCCGCGCTGCTGCTCTATCACGTCACCGTCAGTGTGGGGATGGTGGTGCGGCTCTTGCCGATTATGGGCATCCCGCTGCCACTCATGAGTTTCGGCAGATCGTCGGTGCTGGCCACGTTTTTCGGGCTGGGGCTGGCGATGAATGTACGTTTGCGACGCTTTGTGAATTGAAAGGTAGGACGGACTTTAGTCTGTCCTACTCTGGCTAGGACAGACTAAAGTCCGTCCTACAACAACCGCCAATGATGTTTCCAAGACCACTCTACGACACGGTACTGATAGCGCGGATTGAATGCCGCCGCGCTCCGTTGCCGTGCTACGGCGTTTTTGATTTGAATGTTCAGTGCTGAAGCAAGCCGTAGGGCAGGTTCTGAACCCATGTGCGCCAGGTTAAGGTGTAAGTCCTTTGAAATCAGTCGGCTGTTGCCGACGGTTGATAGTGCTAAGAGTTGCCACAACC
>JAYUCP010000524.1:0-8691 GCA_043740245.1 Acidobacteriota bacterium | reverse complement strand
CGACCGAGCCGAAATAAAACTGATCGAGATCGCAAATCGTCTTGCGCCACCGCTCCTTGCCGTCTTTCAGATTCAGCGCGACCAGATTGCAATCGGGCGTTTCAAAATAAAGCGCGTCGCCGTGAACGGCTGCGCCGCGATTGCCGATGTGCTCGCCGCCTTTCGATTGCCAGACGTGATGCCAGATTTCGCGCCCCGTGCGCGCGTCCACCGCCCAGACGTGATCGGGCAGCGTGAAGTAGAGCACGCCGTTGATCTCAAGCGGCGTGCTCTTGATCGCTCCCGCGTTGACATTCGTGCGATAGACCCACGCCAGACTCAGCGCATTGATGTTGGCCGCGTTGATTTTCGACAGCGTGCTGAAACGACGCCCCGAATAATCGCCGTGATAAGTCGGCCAACTGTCAGTCGGCGGCTGTTGCAACTTCGCCGGGGCGAGGCTGCCTTGCGCGTAAAGCGTCACAGCCAGCAAGGCCGTGAGCAGGCCAGTGAGTAAAAAAGATTTGATGGGATTCATTTCAATGTCTCCAGATAAGCGACGATGTCGTGCATGTTCTTGTCGGTGTATTTGTCGAGCAACTCGATGTGCGCGGCCAGCGGATCATGCTTGACGACTTTCAGCGAGGGTGTGCGCTTCCACGAATGATATTCGCCCGCCGCATCGCGCAGCGCTACGTTGAAATCATCGAGATGAACGAGTTCGCCTGTGACTGCTGCTGCGCCTGCTGGCGTGACCGTCACCGTGACAGACTTGCCCGCAATCCCGCTACGACCGCGCCCCACGATGCGCGGAAAGAGGAAGCGTTGTTGCAAGCTCGCGGCGTTGTATTTCTTCCCGATGCCCGCGAGGTCGCCGGCCGGCGAGTGACAAGTGTTGCACTTACCTTCGCCGTTGAAATAAGCCGCACCTGCTTTTGCATCGCCCGTCAGCACATTCTGGACTTCAAAAATCGGCGAGCCGCGTAACGTGTCGTAAACGCGCTGATGAATGAAATGGGAAAGCTCTTCGACTTGGGTTTTGGTGAAGCTGGCGCTGGCCGCGCCGCTTTGCGTGGGATGCCCCTTTTGCAACAACAGCCCAATCTCGTTGCCGTAACGGTCGCGCCAGACAAGATCGGAACGAACCAGATTCGCTCCCTTCTCCGTGCCTCTCACTGTGCCGCCATGACAAGCGATGCACTCAGCCGCCCAGACTTTTCTGCCACGATCAGCGGCAGCGGCGTCTACGACATGTTTGTCTGCGGGGCCTGGGCCGCCCCGGCCCGGCGGAGGCCCTTGCGCACGCAGGTACATCGCCGCCGTCGCGCTGAACACGACAATTTGCAAACAGATTTTTGCCAGATTACGCATTGGTTTTCTCCTTGTTTTCGCACTTAAAACGAAATGGCGTCGCGGCTTTTTTCCAACTTCTGCACGGCGACGCCCGGTGTTTTGCTGAGGGCTTCGAAGTCCTCGAATTTCCCTTTGTCCTGCCGTTGCTTGACGACGGCATCGGCTTCTTTATCAGACAAGCCCAACGCTTCCGCAATCTCGCCGGCAGGGGCCGTATTCACATTGACCCGACCATAACGGCTGACCAGATAGTTGATGACGGCGGTGAATTCTTCGTCGGTGGCTTTGGCTCCCGCCGTGATCATCTTGTCGGTCGTCTCTTCCCATTGCGCGCGGCTGCGGCGCGAGGCCGTCACCCGATCCAGCGCGTGACAAGTGCCGCAGACTTTCTGCAACACCGCTTGCTGATTCTCAGTTTGCGCCGCCCGCATAGGCGCAACAGGTCGCGGCGCGGCAGCCCACACGAAAATAAAACCGGCGAGCAGGACAAAGCGAGCGCTTCTTTTTTTCATGAATGCATTTACTCCAACCATACGAATAGCCTTTGCGCAATCATAGTCCGGTCTGTTGCGTAAGCTAAGGCGCGCTCAAAAAAATTGAACGTCACCGACGCGCGGCTTTCCCGCCCGCGAACGTCAAGCCAAAGCCAAACCGATAGAGCGGATGAGCCGTGTCGTGCGGCGCGTCTTCGGCCTGCGCTTTGACTTCCGCCATTGACGAAGGCAGTTCAAACGGCAGCCGTCCCTGCGGCGCAGCCTTGCCCGTCAGCACGTCAAACAGCGCCGCATCGCTTACGCCGAAATTGCCCAGCAACACCGCAACCTTGTCTTTCACATTCGTCAGAATCGCGGGGCGATCAAGATAGACCGTCACGACGGTCGGGACTTTTGCACTTGCGGCTTTGATCGCTTCGTAATCGGCGTTGCCGTCTTTGAAGCCCAAATCGCCTTCGTGCATGCGTGAGCCGAAAAAGTAATTCGGATGCAGCCGCTCAAAAGGCGCAGTCGCGCGAATGAGCGCAAGGTCTGCATTTTCCGGCTTGTCTACCACCGTGAAGCCATAGTCGCGCGCGGCTTGCGGATTGATGTTGTGGAGGTACAGCTTCTTGATCTTGTCGCTGAGCGGCAGCGTTTTGTTTTTGTTTTCGAGCAGCACCAGCGAACGACTCTGCGCGTCGAGCGCTTCTTTCACGAACGCCGCGCGGCCCGCGCTGGTTTCCGTCTGCGCCGCATCCACAAACGGATTCTCGAACAAGCCCTGCTGGAATTTTTGCAGCATGACGCGATAGGCCGACTCGGCCAGGCGCGCTTCGGTCAGCTTTCCGGCCTGCACGGCCTCGACCAGAATGCGCGAATCTTCCGTCCCGCCGAATTGATCCAGCCCGGCGTTGACGCCTTTGACGAAGCGTTCGGCGCGCGTCAGGGTTTCGACACCCCACGGCATGCCGATGTAAGCCGGTGAGGGCGGTTGCCCCGGCGGCAAGCCGTCTACACACGGGCCTGTGCAATCGTTGGTGATCGCCCAGTCGCTGACGATCACGCCGTTGAATTTGTAACGTCCGCGCAATTCGTCCGTCAGCAATTGTCGGCTGAAGCCCGCGCCGACCGCTTCCAGCGGTTTTCCGTTCAGCGTGACGTTGCGCAAAATCGGATAAGTCGGCATCACGCCCGCCACATTCGCGGCAAACGCGCCCGTGAACGGAATGACGTGATAGGCCAAATTGTTTTTCGGGAAGACCGCGTATTTGCCATACGACGAATGCCCATCAAAGCCTTCCGGCTGTGCGCCATAACCAACCCAATGTTTAACCACCGTGATGATGCTGTCTTTATTCAGCCCGTTCGATCCTTTCTGAAAACCGATGACGTAAGCCTGCACCATACGTTTTGCCAACTGCGCATCTTCGCCAAACGTGCCTATGATGCGGCTCCAGCGCGGTTCGGTGGCGAGGTCGGCTTGCGGCGACAAAACCATGTGAATGCCTACGGCGCGATATTCCTGCCGCGCGATTTCGCCGAACCGCTGCATCAACGCCGCATTGCCCACCGCTGCGAAGCCCAGCGTTTCAGGCCATTGCGTGAATCCGCTGCCGTTGGAAGACGTGCCCAGCGTGTATTGAAAGTGATGGCGCGGGTCGGTGCTGATCGTCAGCGGAATGCCGAGGCGCGACGCTTCGGCGAGTTCCTGTAGCTTGTTATTTTCTTCGGCCATCTGGCGCGGCGCGGCCTGCAAGCGCGTGATGAAACTGTTGACCTTAGCGTCAACCACCAACGGGCGGATTTGCTCAAGCTCGTAACTGCCGCCAAAGCCAACCGCCCCCATCGGCCCGCCCGTGCGCAACGTGCCGTGCATCATCGCACCCGCTTTTTCTGCCAACGTCATTTGTGCGATCAGGTCTTTGGCGCGCGCTTGCGGGGTTTGCCGCCAGTCTTCATAAACATCCAGCTTGCCGTTTTTGTTGAGGTCTTTGAATTGCAGACCGTCTATTGACAGGCTCTTTATGCTGCGCGCGCTGCTGACAGGCGGTTGAGTTCCCTTTTGCGTGAGCGCGGTTGCTGCTGGAAGTAAGAGCAGCGCCAGTGACAGAAATAGTTTCATTGCCGTATTCCTAAAAGTTGTTGTGCATTGCCGCCCAAGATCATCGCGCATTCCGTTTCGCTCAAGCCAGCCAGGCTTTCGATCAATTCGTGTACGTCATAATCGCCCATATCAAAAGCGTAATCGGTGCCGACAACGATTTGTGAAGCGCCGACTTGCGCGATCAGGTTTTGCAATTGCTGCGGCGCATACACCAGCGAAATGAGAGTGGATGTCGAGAACTGGGCCGCCCCACTCTGATGACATAGGATTCTGCGCCCGCAAGGTTGAGCTGGCAGTAACCACGGCGGCCAGCGCCAAAAATTCTCTTCGGTTCAGCATAAAAGTGTTCCCCTTTCGATAAAGTTCATGTGCGGTTCTCCTTGTGGGGCAAGATGGCATCTTGCCCCACAGTCATTTCACGCCATAGTCACGGTGTTCCGTTCCGTGCCATCGGGGTTGTTCTTCACTTGGCACTTACTATCGAAGACCATCGTCGCGCCTTTGTCTGCTGTGAACGCAGGCCATTTCGGCAGCCCGGCATGATTCGGATCGCCCTTGCGCGCAAACGCGAGCCACGCTTCGCTCACTCTTGCCGCCAAGGCACGCGCCTCAGCGCCGCCGCCCGTCATATTCACGCAACGATCAATGTTATCGAAGACGAAAGCCAACTCGGAGCAATGGAACGCGCGCGGGCGACCATCCAGCACAGGCGTTTGCCACGCGAAGAGATACAGATAGGCCGGAGCCGCATTCTGTGCGGCTTTGAGTTCAGCTTGCGCAACCGCATTTTGCCGCGTGGGCACGGTCGAGATGAACGAGAAGACATCGAACGGCTTCGCTTTGGGATTGGCTTTGCGATAGGCGGCGATGATTTGCGTGGAGCGGTCGCCGTACATCGCCTTCACGCGCTCGGCGAGTTCGGCTTCGGTCAGCGCGTCTACGTTCGGATTGCCGATGCCACTCGTGAATTCGTTGAGCGCCGTGCCGATCAGCATCGGGATGTTCGCGGAGAGCGCGGGCGCTGCCGGATCGAACGGATGCTGCGGCAAAATCTGACCATCCACTGTCGGCCCCCAACCGGCCCGATCCGCGCGCCGATTGTAAACGCGCGCCGGGCCGCCTGCGGGAGCGACTTTGCGCATGGCTGCCGCGCCTGCGTCAATCAACTTCTGCACAGGCAGCGTGTGCAATTGATCCAACTGTGATGCGCTCAAGCCGAGTTCGGCTAAAACCGCTGCTGCCAATTTCGCCGAAGTCTCCGGCTGTACCATGCGCAAGCCGGAACCGCTCTGCACGGCGGCTTTATGAAACAAGCCTTTCGCGCTCGGCATCGCCAGCAACGAACTGACTTTGCCGCCACCGCCCGATTGCCCGAAGATCATTACATTGCCGGGATCGCCGCCGAAGTTTGCAATGTTGTCACGCACCCATTCGAGCGCCGCGACTAAATCCAGATTGCCGGCGTTGGCCGCGCTCGCATACTTCGCGCCGCCGATTTCGGACAGATTCAAATAGCCCAGCACGGCCAGCCGATGATTCAGCGAAACGACCACGACATCGCCGCGCCGCGCTAAACTCTCGCCGTCATACGAAGGCAGTTCCTGTCCCGAACCCGCCTGGAAGCCGCCGCCGTGCAACCAGACCATCACGGGACGTTTCTTGTTGTCGTTAATGCCCGGCGTCCAGACGTTCACGCGCAAGCAGTCCTCGCCCGGAATGCCATCGTCCCAACTGAACAGCCAGGCCTCTTCATCGTTCGCCCAACCGGTGCGCGCGACTTGCGGCGAGACTTGGCCGTACTGCATCGAGCTGCGCACACCAGCCCAGGGCTTAGGTTTGGCCGGAGGCATGAAGCGTGCTGCGCCACCCACGGGCGCGGCATACGGAATGCCTTTGTAGGTAAAGACGCCGTTGCGGACGTAACCGCCGACTTTGCCCGCCGTGGTTTCGACGACGGCTTTGCCGCTGCCCGCTGAAACGACCGTCGCGCCGCCATTGACGGCGGTTTTGGTTTTGGTTTCCGCGCCGACGGCGGCCGGCAGCAACGCGCCGCCGGCCAAACTCGCCGCGCCTTTCAATAACGTTCGCCGGCTCAGCGTCGGCGCTTCCAGGTTCTGATTTTGTCTGCTCATAATTGGTTCCTCTCTGCTTTGTTATTCATTTCATCCGCCAGCGTGAATGATTCAATCGCTGCGGACGTCGTTTTAAGCCGTCACTTGCCGGTCGTTTGCCAAACTGTGGCTTGAACGTATGGCGTGAGCACAACCGGCCCGACCAAGCCATAAGGCTGCACGATTCCGCGTTTGGCGACATCAACGTCCAGTTTCACCAGGCGATTATTCAGTGTCGTAGCGACGCGCACCACGATGGTGTTACGACCGGCTTTGAGATACGCGCCGATGTCGCCCGCCGCGCTGAGTTGGTCAATGCTGACAGGGTTGCCATTCACCGTCACCGTGAAGGTCTCAAAGACTTCGCCGAGACTTACTCTTGCGCCGTGCGCCTTCGTCCAATTGGATGGAAGATCGAAGCTGGCGGTGTAGACGCCGATGCCTGACGTATTTTGCAGCGCCGGAATTTCAGGCCACGCCTTGAGTTCTTTCAGGTCGAGATCGTTTTGTGTCTTGCGGGTTTCCGCCGCCGCGGCTCCGAAGGTCGTCGCGTAGGGATTCGCTGGCTGCCAATCTTCTACCGCCAGACGCCAATTCGCTTTGGTTAAGTCTAGCGCGGCGGGCACGGCTGCGATTGTGCTGCGAACGATGCGGCCATTGCTAAGCGTTGTGCTGTATGTTCCTGCCTTTGTCGCGCGGATCACAATCGTGTTTCCTTCTACGGCCGCTTCGTCAGCGGTTGTCTGATCTACATGCAGTGTTGGAGCCGCGACGCTGAAGCGATTGGGATCTTCGCTCAGCGCAATCAGCACGCCATTGTCTCGCGCCAGCCGAAGGCGGAGCTTGAGGCGATCGCCGCTGGTTTTGTAATGAACAATGGGCGTGATTTTTCCTGACCAGGCATCCAGCAGGTAAGGCTGACCACGCCCTTCGAGACTCACTTCGCGCTCAACCGGCTGGCCCGTAGCAGGCTCAAACAACGTAGTCGGCTCATCCGGCGGACTCATCATTCCCTGATTATAAAAAAAGTAATAATCCGTTTTGGTAGCGTCGTCGCGGCGGCGGATGCTGCGGATGGAAGAAGGCTCGGCAGGCTCTGCGGCGGGTCGAATGCCCAACGCGCGCAGCTTTTCCGGCACGTCGGATTCATGCGCTACACGCGACACCGAACGCTCCGCCAGCAATTCGCGGATCACGTCTTTCAGCGTCGCATCATCCTTTGCCGTATTGCCAGATGTACGATCCGGCGGCGGACCGACCACGATGATGGGCAAGCCGGCGCGGGCAAACTTGAGAATCTTGCGTGCCACTTCAATCGGCATAGCCGTCTTGATGGGATCGGTCGGCGGGCCTTGCTCGCTGTCAATAATCAGTGCTTTGTAAGCAGGCCCGTTGGCGGCCAGTCGTTTTCCGGTGACGGTGGCATTGGGCAAATTCAGCATGTTCGGATTGAGGTAATCGCGCGTATAGCCCGCCTCTTGCAGCTTCGCGTCGCCCCAATGCCGGAACTTCATGCTCTGCGAAGGCGGATAGAGATAATTTTGCATGTAAACAGCCACATCCGTTTTGGCATCGCCTTGCGTAAGCGCCTGCTGGTTGCGGGCGAAATAATCGTTGTACAACCGAGCATCCACCCAGAACGGATTACGCGGCCCCCACGCATTGGAAAAACCCGCCGCGCCAAAGTTGTGATAGCCCGGCCACTTCCACGTAGCGCCATCACGATAAGGATAGACGTGATAGACCAGTTTGGTGATGCCGCCGATAAAGCTGCGGTGCATCTTGATCACTGCGTCTTGAAAGGTCTGCGCATAGTTCCGATTCAGCGTGGCGCAACATTCGGTCGAATACCATGTGTTGCCGGTCATGTGATTGGCCGAAGCCATCGGCAAATAGTTGTCAATCTCATCGCCCACAAACAAATTTTCATGCTCTGGGCGATCAACCGCTGCCGTAGCCTGAATCATATCCGTGATCGGAATCGTCAGATTGGCTTCGCCTTCGACTTGCACGCGCAATACGTTGTTGTATTTGCGCACCCATTGCCGCAGCGGCGCGATTTGTTTTTCGAGCCAGACATCACCGCGCATTGCGTAAAAGTCTTCGCGCACGCGCGGCGCGCTGCCATCATTGAAATCGAAAATCTCGCGGAACAACGCAGGCAGATTCGGGGTCAACGGATAAGCGCGATGACGGCTGAATTCCGCCTCCATTTTATTCGTCCAGAGTTCGTCAGGGCTGCCGCGATCAACGGAATGAGAGTCAATGAAAATATCTCCGCCGTTCGCTTTCAAAAGTGCTTTCACTTCCGCGCTGAAGCCGTTCTCCATCCCGTCAATCAATTCGGTATAGCCTTCGTCGCTGAACGGATCAGGTTGCGCGAAAACGCCGCGTGACCAGAACCCGATGACGAGCCATTGTGCGCCCGCCGGAGTCACTGGCGCGGCCCATTGCAATTCGCCCGCCGACGTACCGCCCAGCACACCGTCAGTGTTTTTCCCTGTGACCATCACGGTCAGATCAACCAGCGATGAGCGATCAAGTTCAGCAGGCCCCGTCGCCGGACACGGCGTTTGTGTGCAGCGATAGGCCAGCGCCGCAATCAGGGTTGCGCGTTTTGCTTGCGGCCCGCGCCCACCACCTGCGCCCGGAGGCGGCCCCGTCGGAG
>JAYUCP010000523.1:0-8740 GCA_043740245.1 Acidobacteriota bacterium | reverse complement strand
GGCGGCCGGCGCGCCGCGACCTGCAGGCCACTGAAGCCGCCCCAGCTGATGCCGATCATGCCGGCGACGCCAGTGCACCAGGGCCGTGTTCCACCGCGAGCGAGTAATGATGCGCCAGCGGCGAGTTGAAGACGCGCGTCGGCAACGTCAAACCAAGCGCGTCGGGGAAGCTCTGGCCGCCGGGCTTGCCGTTCAGATAATCCAGCACGGCGTTCAAGCCGAGCGCCGGGTTGAGTTGATTGAGCGTGCCCGGCTTGACGATGGGGATGCCGTTGACCGGCGCGAATTGTCCCGGCGTGGTGAAGGTGAGCTGGCTCTCGCTGCTCGAAGCGCGGAAGCCGCCGAAGTTGAGCGTCAGGAAAGTCGGAAAAACATTGCGCGACTGGCTGACCACCGCGCCCAAGGCTTGATCGTAAAAGATGCCATAGCCGCCGCGCAGCACCGTCACCCGGTCGCGCCCAAAAAACTTTGGCGCATAGGCGAAGCCGATGCGCGGCGCAAAGTTGTTGCGATCCGGTTCAAAGATTTGCTTGCGCCCGTCAATAAAGGCGCGCAACGCGGGCACTTGATTCAAGGCCGGATCGTTGAAGGTGCGCTCGATCAAGTTGTGCACCTCGCGCGGCGGCGTGTTGTATTCGTAACGCAGCCCGAAGGCCAGCGAAAGATTCTTGCGCGGCTTCCAATCATCCTGCGCGAAAAGATTGTGCTGGTAATAGCGCAACCCGATGTTCGCGCCCGCGCCGGTGGTGTCGAGCGTCAGGAAAAACGCGCTGGGCGCATCGAGCGCCACCAAATCTTCGGCGCGCAAAAACGGTGTGCGGTCTGTCGCGTTGGGCAGCCGCACACTGTTGCCGTCATTCACCAGCCGCGGCCCGCCGTTGTAATTGACCAGCGTGCGCGCCACACGCGGCAATTCGCTGTTCAATTCGCTACGCCGCGTGTCGCCGCCAAAGGCGAAATTGTGATCGCCGCGCCGCAACGTGAAAACATCGGCGAGTTGATAGGTGTTGTTCACGCGGCGTTGCGGGAAGTTGTAAACATCCACGCCCACGGGCGCAAAACCCGCGACGTTGACCTGGCCCAGCGGAAAGTCCGTAGCGAACTCCGGGCGTTCGAGCAGGTAAACGACATCGGGCGCAGCGGCCGTCGAGGGCGTCGTGATGTTGGTCAGCACCGGCACGTTGAGTTGAAAGGCGTCGGCGGGCAGCAGGAATTGCGTGTCGCGCACTTCGTCAAAGCGCAAGCGCGTGCGCCCATACGAGAGCCGCACCTGATTGAACATCTGCGTCGCGCTGTTGGGCCCGCTGACCTGGCTGTTAAAGAAGAAGGAAAAATTCTGCGCCCGAACGCGCGGTTTGAGCGCCGAAAAGAGCGCGCCGCCCGTCACCGGCAGCGTGCGCTGATCATCGGTCAGATTGTAGCGGCCCGTAGCGCTCTGCGTCCGTTCAGCCAGTTTGAAGTTGTGATCGAGCTTCGCCGAAAAGACGTTGCCGCGCGCACTGGCCGGCAGCGTTTGCGTGAACGTGTTGCGGCCATAAGTGCCTTGCGGATTATTGGCGAAGGGGAACAGGCTGAAAATGATCGGCGCGTTGAATCCCATCGGACGCACGCGAATGCTGGCCGTGCTGTTGCTGAACGGATCGCGCGCAATGCCCGTCGCGCCGCTGCCAAACGCGCCGCGCTGTTCGACCGTCGGGACGGCGAAACTCTCTTCCTGCGTCGCATTGATGATCTGTTTTTCGTAGGACAAAAAGTAAAAGGTCTTTTGTTTGACGATGGGCCCGCCCAGCACCGCGCCTACTTTGCCGAGCGTGAACGAGTCTTCGCCGCCGCTCTGATTGGTCACATTGATCGGATCGTTGCGCACCGTGCCACTCACCAATTGGCGCAAGATCACGCGTTGATTCGCGCCCGCCGTCAGCGGCGTCGTGGCCGTGCCATTCGCCGTATCGAATGGGTTGCGCGCGTTCAACTGGCTGGAATTGAAGAAGCCATAGACACTGCCATGCGCCTGACTGCCGCCCGCTTTTGAAACGGCGTTGACGTTGCCGCCGAGATTGCGCCCGAACTGCGCGGGGGCGAGCAGCGTGATGGCTTGGTATTCGCGCACCGATTCGATGGTTTGCGGCACCAACGACGTGAAGCCCTGCCGCCGCACGCCGATGTCTTCGTCATTGTTGTCAGAACCGTCAACCGTGAAATTGTTTCCGCGTGAACGCAGCCCGTTGACCGCGAATTGCCCCGACGTGCCCACGCCCGCGCCCTGGCCCGGCCCGGCGGCTACGCCCAACGTGGGAGGCGCAGGGGCGACGCCTGGCAACAGCAGCGCCAATTCATCAAAGGTGCGCGTCAACGTCACGCCGCCGAGGGGCAAGGCGGTGACCTGCGTTTCGTTGAAAGAGCCGCTGCGTTGGCCGTCAATCGTGTTGATCGAAGCGCGGACTTCGCTAACCGCCGAGGCAGTGGCGGGCGGCGGCGTGCTGGTTGGCGCTGGCGCGGGAACCGGCGCAGTTGTACGCGGCACTGGTTGGCCGGGCGGGTTTGGTTGTACTGGTTGGGTTGGTTGCCCCGGTTGAGTCGGCGTAGTCGTGATAGTGGTCGCAGGTTCAAGGCTGACCGGAACAGGCACGACTTCGCCCGTGCGCGCGATTTGCAAACGCTGCACGACTTCCTGTGTCTGATAACCGATTCGGGAAACCCGGATGCGATACAAGCCGGGCGTAAGCAAGCCCTGATAAAAGCGGCCCCGCGCATCGGTCTGTCGGGTCAGGATGATGCCAGTCTCAACGTTGATGATCTCGGCGGTTGCGCCCGCGATGGGGTCGCCGGTTTGGCTGTTGGTGACGGTGCCTTCAAAAGCGCCGGTGACCGTGTCTTGGGCCGTAGCGGTTAGCGTCGTCAAGAGGCTGCAGACGACGAGCAGTAAAACCTGTCGAACTGAGTTCATGCCATTCTCCCGTGATGCTGTCTGACAATGCGATTCTGAATTGGTGTATGTAGTTTTGCCGCAAAACAATTCATTCGGACTGACGGTGCCGCCCGGTTTTTTCATGACGGTTCGCCGCTGAGTTTTCAAGCGCCTTGGGGGTGGCGTCAATATCGCACGCACAGATGAGCGGGGCAACCGCTTGGGTTGTCTGGCGGTTTATCGGTTGAATCTTACGGACGGCTTGGCACGAGTAGCGTAACCTGTCTAGGTTGCGCCGCATTAGGTTCTCCAACCGTGGTCTCACACGCTGCTCATTGCTCGACTGATGAAGCCGCGCAACCTAGACAGGTTACGCTACTCATGCGCTAACGTTTGCGCTTGCCCAGAATCTCTACGCCCAGTTTTTCCAGGAAAGTCGTCGGCTTGTCGCCGCCAATCAATGCGAACACGAAATCGCAGGGCACCGTCGCTTTTTCGGCTTCCGTTTTCGGATCCATCAACACGATTGCTTCCGGCTCGATGCGTTTGATGGTGGTGCGAAAGTGCGCCTTGATCCGGCCCGCATCCAGGCAGTCATAGAAATTCATCTTGTTGCCGAGTTTGAGATCGCCTTTCAAATCGCTGCGCACGATCAGCGTGACTTCGGCGTCGTTGGCAAAGGTGATGTTGTCGCCCTGGCGTTCAAAGCCCGTCAGCGCGACGGCGACCTCGATGGCCGAATTGCCCGCGCCGACCACGGTGCAGTGTTTGCCCATGTATTCTTTGGGGTCGCCCAGCTTGTATTGCACCTTGCTTTCTTCGGCAGTCACCAGCGGCAGTTTCTCGCCGCACTTGGCGCAGAAAGCCTGTTCGCCACGGCTGGCCGTGCCGCAACTGTTGCAGAAGCGGCCAATCCGTTGCACCTGAACTTTCAACTCTTCGCCAGCGACCTTCAACAACATCGGCGTGCCGCGATTGCCGATGGCCAACACGATCTTGCGCGCGGTATAAGCGGCGGGCTGTTTGAGCGTGCCCTTTTCAGTGACGATACGGAAGTGGCCCTCTTCGCGTTGAATGTCTTTGCAACTCTCGAGTTCGTTGACCTGCACGCCTTCGCGTTTGAGCGCGGCTTGCCAGCCTGCCAGCATCGGCTCCTTGAAGTTGCCTTCTTTCTTTAACGCATCAGGGAAGAGCGGCAGGCCGCCGCGCACCGCGACTGTGTCAGGTTTATAAAAGACGAACTTGCCTTTGCCATAGATGTTCTGAATCGTCGCCGCAACTTGATCCTGTTCCAGCGCGAGATAGCGCAGACCCTGTTGTTTGGCGCTGACTGCGGCTGAAAGGCCTGCTGGGCCCATGCCAATAATCACTACGTCATAGTCAGCAGTGCCGGCGGATTTCTCTTGTGCCACGTCGGCCTTAACCGCTTCGATCACTTGCGCGCCTTCGTTGATGGCGTTCTTGATGAGCGGGACGCCTGACACATCACCGATCAAATAAATGCCGGGCACGTTGGTCATGAACTGTTGATCGCGTTTGGGCACCTGGCGGTCGGGAACTTTCTTGGTGGTATTGATGACGACGCAAGCCTTGGGGCTGGTCGGGCATTCGACCTGGCAACTGGTGTCTTCCATACACTGATCCGCGTTGACGGCCGCCGCGACGCCATCGGCGGTAATGGCGAGCACGTCGTGCGGACAGGCTTCGACGCAGGCGTGGCAGCCGATACAGAGCAGCGGATCAATGACCGGGCGCGGGAACAGCGGCCCTTCGTCTTTTTGTTTTTGCTGGCTCGCGGTCAGCTTGATCTGTGTGACCTTGGGTACGGCGCTTCGTTCATCAGCCACAGGCGGTTTGGCGTATTTGCGGCGCAATGAATCAGCCGCGACGAATAACAATCCGCCGATTGGCAACGCGGCCAGCAGCGCCAGCCAGCCGTACCAGGGCAGCGCGCCAAACCGGCGCCAACTGGGCGCATCACCGCTTTGCCGCAAGACGCTGGCTGAACCGACGCGATCTTTCAGATTGAACGCCGCTACCGTTTTGGCTTTGGGGCTGAGCAGCGCCAGATACTTTTGAATGTCCGTTTCGGATTCGGGCGCAAGCGTGACCGTTTGCGAAGTTCGCCCGTGTTGTTGATGGCAGGTATCACATTTGGCGAGGCCGCGCACTTGGCCCGTTGCGGCCTGCGGTTCCGCATGGCATTTGCTGCACGCCTGTTTGGGCGCTTGGTGCAAGCCATATTGGGATTCGATATCGCGCTGGCCTTGTTGATCGAAATGGCAAGTCACACAGAGGCGCGGTTGATCAAGGCCCTCCATGTGCAAATTGTGGAATTGCTGTTTGGAATCGCCCTTGCTGAAATAGTCCGCCGTCTGAAAATTCTTTTGCGGGCTTTTCTGTTTCCAGCGCGCCACAACCTGATTCCATTTGCCCAGCGTCAACCCCCAATACTCAGGGCTCACGCCCTTGTCCTTCACCTTGACATAACCAACCGCGCCGCCGTGCGGAAGCGGCAATACCCCGCCCGCCTTGCGTTCGCGCCCGTTCTGCTTTAGTTGATAGACGCCGTTATGGCAGTTGTAACAAAGCCCGTAATGCAACAACCCGGCTTCATTCTGCGGCCCCAAATGTTCGACGTGGCAATCCAGACAGCCCAGCTTTTGCTCTTCGTGACCTTTGATATAAACCGCCGGTGAGAACGCCGGTTTGTTGTCCACCGCCTTTGTCTGATGGCACGCGATACATTGATCCAGCATCCCGGCGCTGGGCGTATGGCAGCTCGTACAGGCATTGCTGTTGGATTGCACCGCCAAATTGCGCTGCTTCAAACTTGCGGCTGATAACGAATTTGCGTGTGCGGTTGAGAGCGGCTTGGGGGCGTAGGCGCTGCTGTAGGCGAGGGCCGCAGCCACAGCCAATGCCGCTGTCAACAGCGTGCCCCAGGCGAAATAGGACACGCGCCAGAGCCGCGCCAGATCAAACGTGGGCCGCCAATTGAATTGGGCCTTGCCGAATTTCTGGCCCTGGCGCGGATGCAGCGGCGATTTGCCTTCGATCTTGCCCGCCTCGCGTTTGCGTTTATCCCAAAACAAATCGAGCGCCTGTTTGTCGAAGGACGGCAAATATCCAGTCAACAGGCCTTGGCCCGAAAGTGCAGAAGTTCCCGGACGCGCGGCCACCGTCGGAAACTTGATGAGCATGGTCTTGTCGCCATCCTGGCCCGCAGGCATTTGCAGCAAGGCCGTGCGCTTTTCCAGCGGCTGCACCTTCAATTCCATCTCGACCGTCAGCGAGAGCGCATCGTCGACATAGCCGACCTTGAGCAAGTACGGGCCGATCTGGATTACGTCGCCATTAAAGAGCGCGACGTTCTCGACGTTTTCGCCATTGAGCAAAGTGCCGTTTGAAGACGACAGGTTCGAGAGAAAATAGCTGTTGGCGGTTTCAGCGTTATCCGCCAGGCCGGCAATGTTCGCGGCGCTGGTGATGCCGGCATGCGTGCGCGAGACAGCGCGGTGATTCAACACCAGGTCGTTGCTGATGAGCCGCCCGATGGTCAGGCCTTCGCTGTCGAGAAAGACGTCGTCAACCTCGCTGTCTTTTCTGCGGATGATAAATCTGCTCTTGATCGCCATAATTCAAAAACGGTTTCAACACAAAAGGACAAGGTGTCATGCGGTACAGCGAGCGGTAGCGACCTGGTTTCTCCGTGTTGTGCCTATTTGGAATAACCAAATCGCTACCGCTCGCTGTACCGCATCAGCGCGCCGCAAAATAGATCACCTGAATGATGTGCACAACCATCAACGCCAGCATCAGCACTGTCGTCACCACGTGCGGCGGCAGCCACAGTTTCAACAGCCGATGCAGATAAATCAGCGCGTCCAAACGCCGCAACGTGACGGCGGCCTCAATGGCGTGATCCAATTGCCGCAACCCCAGGCGCACCTCTTCGAGCGCCTGTTTGAATTGGTTGCGCTGCTCAACGTTTTTGATCGTGGCCAAGACGGCCTCTTCGGTTTGCGGCTCGCGCAAAACCTTCAGGGCCGTTTCCAGTGAATCGGCCAGTCCCGCCCGCTCCAACCCGTCGCGCAATACTTTCGCGCCGGTTTTACGGGCGTTCGCAGTCCAGTCTTGTTTGGCATTCTCCGTCAGTTGCTCCAAGGGCTCACGTTTGCGGTATTGCCGCCACAAAAATTTGAACGACTGGAAGTGTGGCGCGACGCGGTTGGTGATTAGCTTAGAGAATTGTTCAGGCGCCTGCGCTGCCGAAACGGCTAGCTCTTGTTGCAACTCGGTGCGCCGATTCAATAAATCGTCGAGCAAGAGTGGCGCGCCTTCGATTTTGGTCAGCAAGCGCGGCGCAAAGACATAACAGGCGATGCCAAAAATGCCGGTCACGATGACGCCGTCAAACGCCAGCATCAACGCCATGGTCAGCAATCCGCCCGCGTGGCTGCCGCCGTGCAGAAATAGTTGAATGGCCGCGATCACGCCGAGATAAGTGTGCGTCAACAGCCAATAGCGCAACGCCCCGGCACGTTTGGTGTAAATCACGCGCCGGTACGGATAGAGCATCACGCCCACAATGCCGAAGAGCCCCGCCAAGCCAGTCAGCCAGCGCATGTTCAAAAAACTGACCAAGGGCTGGCCCAATTCAAACCGCCGAATGCCGTACCACGCGGCGAGCGTGGTCAAGAGGGTCAGCGCAATGCCCAAGATATGCAGCAAGCGTTTGGGCCAATCGCGCAAATGTATGTTTTGCCCAACGGCCTGATGCGGGCCGGTCATGGTCAATTTGCCGTACTTGCCTTCAAGCTGGCCGATCTCGCTGAAGTATTCGCGCGGATTGATGCGGGCCAGCGCGCCGGTCGGGCAATTCTCTTCGCAACTGTATTTCTGCGTCTGGCTGCCGGGCGGGTTCAGAGATTTGCGGTCGCTGCACAGATTGCATTTGACCGCGACCAGGTCTTCGAGTGTCTCAACGGCGGGCGGCAGCGGATCGGGTGTGAGCCGGAACAGGTCAATCAACTTGGCACCCGCGCCTTCACTGGCCGCGCCTTTCTTGGGACGCGGAATCATCGTGATCGCGTTGTAAGGGCATTGCGTGGCGCAATCGCCGCAGCCAATACAAGTGCCCTGATTGATGTCAATTTGCCCGTCGCGCAAGCGTTCGATGGCCCCGGTGGGACAACCCGTCAGACACTCCGGGTCTTTGCAATGCATGCAGACTTCGGGCGAGAGCGCGCTTTGCACGGCGCTCAGCGTGGGCTTTTTCAAGCGCGTAATGTGCACGCCGCGCCGCACCAGCCGCGATTGCCCGTGTGTGCGATGGCAGGCCAGCGAACAGTTGCCGCAACGCACACACAAATCCATGTCCATCACCAACAAATTCGTCGCGTCCACCAACCCGGTTTCGATCAAGTCGCGCTGTGCGGTTTGCGTTTTGGCGGCGACTTCAGGCGCGAGGCCATTGCGGAGGCTTCCCAATGCGGGCGGCGCAAAGCCGGACAGCGCGTCAAAGAGCGTCTGCCCGCGTTCGCTGAATTGCCGCAGCTTGACCACCGAAATTTCAAACACCTCGGTGCGCCCCAGCAGCGTGATGTTGCAAGGCCACGTGACATTGCCCGTCACCGCGTCCAACCCAAAACAATATCCGCCGCCCAGGAAGTCGCTTTGCTCCGCGCCATTTTCTTGCCAGCTTCGTTGCAGCCAGCCGCTTTTGATCAGGTAAATGCGCGAGACCGGCGACCCCTTGCGGGTCAGGACGTGATTCTTTGAGAAGGTGCGGAAGCGCGCGATGGCCTTGAGTTCATTGGCTAATTCCGC
>JAYUCP010000522.1:0-8746 GCA_043740245.1 Acidobacteriota bacterium | reverse complement strand
ACGCAACGATCCGGGCGCGGTTTTCTTTGCGGGTTATTCCTACCCGCCGTGGCAACTGCCGGCGTTGATCTTTCCGTACTTTTTCGGCGGGGCGTTTTTCGGCCCGTACCATACTGAATACTGGGGCCGCGAGATCGCGGGGATTATGTGCGGCTACGTAGGGCTGTTGCCGTGGCTGCTGGCGTGCGTGGCCGTTGGCAACGGGCGGCGCGATGGGCGCGTGTGGTTGTGGGTGACGGTGGCGGTGGTTGCGGTCTTGCTCTCATTCGGCGGCTATCTGCCGTTTGGGTTGAATGAATTGTTGTATCGCGTGCCGGGTTACAAAACCTTTCGCGGGTTGTACCGGCATCAATACGAATTGACGTTTGCGCTGGCAATGCTGGCCGCGTTGGGCGCGACGAAGCTGGCCGAATCGGAAAACGTCGCGCGCCGACAAGCCGCACGTTTGGGCATCATTGCGCTAGGCATGATCGTGTTGTTCGTGGCAGTGCTGTTCAGGTTCTTTCCAACCAAACTGGCCTCGTTGCCGTTGCCTGCGAATGCCAATTCGCTCGTCAATCCAGAAGCTCTTGTTCCGTTGATCTTTTTCGCGCTCAGCGCGCTGGCCGTTTGGTTTTACGCCGCCAACTATTCCGCATTCCGCATTCCGCATTCCGCATTCCTGCTGCTCGTTTTGTTGCTCGATGTCGCCGCTTACGGCCATTTCTTTCATTGGAAGACGGGCAAGTTTGAGGTTGCCCAACGGCTGGCTGATCCGCCGGCGGTGCAGGCGATCAAGGCGCGCGAACCAAATCTAAACAGCTTTCGCATCGGTCACCTGATGCTGCTGCCGTATGACTACACGGCGAATTGGCCGGAGGATGACAGCTTTGACCGGCTGGATTATCCGAATACTTCGATTGCGCGCGGGCTGCAAAGCGTGGCGGGCTACGACATCCTGCGCCCGATTCGCGTGGGCGAAATGACGGGCACGGCCAATTCCGCCATCGCCGGTTTTTTGCAGGAAAGCGGCAGCTTCACGCTGGCGGATCGCGGCTTTGATCTGCTCAACGTGAAATATCTGTTGGTTGGTCACGGCGGCGCACGCGGCAAAGAAACCGGGACGAACTTCGACGGCGTGCACTTCGCGCAATCGCCGTGGAATTTGGATTTCAAACCGGGGATGTCTTTGACGACGGACGCAAGCGGCGCGGCGGCGACCGAGTTGGCCGTGGTTTCGACGCTGACGAATTCGACGAGCTTGCCGGATGGCGCGCCGGTGGTGAAGCTGAAACTGTACGCGCGTGATGGCCGCGTGATCGAACGCGAGTTACAGGCCGGGCGCGATTCGTCCGAATGGGCGTATGACCGCGCCGACGTGCGCGCCAGCATACGGCATCAGCGCGCGCGCATTTTTGCGAGCGCCCCGGCGGGCGAGTTCCAGTCGCATCAATACTTCACGCGGTTGCCGTTTGCGCGCGCTGAGATCGAACGCATTGAATGGACGCAGGTTTGCGCGGACGCTTCAATCGTATTGCTGAATGTCGCGCTGCACGATGCGACGACGGGGCGTTCGACGCCTGTGTCGCCGTATTACTTGCCGCCCGAACGCTGGCGCAAGCTGGGGCAGTTCGAGCTGGTCGCGCTTTATGAAAACCTGCGCCAGTTGCCGCGCGCGTGGTTTGTGGGCGAGGCGCGCGCGTTGCCGAAAGCGCAGGTGCTCGCCGCCATTCGCAGCAGCCTGTTGCCGGGGGGCGCGCCTTTTGACCCGGTGCGCACGGCACTGTTCGATCTGGAAGAGTTCGGGGGCGGGGAAGTGCGCACGCCACCGCGAGCGGAAGCGGCAAACGCGCGCGCCGCGGTGACAAGTTACGCACCCCAGCGCATCGCGTTGACGACGCAGAACGAGCAAGCGGGCCTGCTGATCTTGAGTGAAATGTATGAGCGCGGCTGGCACGCTTACGTGGATGGACAGCAGACGCCGGTACAGCGCGTAGATTACAACTTGCGTGGCGTTGCGGTTCCGGCGGGCGGGCATCGGGTTGAATTCGTCTATCAAGCCCCGGCGTTTCGCAAAGGGCTGGGATATGCGGCGGCGGGCTTGTTGCTGTGGTTGGTTGGCGGTCTGTTTTGTTGGCGGAGAAGCGGGCAATAAAGGAACAGCCTCGCCGCAGATGAACGCTGAGAAACGCTGATCAGGGCTGCTGTTCAATGATGATTATCTGCGTTGCTCGGCGTTTATCTGCGGCTGACGGGTTGCGCGACGGCGGCGGTCAAATACGCGCGAAACTCCTTGGTCACCATGCCGCGCCAGATTTCGCGGAACTGGGCGTAAAGCAGCGCCTGCCGTTCATCCAACCCCGCCAGCAGCTTTTCAAGCAGCGCGATCTGTTTGCCTTTGGGGGCCAGCCGCCGTTGGCGCGCCAAATCTTTCGACAACATGGCCCGGTGCGCGACGCAATCCTGATAGTCGCCCAGCACGTCCTGCCCGCGTTTGAGCAACTCGATCAACAGGGCCAGCCGGTCGGGGTAAAACGCGCGCGCGGTTTCGGCGCTGTAGCGCAACCGTTTGCCAGAGATGCGCAGGTTGTGGATTTCCGCCGCTGTCGGTTCGTCATCGGCATTGGGCCAATGCGAATAGAACTCCGCCAAGCGCGTCAGCAGGATGCGCGTGGCGGTTTTGGCGGCGAGTGTCTCGGGTTGAACTTTTTTGACTTTGAACGCTTTAGCCATTGGTTTGTGGGGAAGCTGGTGACGTTGCGGGCCGGACCATTAAGCGTGGAGCTTCGCGTTTGAAGCTCAAATAGGTTTCGCTGGCCAGAAAGAGCAGCAAGGCTTGGAAGCGGCGTTTGCGTTGTTGGCGCAAGCGCTCGATCAGATTGGTGAATAAGGGACGCTCGGCGGCGGACAATTGCATTTGCTTTGGCTTTAACGAATCCATCAGCACATCCAAGTCGCGCGCCTCGCCGAGCGCGTCGGCCAGACGCTGCAACCAAAATTTGAGTTGCTGCCGTTCCGCCTTTGTCCAGCAGGCCGAGAAATTAATGAGCGTCACACGCAAACGCCGCGTGGCCACGCGCATGTCGTGGATGGCTTCGACTTCGCCCAAACGGACGCCGGGTTCCTGAGCCAGGATGGCGGCGAATTGTTCGCCGAAGACGCGTTGCGCCATTTGCGCAGTGTTTTCCGGCGGCGAGCCGGTTGTGCTCTCGGTCATAAATATTTCCTGTGGGAGGGAAAGTTCGAGTATGGCAGAGTTTAGCGGGAAAGCTGCGCGCTGCGAAGGCAGGCGAAAAATTTCCTGGAAAAAAGTTACGGGCAAGACTGGAAGAAAGCCTTCATTCCGTATTCTCTATCAGTGCCAGCAATATCTGTTGGTGCCGATGAAAGTGATCGCCGCGGTCCGATGCCGGTAAGAACCCCCGCTGCGGTTATTTTTCTCGACTTGCTCTTTTAGGCGTGAAGGAATTGCTTGTACCCAGTGAGCAAGCAATTCCTTCACCGCTGTCGCCTCAGCAGCCATTCTTTCCCTCGTTACGAATTCCCAAACAACATTGCGAATAATCAACTGTAGCTGCAAAGCAAAAGTGTTTGGTACTTTTGCTGGCGCAACGATTCAACTTGAAGTGCCTCAGAATGAGTATTGCTGTAGCCGCTCAAAGATTCTGTTGAACAACGCCGCGCTCGCATAGGTTTTTGGGCCAGTGCCGCGTATAATCCGCCCGCGTCTCAGCAACGCAATCAACCTCGGAGGATTCATTTGCATGCGCGCAGATTTGGCTGATTGGATTGCCCTCAATATGATTCGTGGCATCGGGCCGCGCACCGCCAACCAACTGTTGGAAGAATTCGGCGCTCCGGCGCAGATTTTTGCGGCCTCGCGCCTGTGGCTGGAAAAGCTCGGCCTCAAACCCAACACGATTCAAGAACTGCACGATTCTTCGATCCTCGAAAAAGCCAACGAAGAGATCGAACGCCTCGAAGCCTTGCACGCCCGCGTCATCACGCGCGACGACGAAGATTACCCGGCGCTGTTGCGCGAAATTCACGATCCGCCGATTGCCCTCTACGTGCGCGGCGATTTGCCGAAGGCTTGTGCGCAACCGTGCCTCGCCATTGTCGGCTCGCGGCGCTGTTCGACCTACGGTGTGAATACGGCGCAGATGCTGGCGCGCGATTTGGCCGCCAATGGGTTGACGATTGTGTCGGGCATGGCGCGCGGGATTGACGCTGCCGCGCATCGGGGCGCGCTCGAAACCGCCGAGGCCGGCAGCCAGACCATCGCCATCGTCGGCACGGGTTTGGAAATTACCTACCCGAAAGAGCACAAGGGGCTGGCGGCGGAAATCATGACGCACGGCGCGGTGCTGTCGGAATTCCCGCTGGGCACGCCGCCGCTGCCGCAAAACTTCCCCTATCGCAATCGCATCCTCAGCGGCCTGTGTTTTGGTGTATTGGTCGTCGAGGCCGCCGAACATAGCGGTTCGCTCATCACCGCGCGGCTGGCCTATGAACAGGGCCGCGAAGTTTTCGCCGTGCCCGGCAACATCACTTCGCAAACTTCGTTCGGCCCGAATTACCTGATCAAGGATGGCGCGAAACTCGTTCAGCAGTGGCGCGACGTGGTCGAAGAGTTGCCGCTGGCGGTCAAAGAGAAAATCCTCGGCGTCGCGCGACCTGACCAAGCCAAGCCTGACAACGTCCAGCCGCTTTTCCCCGCCGTCGAATTCAGCGCCGCCGAGCGCCAGCTTTGGGACATGCTTTCCCCTGACGTGCCCGCGCACATTGATCAATTATTGTTGTCGAGCGGTCTGACCTCAGCCGAGTTGATGAATGCGTTGCTTAGCCTGGAGATGAAAGATAGAATCCGTGAGCTTCCGGGCAAGAGTTTTATCAAACGTTTGTAAATGGCAGCTGTAAGCAGCGAAGGCATTAACTGAGTGAACGTCGCAATGGAAATCTGGGGCTGGGTGGGCGGCAGCATCGAATGGTTGAAGGGCATCGTCTTTGGCGTTTCCGATCAAGTGATTGCCATGCCAGCCCATTGGGCCGCCCCGATGATGATTTTGGTGGGCGCGGCCGATTCCTCCCTCCTCTCGTTGCCCGAAGTCAACGACATCATCACCATCACGCGCATCGCGCACAATCCCGCTGAAGTCTGGTTCTTTCCGCTCTTTCCGGCCCTCGGGTCGGTGTTGGGCTGTTTGCTGCTTTATTGGCTGGCGCGGCGCGGGCGCGCTTCGCTCACCAAACGCTTCCACCCCGCAGCGATCATACGGGTCGAACTGATTTTCCGCCGCTGGGGTTTTTTGGCGCTGGCGATTCCGGCGTTACTGCCGCCGCCGTTGCCCTTCAAGATTTTTGTGGCGACGGCCGGCGCGCTGGGTTATCCGCCGGGCCGGTTTATCGCCGTGGTGCTGATTGCGCGGACACTCCGCTATTACTTCTGGGGCATCGCCGCGTGGCTTTACCGCGAAGAAGTGTTGCACGCCTTGAAATGGCTGGAAGCGCATTTCGAGATCATCATCGGCGCTGTGCTGGGCGCGATCATTTTATTTTTCCTGGTACGCTGGCTGGTGGTGACGTTGAGAAACCGTACGCCACGCGCAGAGGCTTCATTTTCGGAGTGAACTGTACGGCAAGCTGGCAGCTTGCCGTTGTCGTGTAGGGTAACCCTTCCGGCTGAATTACATACCTTCATATGACCGTGGCAAGCTGGCAGCTTGCCGTACAGTTGGGGACTTCATCCTTGAAATCATTCGTTGCCAAACTTTCCGCCTGGCTCAAAACCGTCCAGGTCACGCTGGTTGCGTTCGGCACGCTCGGCGTGTTTGCGATTGCGCTGCTGGACGCGGCCTTCCTGCCTCTGGCGGGTGGGCCGGATGCGGTGGTGATGACGCTGTCGCATTTGAATCACACCATGATGCCGTTGTATGTGCTGGCGGCCGTGGTGGGTTCGACGCTCGGTTGTCTGATGCCGTATTGGATCGGTTACAAAACCGGCGCGGCGGCGCTGCGCAAGTTCAGCCCCGAACGGCGCGCGCGCGTCAGCCAGTTATTGGATCGTTACGACACCTGGGCGCTGCTGGCCGGCGCGCTTCTGCCGCCGCCGTTTCCGCTCAAGCTTTTTCTGCTTTCCGCCGGCGTCTTTCGCGTGAATGTCTGGCGCTTCCTGCTGGCGCTGTTCATCGGACGCTGTGTGCGTTACGGCTTGGAAGGCTGGCTGGCGGTGCGTTACGGCGAACACGCGGCGGATTTGTTCAAGCAGCATTATCCAAAGATCGGGCTGGCGCTGGCGGCGGCAATCATCGTGTTCCTCATCGTCAATGCCTTGCGCAATCGCAAGAATGGCGCGGGCGGGGAATTGCCAGATGTGGCGTGAGGATGTGGCGTGAGGATGTGGCGTGAGGATGCGGCGTGACGCAATGGTTCAAGCCGCGCGGCGCAAACGCTTGTCCGCTTCGGCTGGCCGATAGGCGTACTCGCCGGGCTTCTCCGCATTGATGACAATGAGCACTGCTGCTCGTCCAACCGGGCTGTCAGCCAATCGTTCAAGCAACTGACTTGGCAGTTTACCTTCTGTGCGCTCGGCCAGCAGGTAGCCATAGACCAGCCGGTGCAGCAATTCCGTGGGCGGTTCCAACGCTAACTCGCCGGTTTCCCAACGCGTTTGCGTAACCGCGTCCGCGCGCACCAGCCGCGCCCAGGACGCGGTGTTGTGCCCAGCTTGTTTGCGCAAGAAACGCACGGCAGCCCCCGTCAGCGGTGCAGGTTGTGCGGCCAGCGCACGGCCGATCGTTTCCATTAATTGGCGTGCTTGCGGCAAATACGGCGCGACCGTTTTGCATTTGCGGCAAACTTCGACCTGTAGGTTTTCCAGGTAAACGTTATTCACGCCGCTTTCCGTGAAGTGATAGGTCTGCCCGGTTTTGACGGTCAGGTTGGCGCCGCAGCTTTCACATTTGTTCATCGTTACTCCTTAAAACACCGTGAGCACACGCACCGTAAAATCGCTCTCGATAATCACAGTGATGGCGGTGAGTTGATCGCCGTCCAGATCGAAACCCGCGACGTGATACTTCCAGTTCTGATGTTGGCTGTCCCAGACCGGCGCTTGCGCAATCTGTCCGTGCGTCAGCACGTGCAGCAAATCAGCAAAGGTCACACCACGTAACGGCATGCTGTCGCGTTTGCAATGCGCGCTGAGCAACACGCTGCCCTGCTCGACAATTTGCTCGATCAACCGTTTGGCATCAGTCGGGGAATGTGGCGTCGGTCTCGTCATCAAACGCATCTTCCAATCCGCCGCAAACGCTGTCAATACAACTCACTTCTTCTTCACGACGTTTTCCAAATACCAATCTCCACTGGTCTGGCTCACCACCAGCGTCGCCGTGATGCGGTCGCCGGCTTTGAGCCGGTCAAACAGCCGTTTGTCTTTGAGCGGGAACTTCATCGTCATCGCTTCCATGTAATCGGCAATCGCCTCGTGCTCGACCTCGGCCAACGAAAGCTGCGGGTGGAGTGCATAGATTTTGCCTTTCAGCGCGTAGCGTTTCGGCGGCGTGCCCGGCGGATACGGCGTGGGCGCGGGCTGTCCCACGCGGCGCGGGACGATGCCGCCTGCCGCTGGCGGCGAGGTGGGCGTCGGCGTTGGCTTTTTCGCCGCACGCTTGCGCGCGGTTTGCGCGGGCGTCCATTGCGTCAGGCCAAGCAGCGCGCACAACACGCACAGCAATATCATTCGATAACAACAAGGCATAATCTTCTCCGCTTATTTCTTCCACGCCAGCTTGCCCAGCGCGCGCCAGGTGGTCAGCTTGATGCCCAACTCTTTCAGCAACGCCTGCGTTTCCGGGTCTGTGAACGAGAGGAAGTCGGCGTGGCGCTGTTGCCACGAACCGGTGATGCCTTTGAGTTCGTCATTGTCCAAGCCCAGATGCACGATCAGCATCGTCACGCCGGGTTTCAGGTTGCGCAGCAAATCGTGATAGGCCTGCTTGCGTTCGGCAAAGGTCTTGCCCGGCACGCCCGTCACGCCCGTCACCAGATAGTCCAACAGCACGAAGCCATCCGCCTCGATCTTGCGCAACGCAGCCTCGCCAATCGGCGAACCGGACGTTTTGCCATAGGCAAGCGCTTCTGGCGTCGCGCGCATGACCATCACCGGGATGCCGAATTCCTTGCCCAGCCGCGTGTAAACGTCGAAGTAATCCTGCCGCGTATACAGTGTCCCCATATGCGTATCCAGATGCGTGGGCTTGATGCCGAAGGCCAGCGCGCGTTCGATCTGCGCGCGGATTTCGGTTTCGATCTCTTGCGGCGTGGCGTTCTTCGCCGTGTCGCGTTCCGAACGCCACATATAGCCTTCGGGGTCGAGCAGGCCTTTCACCTTGTCGGGCGGCGCGACGGGCCGCCAGCGGAAATACTTCCACTCGCTGGTCAGCGTCAGGTGCAAACCGAAATCCACGTCGGGGTGCTCGCGCGCATACGCCGCGATTTCGGGCATCCAGGGGCAGGGAATCATGATGCTGGCCGACGTGACCATCCCGTGTTTGAGCGCTTCCATCGTCGCCAGATTGACTGAATGGGACATGCCCACGTCATCGGCGTGCACCAGCAGCACTTTGTCAGTGGGGCCGAAGCCGAGTTGTTGCGCGGTGTTTTGCGCGAAGGCGGCAGTAGCAAAAAGGGTTAGTGTTATCAATACAGCGAAATAAAATTTCATGCCTTAAGACCTTTCGATCAATTGGTTAAATAGTCAGCG
>JAYUCP010000521.1:0-8756 GCA_043740245.1 Acidobacteriota bacterium | reverse complement strand
TGCTCTGTCTCCTCCAAAGTAAACTGTTACTTCAAAAGGAGATAGGTGTGACGCAAGGCTGTCAAGTCCCGTGCAAAAAACTGGGTAATGACAAGGCTAACGGTCGGGCTACGGACACGCTGCCGCGTTGCAAGGCGGATTCCGTCGTTCGTCGCGCTTGTGCTATAAATCGGCGTCGCGCCAGCCGTAAGCAGCGCGCGACGGCAAGCAAACTTCAGACCCATTCAACAGGAGGAAGCCCATCGCATGTCAGCAATCGCGCCCGGCGAGATTACCGAATTGCTCATCCGTGTCAGGCAAGGCGACCGGCAGGCCGAAGAAGCGCTGGCCGAACTCATCAAACCCGAACTCGACCAGATGGCTTCGATCATTTTGCGGCACGAATATCGCGGCTACACGATGGAAACCGGCGATCTGGTCAACGACATTTACCTGAAACTCAAACCGGGGCTGCGCGATTATAACGACAGCACGCATTTCAAGGCTTACGCGGCGTGGCTGATGCACCGGCATCTGATTTCGCGGGCGCGCAAACGGCTGGTCGAAGCCAAACATTACGGCCAACGCGCCCCGCTGGAACACGCCGAACTCGTCGCGGGAACCGATGAAGCAGCGGCGATAGAATTCGCCCTGTTGCTCGACCGCTTCGGCCAGGCCGTCGCCGAACTGAAAGAAAAAGACGAACGCGCGGCCCAGGTCGTAGTGCTCAAACTCGGCGGCCTCACCCACGAAGAAATCGCCCACACCCTCGACATCAGCCTCAGCACCGTCAAACGCGAATGGAACCCGGCACGCGCCTGGATCGCCACGCGGCTGGGCGCTAATACCGCGCGCTTGCCGCAGTGAAGCGCAAAAAAAGTTATTTATCCGTGACCTGTTTGTCGTCTGTCGCGCGCTCTTAGGGTAGTGGGCGACATAAGCGCCCGATCTTGCGGAAAAAAGGAACCATCTATGAACAAGCTGCTTTTGTTATGCGCGCTCTGCGCCTGTGTTTTGGCCGGAAGCCCGGCGATGACGCTGCTACAAAATGAAGAAGGCGAGAATGCGAAGAACCTGTTTTTGGCGCACGCCCAAAACCCCCAACAGGGCCAGCCGGGCGTCAAGGTCTGGCTCACGTTGAAACGCGACGACGCGGTGACGTCCGTGCCGCTCAACTTCCCGTTTCGTTCCGGCGACAAGGTGAAGTTTCATTTTCAGACGAATTTCAACGCCTACGTCAACATCATTAACCAAGGGACGAAGGGCGCTTGGCAGACGCTTTATCCTTACGCGGGCGCGACCGAGTTGGTAGGGCAAACGAAAGGTTACGCGATTCCGCGCGACCCCGAGCTGTGGTTCGAATTCGATGAAAATCCGGGGACGGAACAACTGGTGTTTATCTTCTCGGCGAAATCGCTGGCGGGTTATGGCAAGGGGCCATCCCGCTTGAATGAACTCACCGCGAGCGCGGGCGAGAACGTCAAAGCGGCCAGCCAGGCCAAAGATTTCAAGCTGGTGAGCGATGCGCGCCCGGCGGAAAATTGCGCTTACGGACTGGCTTCGGCGCAATCGTTGCAAAAGCCCTTGCTCATCCGCATCAACCTGACGCACAGATAACGCCAATTACAGGTGACGCGCTGCGGCTGGTGCCGGTGCGCGACCTGACGCTGGAACAGGCGATTGAATATCTGGCCGATGACGAACTGGTCGAGGTCACGCCGCAATCAATCAGGATGCGCAAGAAGGTGCTGGCGGCGAATTTCAGGCCGAAGGCGAAGAAGTCAGCCGAGTAGGCCTTACTCGGCGACGGCAGCCTCCTCAGAAACTGTACCGTAGCTTGTCCAACCTGCGGGGACTCGGCAGGGAAGCATTTTGGCCCGCCAATCCGGTTTGCTGCCGGAGACCTCCGCAGGTTGGACAACCTACGGTACAGTTCGATTTGGCCCGGCGGAATGGCGCTGACAGCCGCAGCGGCGAACTACTTGAACAACTCACCTTTCATACTCGCGCCTCGCCTCATTCAACATTGGCAGGTCAGCATCCGCCGCTTGCCACGCCGCAAAAAAATCTTCGTAAGCCCGACGGCTCTGCGCCATATCACCTGCCAGCGCCGCCGCCCGCGCCAGTCCGAGTTGCGCCAGCGGATACAACGGCGAGAGCGGCGCATGCCCACGGTGCGCGAGAATCTTTTGAAACTCCGCCGCCGCTTCGGCCCCGCGTCCGAGCTGCAAATAGGCCTGCCCGCGCAAAGATTGCGGCCAGAACTCCGCCGCCGCTTCGTAACTCGTCGTGGTTTCCAGCAGGGCGAGCGCCTGCGCAGCGTTGTCACTTTGCAGGGCCAGTGCCGCGCGAATCGTGGGCAGCCAGATCGAATTGATCACGGTGTCTTCGGGATAGCGTTGGCTTAATTCGTCAATGAGCGGCCTAACCTGCTCGGTTTCGCCGCACAAGGCCAGGGCGAGCGCCGCGCGTGGCAGTGAGGCGCGCCCGTTCGCGAGTTGCAAGCCGTGAGCAGCATCGGCTTTGGCTTGCGCATAATCTGCAAGCACCGCGCCACGTAGCGCCTGCTCCGTCGCATAGCGGGCGGCCAGTTCTTGCGCGTCGCCGTGCGCGGCCAGGTCAATCGCGCGGCGCGCGCATTCCCGTGCCTGGCGCCATTGCCCCGCGCAGGCCGCCGCGCCTGCTTGCCAGTCGAGTGCAACGAATTCGTCCGGCCTGCCCTGCGCCCAAGCAAGCTGTTGTTGCAGTCCCGCCGTGTCGCCTTCGGCAAAAGCAATCTGGTAAAGCGCGGCGTGAACGTTGATCACATCAAATTTATATTCGAGCGCCTGCCGGAAAACCTCTTTGGCCTCAGCGAAGCGGCTGACCCGCAACAGCGTGCGGCCCAAATACCAATAGGCCGGACCGAAAGTGGGACTGAGGCGCACGGCTTCGCGGCCTTCAGCGACAGCAGCTTCGTGGCATCCGAGCAGATCGTAGATGGCTACGAGGTCAATCGGCGCCGTGGAAGTGTGCGGGTACATGCGCTTGAACAAAAGCGCGGCTTCCAGCGCCTGATTCATGTCGCCGGTGCAATTGAAATGGTAGCGGAAGGTAATTTGCGGTTGCTCGTATGCGCTCAGACGTCCGCGCAGGGCGAAAGCTTTCGCGGCATATTCGGCGGACAGCCCCGGACGCCCGGTGTGGTAATGGTGCATCGAAAGCATGCTCCAGGCGTAAGCGAAGTCAGGGTCGAGTTCCACGGCGCGCTGATACAGCCTGAGCGCGTCCTGGATGCGGCCGTTGAGCATCTGTTCATAACCTTGTGCGTAAGCTTGAAAAGCTTCGAGCTTTTGCGTCGTGGTCTCTTCCAATTCCGTGTTGAATTGCTGGATCGAAGGCAGCGATTCGCCGAGTTTTGCGCGTAGCCGCGTGGCCGCCCGCGAGAGCGCGCGCAAGACCTGCTCTTTGCCTTTGGCTTCGACCTGCTCGCTTTCCATTGTCTCACCCGTTTGGCCGTGAATGGCTGCGAGCGTGATGATGAAATGGCTGCCGAGCGGAACGATGGAACCGGCAATGAACGCCTTCAGGTTGTGGCGCACGCAAAGCGCGCGCGCGATGGAGACGGTGACGCGCTCGTCGGGTGAAAGCCGCATCAGCCGCAGCGTGTGCCGCACGCGCTCTTCGGGAAACAGTCCCAGGCAAGGCGATTGGCGCAACTGCATCGCCAGCCCCTGTTTGAGCGTCCCGTCAAACACCGGGTCGCCGGTCTGGTTTTCGAAATCCGCCAGCAACAGCAAGTCTTTTTCGTTTAACCCGGGCGGCACAGATGCGCGGCGTGGCTGGATGCGGTCAGCCAACCCGTGCAAGGCAGCGGTGAGCACATCCGGCGGAAGGCGCGCCGCCACCAGCGGGTTTGCTTGGCCGGCCAGCCCCCATTTCACCGGCAATTCGAGTTCATGCTTCAACACCTGCAAATCAGCGAGCAGACCGCCGGCGGTTTGATAACGTGCGCCGCGTTCTTTGCGCAGCGTCTGGCCGATGATACGTTCCAAGGCGCTGGGCATGCCGGGCAAGTGCGCGCTGAGCGGCAGCGGCTCGTCACGCAGGATGGCGGCGATGATTTCATGCACCGTCGCGCCCTTGAACGGCGGCGCGCCCGCGAGCATTTCGTAAAGCAGCACGCCCAGGCTGAAGATGTCCGTCCGCGTGTCAACACTCTCGCCGCGCGCCTGCTCAGGTGACATGTAGCGCGGTGTGCCCAGCACCCCGCCGCTCGCGCTGCTGTCGCCGTGCGGCATGGCGGCGGCACGCTCCGGCGCGGTTGGCGCAACTGGCACGGTTGGCTCGGTTAGTTTGGCGAGGCCGAAATCAAGCAGCTTGATCAGACCGTCGGGCCGCACCATCACGTTTTCGGGTTTGATGTCACGGTGCACGATGCCCGCCTGGTGCGCGGCGGCGAGCGCGGCGGCGATTTGCAGCACGAGGTCGAGCGCCTGCGTCAGCGGCAGCTTGCCCGCTTGCAAACATGCGCGCAGCGTTTCGCCTTCGATAAATTCGGTGACCAGGTAAGGCACGGAGCCGATGGCGGTTTCCAACTGGCCGATCTCGTGAATCGTGATGATGTTCGGATGATTGAGCGCGCTGGCGGTCTTGGCTTCGCTGGTGAAACGGCGCAGGCGTTCGGCGTCGGCGGTGAAGCGCGCGGGCAAAACCTTGATCGCCACGCGCCGGTCGAGCGCCGTGTCGCGCGCCAGATAAACCTCACCCATGCCGCCCGCGCCCAACGGCCCCAGGATTTGATAGTGGCTGAATTGTTCAGCAATGGCAGGCCGCGCGAACGTGACGGCGGCGGCTTTGGCTTCGCGTTCGAGCGCGGGCACGGCCAGGAAGTCGGGCGCTGCGGTGTGCGCGGCCAACAGCGCGGCGGCTTCGCGCTGCAAAGCCTCATCACCGGCGCAAGCCGTGGCGAGCCACGCCGCGCGCTCGACTTCAGGGCGTTCGAGCGCGGCGTGATAAAGCTCTTTGATTTGTTCCCAACGCGCAACGTCCATGACAATTCAAATTCATCAGAAGATTGGCAGACAGGCTCAACCACGGGGCCCACGGGGCACACAGGGATACCGCCATGATTATTGGCTTTCCCCGTGCTCCCCGTGTGCCCCGTGGTTGGCCTTGTCCGGTTCACCCCGCCGCAATTCGCGGTAGAGCCAAGCCTGCGCCACGCTCCATTCGCGGCGCACGGTGCGTTCGCTGATGTGCAACACCTCGGCCACTTCTTTCTCTGACAAGCCGCCAAAAAAGCGCAACTCAACGATGCGGCTCTGGCGCGCATCGAAGGCGGCCAGCGTCCGCAAGGCGTCGTCGAGCGCCTCCAAATCGGGGTCGTGCGGTTGCGGTTCCCCAGCCGCCAGGCTCAGCGAGACGCGCAACTGCGCGCCCGCGCGTTTCTGTTGCCGGCGGCGGCGCGCGTAATCCACCAGCACGTTGCGCATCAAGCGGGCCGCCACACCGACGAAATGGGCGCGGTTCTGCCAGCCTACGCTCTGCCAATCAATCAAACGCAAGTAAGCTTCGTTGACCAGCGCGCCCGTTTGCAGCGTGTGGCCCGCGCGTTCTTTACGCAGATAGGCGTGCGCCAACTGCTCCAGTTCGGCCTCGACCAGCGGAGCGAGTTGCGCGAGGGCTGCGCTGTCGCCCGCGCCCCAGGCCATCAGCAAACGTGTGACTTCGTGTGTGCCTTCGTGGTTAGAGGAACTTGTCATCTGCCGCGCCTCAAACTGTTCCGTGGTTAAGTGGTGAGTACTGTCCGAATCGCGCGCAATCTAACACAGCCCCAGCACGCGCGCTATTTTTCCGAATCGTTTGGCCGCTTTGCCGCCGGGAATGCGCCTTAGTCAGTAGCGGCGCTGCTGTCAGTCCCGCGAACAAGGAGACGCAAATGACAACCATCGCAAATAACTTCGTTAAGCTGGTCAGCCTGCTACAGGCTGGCTTCCTGGTCCTTGAGATGTTTCTCTGGGACAAGCCTATCGGCCTGTGGGCTTTCGATATGGAGCAGAAGCACGAGTTCGCCACTGCCTCAAAGTCGCTCGCGAAAAATCAGGGCCTCTACAACGGCTTCCTGGCGGCGGGGCTGGCCTGGGGACTCTGGGGACTCAGCCCGGGTACGCAGGCAACGAGTGTCAAAGTATTCTTTCTTGGCTGTGTGTTGATCGCGGGCTTGTATGGCGCCGCCACTGCCAATAGTCGAAAGGTAACGCTCGGGATACTCGTGTTCCAGGCGCTCCCGGCGGCCGTCGCGCTCGCGCTCGTGTACTTGTCCTGAGCGGCACGGCGGCGGCCGCCGGTTCGACAACCTACGGTACGTTTTCCCAGCGCACTGTCCCAAGCAAACCAATTCAAAAAGGAGAAACCGAAATGAACCACAACACCTTCACCAACCACATTCCCAAGCTCAAACTCGCGCTGTCGCAGGAATCGGCGGTCTATCGCTACGTGCCAGGTTTATTTTGCCGGTCAACTTAACCCATCCACCCACCCATTTTCCTTGGAGGTACGTTATGCATTATCCCGAAATGGCGAATCTCGGAGTGATTCGGGCGGCTTATCAAACGTTCAATGACGGCGAGCCGGGCCGGTTGCTGAACCTGTTCGACCCGCAGGTGCGCTTGATTATGCCCAACAGCGGCAACGCGACCGCGCATTTGTGGTTTGGGCGCGACGGCGTGGTGCGCTATTTCGCGCTGGCCGCGCGCTGCGAGTTGTTCGAGCCGTCTGAATTTCTCACGAGCGGCAACAGCGTCATCGTGCGCGGGCGTTTGCGGCATTACGACCGCGCGACGCAACAGGTGCAGGAACAGCAATGGGTACACATCGCCGCCTTGCGCGACGGCCTGATTGCCGAGTTCCAGGTGTTCGAAGACCGCGCGCAAGCGACGTTTCTCACGTCCACGCAAGTCTATTGATGAGGTGTTGGAATAAAGCGAAACACTCAGCATTTTTGCTGGGAAGCCAGTGGTGGTGGCGGCGAATTGAGGGACAGCGAAAGCGTGGCAGCCACAGCGCGAACTATCCGGCATTGGTGGCTGCACAGGTTCCCCCCGCTCCGTAGGAGCGCAATGTTTATAGAGGGTTGCGAGGGTTGCTGACGAGCTCCGGAGGAGCGGCATCTGCGCCCGACAGATGCCGCTCCTCCGGAGCTGGTGAGCTGTGGCGATGGTGTTTCTATAAACATTGCGCTCCTACGGAGCGGGGGAAGTTCGGACTGGTGGAGCCACGAATGGCGGGCCGTTTGCGCTACGGGTTGCCGCGCGGTTCAGCGCGGGAAGACGTGTGAAGGAAGCTGCGCCAGGCGCAAGACAAGGAAGTCGTCACAACCAAGCGCCGCACCAGGCGGCAGGCTCCTCCAGAATTTGCACCAGGAAGGGTGCGGTGATGCCGGCAGCGCGCGCCTCATCCGCCACGCGATGGCCGTCGAAGCCGTGGCTGATGAGCCGGTCGCCTTCGAGTACGACCCACTGATTCAGGTATTCGGCGCGATGCGCGGCCATCCACGCTTTGGCGCGGCGGTAATCGTCAAGCTCCTGGCGCAGTCGTTCGGCTTTTTCCTGCGCGGCGCTGTCGGGCGCTTCCGGCGCGGCGTCGCGCGCGGCCTGCTCTTGCAAGAAAAGCTGCAAGCGTTGGCGGTCAGCGGGCGGCCACGTGCGGATGGTTTCGATGGTTTGTTCGAGTGTCGTCATTTCACAACCTCCGTTTGCTGATGCTGTTTGGTCAACGGCGGGGATTCTAACGCAACAACCGTAAGAGGAAAAAAACTATGAAACGAGTCATCCCATTCCTGCTCGCCGTTTGCGCATTAGCGTTGACGGCCTGTCAAGCAACGACCGCGCCGACCGCGCAAACCGTGGCGGCGCAGCAAACCGCCGCGCCCAGCACTGAGAAACATCAGTTGTACAACCTGATGATTCGCCGTCCGCAACCGGGGCTGGGGCCGGATTACGACAACTTCATCCGCACCGAGATGAACCCGCTGCGCATCAAGGGCGGCATTCAGCAGATGGATGTCTGGACACTGGCGAGTGGCGGCAGAGGCGGGCGGGTCGTCATTAGCCCCATCGCCAACTTTGCCAACTTAGATAACCCGATTGGCATCAGCCGCGCGCTCGACCCAAAAGCGCGCGACGCCTTCTGGCAAAAGCATTCACGGCTGCTGGCCGAGGAAGAGTCTTACACCATCGAGCACTTGCCCGCGTTGAGTTGGACCAGTCCGAATTACAAAGCGGGCATGCAGAAGGCGGCAGTGCTGCGCTTCATCAAGGTCGCGCCGGGCCGCGAGCGCGAGTACGAGAACTACTACCGCAACGTCGAAATCCCCGCGCGCCTGAAGCTGCTCACGCAAACCACGATGCTCGGCCAGTGGCGCTACCGCGTGCGTTTCGGCGGCGACAGCTACGGTTACGTGATGATTCGCCCCATGGTGAATTTCGCCGAGTTGGACGACGCGAAGGGCCTGCGCGAACTGCTCGGCGCGGACGCGGCGCAGAAGCTTTACGACCAACTGCCACAGGGCGTGGTCGTAGCGGATGAAGCCTGCCTGCTGCGCTACCGTCCCGAACTGAGCATCGCCGAGGGCAAGCTGTTGGCGGCGAAGTGAACGGCGCGCGCTGTACTGTAGTACTCCATCAAGCTGAATTTGAGGGATGGCAAGAACCCTGGCAACAAACAACGTAGGGGCAGACCTGCGTGTCTGCCCCGGTGGCATTTGACACCTTCGATTCCGTCAAACGCGACCGGGG
>JAYUCP010000520.1:0-8769 GCA_043740245.1 Acidobacteriota bacterium | reverse complement strand
TGGCGTGGCTACCTCACTTTGCAAACATTGGTTGAAGGGGTTCGCTTGTCTCATAAACTCGAAAATACTGGGTAATGACAAGGCGTGAGCAAGGGCTGTCTGTTGCCAGTAAAGCCCTTGCTCACGCGCGGGCTACTGACACATCCCACCTAACTTAGCCACTACCGAAACTTGTAGCCCAACCGCTACGCTGATTTGGAATCACGGCTACTTTAAGGACTGTTTGAAGGCTTTCAACTCGGCGTGTTGCGGGTGCTCCTTATAAAAAGGATCGAGCGGATAGCAGCCCGACACCAGGCCGTTGCGCGGCCCCGTCGTGCAATCGCTGAAGGTGCGGCAGATGCGTTTGGTTTGCAGCGGACGGCCGTTAACCACATCGAAAGGCAGGTCGTGATAGGACAACACCAGCCGTCCCAGGCCCACGAAATCTACTTGCCCGGTGCGCACATAATGCTGGCCGACGTGGGGCAGCCATTCTTGCAAATAGGTGTAGCCCGAACCAACGATGCACAATTCGGGATGGCGCGCTTTCAACTGAGCGGTCGCCGCGATTTGCCGCGCTACGCCCACCAGCGGGTCTTCGGGTGGCAGATAGCCATCCGAAGGCGGGAAGAGCGCCGGGCGTTGAATGTGCGGATTGTAGTAGGGCGAGCCCGCCGAAATGCAAACCAGCTTGATGCCCAACGCAGTGAGCAGTTCAAGGAATTGAAATGCTTCGGCCAAATCTATCTGCAACGGATTTTCGGCGCTGCCGCCAAAGCTGAACGGATATGCGCCCTCGTGCGTTTCGGGGACGCCGCGTTTATCTTCGCCCATCTTAAAAGGCAGCAGATCAAAGGCGCTCAGCCGCACGCCGCATTGCAGCCCCGGCGCATCACGGCGAATGCCCGCCACCAGTTCGCGCAAGAAGCGCGTGCGATTCTCAAAGCTGCCGCCATAGCGCCCGGGCCGCGTGCGGGCGCTGAGGAATTCGTGGCCCAGGTAGCCGTGGCAATGTTTCAAATCTACGAAGGTGTAACCAGCCGTTTGTGCCCACACGGCGGCTTTGACGAAAGCGCCGATCAGGTCGTCAATCTCGCCGTCGCTGAACAGCGCACTGTCGTCGCTGATGCCGAATTTGCGATCCAACAGCGGGTGGCGGTAAAGGATACGCGGCTCCAATTTCTTTTTGTCATTCGGACGCGCGAAGCGGCCCGAATGCGTCAGTTGCAAGCCGATGAGCAAGTCATCGCTGCGCCCGCATTTGTTCTCGTGCGCCTCAATCAGAATGTTGCGCAGCCCTGCCAGTTCGCCTGCGTTCGCGTCGTTCGACAGCAATTGATGCGGATTGGCGCGCCCGTCGGGCCGCACGGCGACGGCCTCGCCGCCCCAGATCAGCTTCGCGCCGCTCGCGCCGAAATGCTGCCAGCGGCGTTTGGTCAAATCCGAAGGGCGGCCATCCGTCGTGCCGTCCCAGCCTTCCATCGGCAGAATGCAGAAGCGGTTGCCGATGGTGCAGCCGTCCAAGTCGTAGGGCTGTGCCAGTGGCGCTTGCGGGCCGTGTTGCAGTTCGCGGTCAAAGCCCAATTCGACGCCGAGTTGTTGCAGGTAGGCCGCAAAATCAGCCGCCGTTTTGAGCGTGGCGACGCGGCGATAGTTGGTGTTTTTGGTCTCACTCATCAGTCAATCTCAAATGCGTTTGCTTGCTGTTCTGGAATGCGGGCAAGGAAAAAATCGCGCGGAGTATAGCGCAGCCATTTGGTGTTACAAACAGGCAGGGAACTAAGCCGCAGATAGACGTTGAGAAATGCGGATCAATCCAATGGGGCGCAGGCTGATCAGCGTTGCTCTGCGTCCATCTGCGGCAAGACTCTTCTTCATTGCCGCTTGGAATTAATGTGGCGTTGAACGCCCTTGCCCATAAATCGTTTGCGCCTTTCTGCGGCGGTTGTGTAAGATGCGCTCGCCTTAACGGATTGGCAGTCTTGTTAAGGTGGTTGAAGCTTCAGGTGATCTTCCCCGAAATCGCCGCCTCACTTTGGAATGTGCGTTTAACTCGAAGCCCTTATCCAAACACCCCGTAATAATTTTGAGTGTTGCAAAAATTGCAGCAACTCGCTGGCTCGTTAAATCATCACTTGAAGCACCGTGAACATCCCGCTTGCCCCCGATTGGCGTCGGTAAACCCCCAAGCGCTTTGAGCTATGCAAGGCTCTGTCGCACACTCACTTTAGGTTTTTGATCATTTGGACTTTTGGGACTTCGGAGGAAGGCTTATGAAAAGACTACGTACACACAACCTCACCAAGCTCGTTTTTGTTTTGATTGCGCTCAACCTGTTTAGCGCGGTCGTCTTCACGCAGGCGCCAACCCCAACACCAGTGCCGACGATAAACAATCCGCCGCAGTATAGCGTGCTCAGCGATTTCAAACCGTCGAGCATCTTGATCTTCCCGAAATACACCAGCAATGCCTCGGCGCCACAGTTGGGCGACACGCAAATCAACATCACCAACACCAGCCAAACCCTGGACATCAACATCCACTTGTTTGCCGTGGATGGCAGCAGTTGCTCGGTGGCCGATTCCTTTATCAGCCTGACCCGCAACCAGACCGCGACCCTTTTGATGAGCGATTTCGATCCGGGTGTTACGGGCTATATCGTAGCGCTGGCGACGGATGGCGGATCCAATAAGTTAAATTGGCTGATCGGTGATGAATACATCCGCGAGACGGATGGGCGGCAAGCGAACATTCAGGCCATCGGTATCGCCAAGATTTCTGATAACCTTATTCCTGACGATGGCGCTGGCAGTGGACTCTTGGTGTTTGACGGCATTCAATACGAACGCCTGCCGGCGGCGATTGGCCTGTCGAATTTTAACAGCCAGGTGACCGACAGCACGCAGATCAATTTACTGACCCCCACCAGCAATTTGGCGATTGGCACGCCGCCGCCTTCGACGCGGTTATTTACTATCGTTTACAACGATACCGAAACTGCCTTTTCTACGAGCATCTCCGTCTCATGCTACAGCACGTTTTTACTCAATTCATTGCGCATCACGGGCGGACTCAATACCCAAATCCCGGCTGGGCGCACCGGCTGGATTCGCTTTAACGGTAGCGGCAAGCCGATTTTTGGCTATGCCCAAAATCGCGGCGCGATTTTCAATGGCGGGCACAATATGCACGTGCTGCAATTGTTGACGACTTACACGATCACCGTGCCGGTATTCTAAAAAGCGAAGGACGGACTTTAGTCTGTCCTGCGCGCCTGACGAGTTCGGACAGACTTCAGTCCGTCCTGCAATAACAACAAGGGTGAAGCGCCACAGGGCCGCTTCACCCTTTTGTGTTAGCGCACAAGTTTTACGCTTGCTCTCGTGACCGCGCCGTCACCCCAATGCACACACAACGGCAACTCGCCCAAGGGCAAATCAGTGGCGAGCTGCAGATTTACCTGGAAAAGCGACTCGGCCACGTGGGCTGGCAGCGCGGCCAGCACATTCGCACCCGGCGGCCCCGCGTAGCGCGGCAAAATCGTACGGCCAGCTAACTCAATCGTGACCGACGCCGCATCATCCCATTCACTGAATGCGCCCGCCAACACCAGCGTCAAATAAGGCCGCGCGCCGCTCAGAGAAACTTCAGTGCGCGCCAGGTCATCGGCGTGCCCGCACAAAACAACCTGTGGCGCGTGCGTGCGTGCGTGCGGTTGCGGGTGCACGCGGCGGCGCAGCATCGTCCAGCAGTATTGCGTCTCTTCGCCAAACAGCCCCAGTGATTGCGCGCCGAGTTCGTGCGCCAGTTGCCGCAGCGCAGCTTCGGGGAACGCCACGCCATTCCATGAGTCTTTCGTGTCTGCCGTTTCCGCCGTCACGCCGTTGGTCACGAATTTGAAAACGCCGCCCGGTTTGAGCACGCGCCAGGCGTCCACCAGATTGCCGCGAATAATGGCGGTGCTGGGGACGTGCTGAAAAACATAGGCCGAGAAAATCACATCAAAGCTTTGGTCTGGGAACAGCGCGAAATCCTCGCCGCTCGTTTCAAACAGCCGCACGTTCGCCAGCCCCGGCAAGCGCGCCTGGGCCTGCCGAATCATCTCCGCCGACACATCCACCGCGTAAACTTCGCCGAAGATTTCAGCCAGGTGTTTGGTCATACGCCCGATGCCGCAGCCGATTTCCAGCAGCCGCAATTGGCGCGGGTCGCGGTCACCGGTGAGCAGCGCGAGGCTGTCCACGATTTGGCTTTGCACTTCGTGGCGGCCGCCGGCGTCGAACTCTGCTTCGGTCTGCTGGCGGCGCACGGTGTTGATATACCAGCGGGCGTCCTCAGCCGCGCGCTTGTCCCAATCGAGTTTCATCTCGCGGGCCTGTTGATTCATGCGAACGTTTCCTCTGGGGGTTGAAATCAAGGTGAGCCGAGTATAAACGCCAAGACGCCAGACGCGCCAAAGGTACGGCAAACTGTTAGTTTGCCGTAGACTTGGCCTTCAGAGCCGTGGCTTTTCACCAGTAGCTCTGATTCAGCAGCCCGGCAAACTAACAGTTTGCCGTACTTTGATCCCCGTGGCCGCCCTATTCGACGACCCGGTAGACCTTGCCTTGCCACACCACCGTGACGCGTTGGCCCAGCGCGAAGAAATCAGCCAGCTTCGGCGTTTGGTTGATGAGTTTGAAATACTCCTCGCTGGCGAATTTCAAATTGACTTCGGGCAATTTGGCCTCTGCTTTGAATTCGCTGTCCGTCCAGACACCGTCGCGCAGGTAGAAGGTCTTGCCTGCGACTTGGCGCAGCGCGTCATTGGTGGACGGGTTGATGACGACTTTGTCCGAACGCTCCATCTCAGCTTTTTGCTTGCTGGCCTTGACGGCAGCTTCGCCTGAAATACCACCGCCTATGCCGGGTGCGCCTGCAATGTTGACTGTCTCGCTCATAGTGCGTCCGTTAATGGCTGCATCTGCGCTGGTAGCGCGTCGCGGATTGCCCGGCGGCGGCATCGGCATACTCTGACCGACCTGCATCCCCGGCTCCAACACCAGCGCCGACGTATACGGCGTCACGATGCCGTAGCGCGTCCCTAGCGCGACGATCTCATCGCGCAACTCTTTGTTCTCGCCGTTCAGCCGAATCTGATCCAGCAAATGGCCGACGCGCCGCATCGCCCACAGGTGCGCCAGGAATTCGTGGTCGCGCTGTGTTTCGGGGAACTTCAAATCGTCATACACGAAGCGCCGTTCGCGGCCCGCCACCTTGCCGGTCAGTGTCAGCCGGAAATCCCCCTTGGGCCGATAACGCCCGACCAGCACCAACTGCGAGCCGTGGAAAAGATCGGGCAGCGCGCGCGGATACAGCAACTCAGTCTCGCTGCCGCCCCAATCCAGTTTCAGATCGCTGAGCACCGGATGATTGACCTTGGCGAAAAAGCTCGACACCTTCAGTTCAATGTCTTCCTTCGGTTCGATGTATGTGACCGCGCCGCGCCCTTCGCCCGCCAGCCCATCGAGCAGCAGCGTGTTGATGTCGTAACCTACGCCAAAGGTGAACAGCCGCGCGTTGCTGCGATTGGCCTCTTTGGCGTTGCCCATGATTTTGTTGGCGCTAGTGACGCCCACAGTCGGCTGGCCGTCAGTCAACAGCACAACCATCTGCGGGCGCTCGCTGGCGGGCAGTTGCTTACCCGCTAGTTGGTTAAACGCCGCGAGCAGCGCGTCGTTGATGTTGGTGCCGCCGGTGGCCTTGAGGCGTTCGATGAATTCGAGCGCCTGCTTTTTGCCGGCGGCGTCGGCGTTGAGCAGGCGTTCGCTCAACAGATGCTCTTCGCCCGCGAACGAGACGATGTTGAAACGGTCGCGCGCATTCAACGCATTGACGCCGAAGCGCAAGGCCGCGCGGGCCTTTTCGATCTTGCCGTCATCCGCCATCGAACCCGAGGTGTCGAGCACGAAGACGATCTCTTTGGCCGAGATGGCCTTCTCATCCAACTCGGCCTTGGGCGCGAGCAAGAGCATGAAATAGCCGTCCTTGCCCGGCTCGCGATGCGTCAACAGCGACGCGCCGAATTCCTGTTCGGACAGGGTGTAAAACAACTGCAAGTCGGGCTGCCCGCTGGTGGCGCGCGTCTCGAAAGTAATGCGCGCGCGCCGTTCGCCCTTGCGTTTGACTTCGACATCGTGCGAAGGCGAGTAAATGCCTTTGAGCGCGATGCGCGAGACGATTTCGATTTCACCCGCAACCACGCCAACGTTCGGACGCGGCTGCGGCGGCATGCGCGACGCATCGCGTTCATCGCCTTCACGTATCGGCGGCATTGGGCGCGGGATTGGACGCGGCCCCGGCATCGGCACCGGGCGCGGCACGTCGTTGATAAAGCCATTCGCGCGCCAGCCCGTGCCGAGCGGATAGCGATACCCCACCGTGCCCGCATCGCCGGTCAGCACCTGGCTATAGGTCAATTCGATTTTCTTTTCGCTGTGCGGCCCGATGGGGAAGACGCTGGCCTGAAACAGATTCTTGCCCGCGTATTCGAGCAATGCCGGATCGCGCCGCGCGCGCACGATGCTGTCATAAATGCGCCGGGCTTCTTCACGCGCGCGGAATTCGCCCACCAGCCGCTTGTCGCCATCCCACATCGCAAACTCGCTGATCGAAACGCCGTCGGGCAGCGGGAAAAAGTACGTGCCTTCCAGCGTGTAAGGCGATTCGTTGACGAAGACCTGTTCGACGTGCGTGACGGCGGCCTGATCGGTGATTTTGGTTTGCAGCCGGATGCTTTTGACACGCAACGGGCGCTGCCATTCGGGCGGCGCGCAACGCGGCCCCGGCGCATCGCACGGGCGCGGCAGAATGATGCCTTGCGCTTGAATGAGTGTGGCGGTGAACAGGAGCACTGCCAGCGTGCCGAGCCAACGTGCCAATTTGCGTGATGAATTCATACTGCCTCCATTGATGATGCAAAGCCGGGCGGGCCAATTGGGCCAATTGGGCCAATTGGGGATGACGCGAGAACGACTATAGCTTGGACTCTTGCAAAATGCCGGGTCAAGCTGCTGAGAAAAGGCGGTGGCACGAATTGCAACGATGGCAGGCATAGACCAGATTGCTGAGTTCGTCCGTGCCGCCCGCCGCGCGCGGGCAGTAATGATCCACCGTCAACTGCCCGCCAGCAGCGGCTTCGGTCACGCCGCAATAGCCGCAGTGGTAATTGAAAGCGCGGCGCACTTGTTCGTGTAGCGGATGCGGCATTCAGACCTCAAGGCTGACCTCAAGGCCGAGTGGTTGACCCGTGACCGCCAGATATTGCCGTTCCAACCGCGCCGCCTGTTCACGTAGCAGCGTTTCCTGGCGCGCCAATTCCTGATCCCGCGCGGTCAAGTCACGCAGTTGCGCTTGCAACGCGCGTAATTCCGTCACGTCGTGCCGCAATTCGGCTTGCTCTTCGGCTTGCAGTTGCGCGCGCCCGGCTTCGTAGCGGTGTTGTTCTTCGGCGGATAACGCCTCGCCCAACGCGACGCGCAGATGCAGCGGCCACCAGGTTTTGTATTACTGTTCGTCCATTTTATTCAACCTCAATGCGGTAGCTCACCAGCCACAACTCAAGTTGTTCCAGGCGAGCTTTCCAGCGTTCTTTGAACTGCTTCATCCACTTCCGATTGGTGGCCGAGTCGGGCACATCAACGACGAGTCGCACCAGCGTGTCACGATAAAGAATGCCATCATTGCGCCAATGCCCTTCGACTCTTTGCGTCTCATAGCTGGCCGCGCCGAAGTGATCCACAATCTCCAGCACGGCTTCCGCCAGCCATTCGCCGGGCACGTCGCGCCCGTCATTAAACTGTAGCGGCAGCAGTACCTCGAAGCGCCGCCACTTGCTGTTCATAAGTGGCCTTTCCCTGGACGCTAAACGGAATGTTCTGGTCGGCGAGGGCTGACAGCGCGGCTTCGGGCACCAGATGCTCGCCGGTGCTGAGCACTCGACCGGAGAAACGTCCCAGCAGAAAGGCCAGCGCGCGCTTTTCGGTTTCGCGGTCGGCAAACGTGATCGTTACCATAGGCTCTATCTCTCCTCATTGATTGAAACTCGCTTGAGGCTCTTCAAGCATTGGCACTCTAACGTAAGCAGGAGTAAAGTTGAAGCCGCTTCGTAAATCAACCATTCACCACAACCGTTTCGCACCCTGACAAAGGAGGCCGTCTATGTTCACTCGCAGCCCTTTCCACCATCGTCAATTCACCCGCGCGCGCCTCGTCGCCCAGCGCGCCATCGAAGCGGTCTACCAGCGGCAGCGCATCTGGCCCAAAGACAACCCGCAACCGAAACCGGCGCCAAACTCTATGTTGGATGACGTGCTGCCCGCAGCGGCGTTGCGCGCGAAGGTGGAAGAGTACCTGCGGATGTCGCGCGCGCTCGAAGTCTTCACGGGCGCAGTGCTCACACCGGAGCAGTTGCAAGCGGAGTTGGATCGGATGGCGCGGCAGACCCGGCAGCCGGCAGTGCTCGGCGCGTTGTGGGCGGCGCTCGATCACGATCCGCTGCTGCTGGCCGAATGCCTGGCGCGCCCGGTGGTGGCCGCAGCGGGAGCTTCGATTGCGGATGGCGGATTGCGGAATGCGGATTGGGGGATGTGAGGCGTTCGGCCTGACAGCTTCTTCAAATCCGCCATCCGCCATCCGCAATTTGAGGAATGGTGGAGCGGGGTGCGGGGCGCGCTGGGCGTGGCGGTGGACGCGCCGGGGTGGGCGTATCGGTTGCCGGAGATTGCGGCGGTGGCTGCGCCGTGCGGG
>JAYUCP010000519.1:0-3607 GCA_043740245.1 Acidobacteriota bacterium | reverse complement strand
GTGGGCATAAGTTTTGGGGGATAAAGAACACTGGCAACCAGCAATTGACGGCTTTGCCGCGATTCATAATCCTGGAAAACTTATGCCGCAGTGCTTATACGATTCCGTTTTTGCCGGTCGGCCTTTACGTCATCAGCGTTGAAGCCAATGGTTTCAAGCGGCTGACCTCGAACGAGGTCAAGCTGGAAGTGAACCAGACGGCGCGCGTCAATCTGACGTTGCAGATCGGCGGCGTCAGCGAGACGGTGACGATTTCGGACGTGGCCCCGGTGCTGCAAACCGAAAACGTGACGGTCGGCAATGTCATCACCGGCAACACCATCAGCAGCCTGCCGCTCAATGGGCGCAGCTTTCAACAATTGACGCTGCTGGTGCCGGGCGCGATTTCGCCGAACGTCGGCAGCTTCACCACGCCGCAGCCCAACACGACCGGCGGGCGGCCATATGTCAACGGCAACCGCGAACAGGGCAATGCCTTTCTGCTCGATGGTGTGGCGGTGGACGAGACGCTCAACAACCTGATCGGCTACAAACCGAGTGTGGACGCCATTGCGGAGTTTCGCGTCGAGACCAGCAATTCATCGGCGGAATTTGGCAATGTCACCGGCGCGACGGTCAACGCCACGATCAAATCGGGCACGAATAATTGGCGCGGCAACGTCTTTGAGTTTTTGCGCAACGACAAGATTGACGCGCAATCCTGGTCGAACAATCGCAGCGGCGTAACGGCCAAGTCGAAACTGCGCCAGAACATTTTCGGCGGCACGCTGGGCGGCCCCGTCATCAAGAACAAACTCTTCTTCTTTACCGATTATCAAGGCGGTGCGCAACGCACGGGCGGCGCGGGCACCGTGCGCGTGGCGACGCCGGCCTGGCGGCAGGGCAACCTCTCAGGCATTTCGCAATTCATCCGCGACCCGGCGTTGCCGCGCACGCAGCTTTGCCAGGCGACACCGGCCACGCCGACGGCGGGCGTCAATTATCAGCAGGCCTGCTTTGCCGCGGGCGGCGTACTCGGCGTCATCCCGGCCAACCGCGTCGTCAATCCGGTGGCAAAGGCGCTGTTTGCCGATGCCTCGCTTTACCCGCTGCCGAACCGCATTGACGCCTCGAACGGCACGGGCATTCTGGATGTCGTGACGGCTAGCAAATACGACGGCCATCAATTCGACATCCGCATTGACGAACGTTGGAGCGATAAGGACAATTTCTCCGGGCGTTACTCGTTCGGCAACTTCGAGGTGCTGGGCATCAAAGGCTCGTTGCCGACCAACCTGACCAACAAAACGTTCAGCCGCCCGCAGAACATCGCGCTCAACTGGACGCGCACGATCAGCCCGACCCTGATCAACGAAGCGCGCATCGGCTTCAATCGCGCCAAAGTTTTCAGCGACGGTTTTGATTGGGCGGGCATCGGCGACGCGAACGCCAAGCTCGGCATTCCCGGCGGTCAGGCGCGCAGCGGGTTGAGCGGCGTCACCTTGGGCAATGGCCTGACGGGCGTTGGCTCGGCTCTGGCTGATGCGTACTTCACTACCAATACCTTCCATTACGGCGACAACCTGACCTGGCTGCGGGGCCGGCATTCGTTAAAGATGGGTGCTCAGTTGCAGCGTTATCAGCAAAACAATTTCTACGCGGGTAACAATGGCCGGCTCGGAGCCTTCAGCTACACCGCGACGTTCACGGGGCAAGTCTTCGCTGACTTCCTGCTTGATCAGTTGAGCAACAAAGGCAAAGGTGGCGGCCCCGCCGATACGAACAAAGGCGGCTGGGGGCACCGGCAAAATCGTGTCGGCATTTTCTTCCAGGACGATTTCAAGCTGCGCAACAACCTGACGCTCAACTTAGGGATGCGTTGGGAATACACGTCACCGGCTTATGAAGTGCTTGACCGGCAGGCCAATTTCGACATCGCCACTGGCAAGGAACTTTTCGCCGGGAAAAATGGCAACAGCCGCGCGCTTTACCGGTCCTACTACAAAGGCTTCGAGCCGCGCCTCGGTTTTGCCTGGACGCCGGATTATTTCAAGAACAAGTTGGTCGTGCGCGCCGGTTACGGCATCACGCAATACATGGAAGGCACGGGCGCGAATCTGCGGCTGCCGCTCAATCCACCCTTCTTCACCGAATCGGATTTGCCCTTCGATCTGAGCAGCGGCCCCGGCACCATCACCAAGGGCTTTACCGATCTGGTGGCCAAAGACAAACCTTTCGGCCAACTGCGTATTTGGAATCCTGACCTGCGCCCGCAATTCACGCAGCAGTGGAATCTGACGCTCGAACATCAATTGTTCAAGAGCACCTCGGTTTCAGCGGCTTACGTCGGCCATTGGGCGACGCATCTGGTCGCGCCGACCGACATCAATCAACCGCTGCCGGGCACCGGCCCCGCTTCGGGCTGGATTGCTGCGCAACTGCGCCGTCCGTTGTACAGCCTCTATCCCGACGTGACGCAGACCAGCGTGACCGATTCGTGGTCAATCAGTAAATACCATTCGTTGCAAGTGAGCGGCCGCCAACGCTTCGCACGCGGGCTGGAGTTCCTCGCTTCATACACGCTCTCGAAAACGATGACCGACAATCGCGGTTATTACGGCAGCGGCGGCGTCGCGGCGCAAGCCGCGTATTCGGCCAATGCCTACAACCGGCACGCTTACAACTACGGCTCGGCCTTCTTCGACGCGCGGCACAACTTAACCGTGGCGAGCACGTATGATCTGCCGGTGGGCAAAGGCCGCAGCTTCGGCAATGACTGGCATCCGGTGGTGAATGCGCTGGTGGGTGGCTGGAACGTCGGTAACATCGTCAGCTATCACACGGGCTTCCCGGTGACGGTGCGGCTCAATCAGGCGCGTTCATTGCAAGCGCCGCGTGGCGAAGAGCGGCCCAACCTGATTGGGCAACCCGCGCTCAATCCGGCCATCCCCGATTGTTACATCGCCAACCCGAACAACAAATTCTGTCCGGCGAACAGCACGACTGCCTTCGCGTTGCCTGACCTGGGCACCTTCGGCAGCGCGGGCGTCGGCATACTGACCGCGCCGGGCTATTTCAATTGGGATTTCTCGGTCGGCAAGAAGTTTTATATCTCGGAGCACAAGTACTTCGACTTCCGCTCCGAGTTTTTCAACTTCTCCAACCATCCCAACTTCAACCCGCCGGACATTCTCTGGACGCCGACTTCGACGACGTTCGGGCAGATAACCAGCACGGTCAATTCTGCCCGGCAACTGGAATTCGCGTTGAAGTTCCACTTCTAACGGCGCCTTGCTTTGGCAAACGTTGTAAGCCAAAAGGGGACTCGCCGTGAGTCCCCTTTTTGTTTATCATCGTGCCGACACTTTTCAGGAGGTACGCAATGGATTTTCAAGTTTTTGTTGAGAAACAACCGCAGAACGGTTTTGTCGCCACGGCGCTCGGCTGGCCTGATTGCGTGGGCGCAGGTGAGACAAAGGATGAGGCGGTCAATAATGTGCAGGCCGCCGTGGCTGCCCGTCTGGCACATGGCGAAGTTGTGAGTGTACAGATTGCTGAGCCCCAACTGGCGCAGCCAACCGATCCGTGGGAAGCGATGATCGGCAGTTGTGTGGATGATCCAACCTGG
>JAYUCP010000518.1:0-8778 GCA_043740245.1 Acidobacteriota bacterium | reverse complement strand
CCAACGTGACGGTCGTCACGCTGCCCGACCGCTTTGATCGCGGCTACATTCAATCGTGGAATCTGGCGGTGCAGCGCGAATTGAAATGGGGCTTCACGGGCGAGGTGGCTTACGTGGGGACGCGGCAGATCAAACAACTCGGTTTCGCCGAATTGAACTGGTCGCCGATCAACGGCGGACAGGCCGGGCGGCAATTCAACACCGCCGCGTTCAAGCGCACGGCGCAGGTGCAACTGGTGTCGCCGGTCGGCAACAGCCACTACGACGCGCTGCAAACACGCCTGGATCGGCGCTTCAAAGACTTCTACCAGCTCAACATCAACTACACCTGGTCGAAGTCCATCACGACCGCCGGGGTGCCTGACAGCGACAACGGGCTGCGCATCAACATCCCGCAGTATTTCAACCTGAACCGTTCGCTCAGCAACTTCGACCGCACGCACAATGTGCAAATCTCGAACATCACCGAATTGCCCTTCGGCAAAGGACGCAAGTGGCTCAGCGGCGGCGGCGTCGCATCGAAGCTGGCGGGCGGTTGGCAGATCAACAACATCATCAGCTTCCTGAGCGGCCAACCCTTCAGCGTGACGGCGGACGGCGCGACGCTCAACGCGCCGGAAAGTTCGCAACGCGCCGATCTGGTCAACAGCAACGTCAGCAAGGCGGGCCGCATCGGCACGGGCAATTCCTACTTCGACCCGGCGGCCTTCGCCGATCCGGTGCGGCGTTTGGGTTCCACTCAGTTCGGCTTCGGCACGGCGGGTTGGAACCTGTTGCGCGGCCCCGGCATCAGCGGTTGGGACTTCGGCCTCTTCCGCCAGTTCCAAATCACGGAGAAGGTGACCATGCAATTCCGCGCCGAATCGTTCAACTTCACCAACACGCCGAAGTTCAATAATCCAGGCGGCAACGTCTCGGCGCCGACGCGCGATGCCAATGGCAATATCCTGACCACTGCCAGCGGCGCGCCGCGCTTAAACGGCTATACGGAAATCACCGGCACGCGGGCCGATTTCCCTGAACGCCAGTTCCGCTTCGGGCTGCGCATCGGTTTCTAAACGAGGTCAATCTTGGAAACACTGTGAGGGGGTTGCGCCAGGCAACCCCCCTTTCTTATTTTGCCCCACCTAACGCATCCTCGCGACTGCACACAATCCTGAAAGCGGAAAATAAGGTATCATCCGCCACGGTTCACCCTACTCCATCTCAATTCAAAGTGAGTTCGCCATGAAAAGACTGAAACTTTGCGTAAGCTTATTGCTCGGCGCCGCAGCGCTGGGCGCGTTTTGGCAAGTACCGCGTTTGACAGTAGCGGCCGCCCAAGACGTGCAATTCAACCGCGACATCCGCCCGATTTTGTCAGGCCGCTGTTTCTATTGTCACGGCCCGGATGACAAGAATCGCAAAGCGGGTTTGCGCCTCGACACGTTTGAAGGCGCAACCAAAGATCGCGGCGGCTATCGCGCCATCACGCCCGGCAAGCCGGACGAAAGCGAATTGCTGCGCCGCGTGACCTCGCACGAAGCAGGCGAAGTCATGCCGCCGCCGAGCGCGAAGCGGCCCGCCGTCACGCCGCAGGAAGCCGAGTTGTTGCGGCGCTGGATCGCGCAGGGCGCAAAGTATGAAGGGCACTGGGCCTTTCAACCGCTCGCCACAACGCCGCCGCCTGCGGTGAAAAATACCAAATGGGTACGCAATGACATTGACCGTTTCATTCTGGCGCGGCTCGAACGCGAAGGCATTGCGCCTTCACCACAAGCCGATGCGCGCACGTTGATCCGGCGCTTGTCGCTCGATCTGATTGGACTGTTGCCGCAACCCACCGAAGTCGAAGAGTTCGTCAAAGCGTTCAACAAAAATCAGGACGCAGCCTATGCCGCATTGGTCGAACGCTTGCTCGCCAGTCCGCATTACGGCGAACGCTGGGGGCGGCATTGGCTCGATCAAGCGCGCTATGCCGATTCAAACGGCTACACGATTGACGGCGAGCGCGTGATGTGGCCGTACCGCGATTGGGTGATTCAGGCGCTCAATGAAGACAAGCCCTTCGACCAATTCACCATCGAACAACTCGCAGGTGACCTCTTGCCCAATCCCACGAAATCACAACTCCTCGCCACCGGCTTTCACCGCAACACCGTCATCAACGAAGAAGGCGGCGTAGACCCCGAACAGGCGCGCGTCGAACAAGTGATGGATCGCGTCAGCACCACAAGCGCGGTCTGGCTGGGCCTCACCGTAGGCTGCGCGCAATGCCACACGCACAAATTCGATCCGATCACGCACAAAGAGTATTACCAGATGTTCGCGTTCTTTAACTCGACGATGGACGTGAACAATCAAGGCCCAACCGTGACCGTCCAGCGCGGCGAAATGTTCGGCAAGCCGGAAACGCCGGAACCATCCGATGCGCCGCTCGCTCGACGTGGCCCTCTTTCTGAGAAGACGATGGGTGAGTTGAAGCAAGGTGATTGGGAAAAGCTGGAAAGCGCGCGGCTCGAAAAAAATCCGGCAGTGACGGCTCCGAACAAAGCGGTCGAATGGGTTTCGTTTGACTCCGTCAAATTCGACACCGAAGCCGCCGGCAAATTGCAGCGGTTGGATGACGGTTCGTTTTTGATTACGGCGAATGCTTCAACGAATGATGCTTACCGTATTTTGGTGAGGATCGCTTCGCCACGCGTTGCTGCCGTGCGCCTGCGCGTGCTGCCGCACGAAGCCTTGCCGAAAAACGGCCCCGGCTTGGCGGCAGACGGCTCATTTGCCTTGAGCGAATTTTACATTGATAGCGAAGGCGGACGGCATGCTTTCAACGACGCCTTCGCCGATGACGAACAAAGTGCCTATCCCGCACGCGCGGCGAGCGATGGCGACCGTCGCACAGGTTGGTCGTTGAGTGCGAACCAGGCACACGAGGCTGTCTTTGTCTACGCCCAGCCGAAAACGTTTGCCAGCCGCCAGATCCAATTCATCATGCGGCACGAAGCCGACGCCGGACGCGGCATCGGTCATTTCAAAATCGAAGTCGCTACCGAAACGCCGCACGATGCGCGCGGCGCGGCACTGCTGGCGGCCTTGAAACTGCCGCTCAACGCGCGCTCGCCCGAACAGCAAACGCTGGTGGATGCGGCCTTCGCTTCGGCGCGCGCCGTCCGAGAAAAGCAGGCAGGCAATGCCGTCATGGCGATGGTGATGCGCGACATCAACGTGCCGCGTGAGTCATACATTTTCACGCGCGGCGATTTCACGCGCCCTGACAAAGCGGCGGGCCTCTTGCAACCCAACGTCATCAGCGCCATCGCGCCCGCCTTACCCGAAACCGGCAAACCGCGCACGCGCCTCGATCTCGCCAAGTGGCTTGTTGATCCGGCCAACCCGCTCACGCCGCGCGTGACGATGAATCGCATCTGGCTGCGCTATTTCGGACGCGGCATCGTCGAAACCGAAGAGGATTTAGGAACCCAGGGAGTGCCGCCCACGCAACCCGAATTGCTGGATTGGCTGGCAGGCGAATTCATTCGCCAGGGCTGGAGCCTGAAAGCCATGCACCGCCTGATCGTCAACAGCGCGACCTATCGGCAAGCCTCGGACGCGCGCAAAGACTTGGGCGATGTTGATCCGCGCAATCTGTTGCTGGCGCGGCAGGAACGCTTCCGTGTCGAAGCCGAGATCGTGCGCGACGCTGCGCTCAGCGCGAGCGGTTTGCTGAATCCGAAAATCGGCGGCCCCAGCGTGCGCCCGCCGCAACCCGACGGCGTCTATGCCTTCACGCAGAACCGAAAGAACTGGAGCGCGGCAGCAGGAGCCGAACGCTTCCGCCGCGCGATCTATACGTTCTTCTATCGCAGCGCGCCCTATCCGTTGCTCACGACGTTTGACTCGCCCGATTTCCAACAGGTTTGCACACGGCGTCAGCGCTCGAATACGCCGTTGCAATCGTTGACGCTGGCAAACGACCCGGCCTTCCTGGAAATCGCGCAGGGCCTGGCGGCGCGGTTGGTGCGCGAAGTGCCGGGCGAATTTGCGGCTACGCTGGATGCGCGCTTGCGGCATGCCTTTGCGCTGTGTTTCAGCCGCCCGCCGAGCGTCACGGAACTCGCGGCGTTGCACAGTTATGTCGAACGGCAGGCGCAAGGCTTTGCCAAAGAGCCTGCTTCAGCGGCGGCGTTGGTGAACAAGGAATTGACGAAGGCCGGATTGACCGAAGCGCAAGCGGCGGCGCTGACGGCGGTGGCGCGCGTGCTTTTCAATACGGACAATTTCATTACGCGAGAGTGAGTTGACAGCTCGTGTTACATTGGCAATGGAGGTAAAAAGTATGAGCGTCAAACAAGATCGGCGACAAGCCACCACGTCAACCCAAAAGTCAGCGCGCAAGCCACTGAAAATGTCGCCCCTTGCGCGCAAGGCCACACGCCTTTATGAAACCAAACTGAAAGCGCTGCTCGAGCCCGCCTGCATCGGAAAGTTCGCGGCGATAGAGCCGGATTCGGGCGATTACTTTGTGGCTGATCGTATGTCCGCCGCGCTGGGCCAAGCTCGGTTGAAGCATCCTGACAAAAAATTCTTTTTAGTCAGAATTGGTTTCAAAGCCGCGGTCACGTTCAAAAATCCGGTGCCGCTATCTTTATGAAACAAACACAACGCTTGCAGGGCTGGTGGGATGAGCACCTTTCGCCTCATCTGGCAGTGGCTATGGCGACAGGCGAGAAGCTCGATCTGATCGTTGATTCCGGCTTCAACGGCGAACTTGTTTTGCCGAAGCCGCTGATTACCAGGCTTCGCTTACCGGACGACGGCACGATGTTTTCGGTGTTGGCCGATGGCTCCGTCGTGGAAACCGAGGTTCATATTGGGGAGATTGTCTGGCTCGGGCAAACGCGGGAAGTCCGTATTCAAGCCACTGATTCCCACGAAGGCTTACTGGGCACAGAATTGTTTCAAGGCTGCGTCGTCGAACTCGACCCGGATGCCGACCGCGTTCTCTTTCGCAAAAAATCAGGCAGAGCACGTAAGCGGGCGAAGTAGCTGATATTACTGTCGCGCTTGAACACGTATCTGAAAAAAATGAATAGTATTCTCAAGGGGAAAGGAGATTTCGTGATGAGTACTCAAACCCGAACCAAACCTGCCACGCGGCGCAATCGCACAACGCCGCCTATCTCGGTCAACCCTGCACGGCTGAGCGGGCAATCCGTCATCGGCACGAGCCGCGTGCCGACGGGCGTGCTACTCGATTATGTAGACCGTGAGGCGCTGCGGCGCGATTTTCCTTCGATCAGCGCCGATACGCTCGAAAGCGCCATCCGGTTTTTGAAGGAATTGGGCGAAGAAGGCGCGTTAGGTGAACCAGTCAATTACTGATGAAAGTCCTGCTCGACGAAAATGTGCCGGAGACGCTGACGCCCGCCTTTGATCGTTTCGAGACCTTGCACGTCAACGAACTGGGCTGGCAGGGCAAGGAAAACGGTGCGCTGCTGCGAGCGGCGCGCGCAGCCGGTTTCACGGTGCTGGTGACGACCGACGTGAATCTTTACAACCAGCAAAAGGCACGCTTGCACGGATTGGCGCTCGTCGTTTTGCGTGTCTTCTCGAATGCCCCCGCAGGCATCCTTCCTTTGGTGTCAGCGGCGCAAGACCTGCTCGCGGTAATGGCGGCTGGCGACATCGAATACCTTTACATTGACCCGCGTCTGCGCGCGAGCGACCGGCGACGGCGACGCGGCGAATTTGCCAACTGACTGAAACAAGACGGCGCTGGCGAACAAAGAATTGACGAAGGTCGGCTTGACTGAAGCGCAAACTGCCGCGCTGACGGCGGCGGCGCGCGTGCTGTTCAATACGGACACACATTACGCGTGAGTAAAGGGCGCTCGCGCGCTTGTTGAGGAATTCGGACCACACCATCTAGCTAACTTCGTGTTCGCTGACAACATTTGATTGGAGGTAATCGTTATGGAAACCAACCTGGCTAAGTTGGAAAAAGAAGTCCGCTGCTTGAAACTATATGCGCTTGTCGCCACGCTCTGCGTAGCTGTGTTTGTCCTGGCGGCTTTCACGCTGCAGAGCCGCAAACAGAAATTCGAGGAGATTGATGTCGAGCGAATCAACATTGTCGAAAAAGACGGCAAACTCAGAATGGTTATTTCCAACCAAGCGCGCCAGCATCCTGGCATCGTGAATGGAACCCTCATCAAGCGTATCGGGCCGCGTCCGCCTGGCATGATTTTCTTCAACCAGCTAGGCGACGAGATGGGCGGCCTGATTTTCGGCGACAATGGCGGCAATGGACATTTTGGCTCTTTGACTTGGGATAAAGTCAGAAACGACCAGACCATGGGGTTTAGGTACTTGGAAAGTGATAACGGAACTTATCAGTCGGGCTTGGAGATGTGGCAGCAACCCAACATTCCTGCCGATGTTATGTTGGGAAAATATGAGGCCGCCAATAAAACTACTGATGAAACAAAACGCAAAGCTGCTCTTCAAGCCCTGATTGACAACAACGAACTCACCACAAATCGTCTTTTTCTCGGCAAACGGCGCGATAACTCGACGATGCTGTTGCTGTCTGACATCAAGGGCAAGCCGCGCCTACGAATGCAGGTTGCACCGGACGGCGCTCCGAAACTTGAATTCCTGGATGAGACAGGCAAAGTTATTTATAGCCTGCCGGATGGAGTCAAAATAGATAAAAAATAGAGTGCGCCAGGATCAGGAATCATCAGGAAAAACACTTGTTGAAGAAGAATGAGAGCGTGTTCCAAACTGCCGTCGCCGGGTTGTTGGCGGGAGACTTTTCGCGCCTGGCTCCGTTATTTGCGGACGATGCACCAGACGCAGGGCAGCGTTGCGCCATCATTGAATGGTACGAACAGGGGCTGTTTGCAAACAAACCGAAAGCGTTGGCCGAAGCCTTGACCTGCGCCTGCTTCAACGGTTGCGCCACCGTAGCCGTGACCTTGCTCAAGCACGGCGTCAACGCTGAGGCAGGCAACGGGACGGGGCTGAATGCGCTGCACTGGGCCGCCAATCGCGGGCAGTTGGCGGTCGTACGCTTGTTGCTGCAACACCGGACACCGCTCGAAACGCGCAATATGTATGGCGGCACGGTGCTGTCCGCCACTGTGTGGGCGGCCTTTCACGAACCGCGCGCCGAGCATTTGCAAATTATCGAAGCCTTGCTTGACGCAGGCGCGCGCGTGGATGCGGTGGAATATCCCACCGGCAAGCCGCAGCTTGACGAACTGCTCCGGCGTCACGGCGCGGTTGCTTGAAAGGAATTATGAGTCGAATTGTTCAACAGATATTTTGGCTGGCGCTGTCCGCGATGGCGGTCGTAGCAGGCGCCGCGCTCGCTTCACCCGTGCAGGGGACAACAATAGTTTATGTCAGCAATGCCGAAAGCAGCGACATTTACGTGTTGCAACTCAATCGGCAGACGGGCGAGTTGACGTTGGTCGAGACGGTTGCACTTCCCGGCGTGGTCAAAGCGGGCGCCTCGACGCCGCTGGCGGTCAGCCCTGATCGCCGCTTTTTGTATGTCGCGACGCGTGGCGAACCGCAGAGCGTCTTCACGTTTGCGATTGACTCGAAGAGCGGCAAACTCAAGCTGATCGGCAGCGGGCCGCTTATTGACAGCATGCCGTACATCTCGACCGACCGTACCGGACGGTTTCTCTTCGCCGCGTCGTATCCCGGTCACAAGTTCACCGTTAGCCCGATTGGCGCGAACGGCGTGATTCAACCGACACAGCAGGTTTTAGAAAATCATACGAACGCGCACTCCATTCTGGCGGATGCGAAAAATCGTTATGTGCTGGCGGCTTCGCTGGGCAACGATCTGGTCAACGTATTCAAGTTCGATGCGAAGACGGGCAAGCTCGAACCGCATACGCCGCCATCGGTTGCAGTGAAAGCGAAGACCGGCCCGCGTCATTTGGTCTTTCATCCGAACGGCAAGCTCGTTTACGTCCTCGGCGAACTCGATGCGACGGTGCATGTTTTTGATTACGATATGACGAAAGGGCAACTGAAAGAGAAACAGTCCGTCAGCGCGTTGCCGCCGGGCACGACAGGCAGGATTGCAGCAGCCGATTTGCACCTCACGCCCGATGGCAAGTTCCTTTACAGTACAGAGCGCACGTCGAATACGCTCACGGGTTTTCGGGTCAATGCAACGGATGGTACCTTGACGTTGATCGAAACCATCCCGACGGAAGCGAATCCGCGTGGCTTCAGCATTGATTCAGCGGGACGTTATTTGTTTGTGGTCGGGATGCGTTCCCACCGTATGTCGAGTTACCAGATTGAGTCGGGCAGTGGAAAGCTGACCAAACTCAAGGAATATGCGATGGGCAAGATTCCGAACTGGGTCGAGATCGTAGACCTTCCAGGAAAGTGAAAAGTGAAAAGTGAAAATTATGAACACGCCTCCTCAAAATGAATTGCAAGACGCGACCCGCCGTCATTTCTTCGGGCAATGCGCCGTGGGACTCGGTTCCATCGCGCTCAATTGCCTGCTCGCCAGCGAAGGCAGCGCGCAGCATCCCACGATTGATTCAAGCAAACCGATGGCGCCGCGCAAGCCGCCGCTGCCGGCCAAGGCGAAGCGGGTGATTTACTTGTTTATGGCGGGCGCGCCTTCGCAATTGGAATTGTTTTCCGACAAACCGAAGCTGCGCGAATTGACGGGGCAACCGCCGCCGCCCAGCTTGATGCAAGGCAAGCGTTTCGCCTTTCTGAAAGGCAACGAAACGCTGCTGGGCACGAAGCGCA
>JAYUCP010000517.1:0-22025 GCA_043740245.1 Acidobacteriota bacterium | reverse complement strand
GCAAACTAGACAGTTTGCGCTACTCTTGCCACGCCGTCCGTGGTTCCTGAAGCGCTCTCAGGCAAAAAACGGGACGAGCCCCCTTTTGCGCCTGTTCGATGTACAGCCCAGCCGTTGACCTGTTATCTTGACGCGCCGCGCAATCGCTTAGACACCACGCTTAATAACGACACATCGCACTGGTTACGCATGGCAAATCTCTTCGCTTTCCTGCTGACAATTTGCGCCATCGGCTTTGGCACCTTGCTGACGTATTTCATCATTACGCAGGCCACGCTGCCGACGCGCGTTTGCCTTGGCTCCGCCGTGGGGCTGGCGGCGCTCGCCTGGCTCAGCTTTCTGGCGGCGCTGGTTTTTGGGCTGAATACGCTTTCCATCGCGGTGACCACGGTCGTACTCATCGTTGGCTTGCTCGCCCTGGCGTTGACCGTCAGGCAAAAAAGCCTGCAAGCCGATTGGCAAGCGAGCAATCGCAACCCGGGCGAAGTGCTTTATTACAGCGCCTGGGCGGCGCTGTTGATCGTGCTGTTCAGCCGCGTAGTGATGTTCCAGCCCGACGGATTGCATACCGCGCCGGCCAATAATTTCGGCGATCTGCCTTTTCATTTCGGCGTCATTACTTCGTTTGCCTATGGTGAAAACCTGCCGCCCGAAAACCCGATCTTTGCGGGGATGCGGTTTACCTATCCGTTCCTGATTGATTTCCTGACGGCCTTCTTTATCAAACTTGGCGCGAGTTGGCGCGTCGCCTTTTTTGTCGAAAACCTGCCGCTGAGCCTGGCGCTGGTCGGCGCGCTGAATTTCCTGACCTACCGGTTGACGGGCAACCGCTTGGCCGCGCGGCTGACGCCGTTGATCTTCCTGTTCAATGGTGGCTTGGGCTTTCTGAATTTCTTTCAGGATTTGGGCAAAGCGACGGATGGGTTCTGGCAGTTCCTGACGCACTTGCCGCACACCTACACGATGAATGCCGAGTTGGAATTGCCGAGCGGCAAGTATCCGCTGCGCTGGGGCAATGTCTTTACGACGCTCTTGATTCCGCAACGTTCGATGCTCTTCGGACTGCCGGTCGGCGCGCTCATCATCACGCTCTGGTGGATGGCTTGGGGCGAGGGCGAAGTGGAAGCGCAGGTGCGCAAACGCTATCTGCTTGCCGCTGGTGTGCTGGCCGGACTGTTGCCGATGTTGCACGCGCACGGCTTTTTCGCCGTGATGATCGCCAGCGGACTGATGGTACTTTTCTTTTTATCGCTGGAATGGGCTGCCTTCTTCATCCCCGTCGCAGTTCTGGCCGCGCCGCAAGCCTGGTGGTTGAGCGGCACGCAGGTCAAAAACTCGCTCTTCAAAATTCACCTCTGGTGGGAAGCGGGCGACTCATCGCCCTTTATTTTCTGGGCGGTGAATGCGGGCGTATTTATTTCGCTGTTCTTGCTGGCGATGGTCAGCAGCAAGCTTTCGACCGCGCGCCATCGGCGTTTCAGCTTGCCCTTCGTGATCTTGTTTGCCTTGCCCAACGTCGTGTTGCTGGCGCCGTGGCCGTGGGACAACATCAAGGTCTTGGTCTATTGGGCGCTCGCCTCAGCGCCGTTCGTCGCCTATGCGCTCTCGCATCTGTTCAGCCAACGCGCCGTTTTCGCGCGCATGCTGGCCGGGATGATGCTGGCGTGTCTGATTTTCTCAGGCGCGCTCGATGTCGGGCGCGCGCTGTCACCGGCTGAAAACACAACACTGTTCAGCCAGGCCGATCTCGAGGCCGCCGCAGCGATACGCGCCAGCACGCCGCCGCGCGCGCGCATCTTGCACGCGCCGATTCACAATTCGGTCGTGGCCTTGACGGGCCGTCAGTCGTTGATGGGTTATCCCGGCCATCTGTGGACGCACGGCATTGATTATGGCACGCGCGAAACTGAAGTGCAGTTGATGTATCGCGGCGGCGCGACGGCGCTGGACTTGCTGGCCAAACACAACATTGATTTCGTCGTCATCGGCCCGGTCGAACGCGACCAGTTAAAGGCCGATGAAAAGTTTTTTGCCGACAATTACCGCAAGATCGTGGATCAACCGGAGTACCGGGTTTATCAAATCAGGAAGCCGTAAAAAATCAAAAGGCAAAAGGCAAAAATCAAAAGGCAAAAGGGCGGCGCGACAATTTTTGATTTTTGATTTTTGCCTTTTGCCTTTTGCCTTTTGATTTTATGTTTGCTGAAGTCGCCATCCCGCTCAACGTCATTCAAACCTTCACCTATGCTTTGCCTGCGAGCTTCGCGGCCAAGGCCAAAGCGGGTGCGCGCGTGCTGGTGCCGTTTGGCAAGCAATTGCTGACAGCTTACATCGTGGACGTGCACGCGACGCTGGAAGAAGCTGGTCAGGAACCCGACAGTTACGAGATCAAAGAGGTTGAAGAGTTATTCGACACCGAGCCGCTGGTCACGCCTGAACTGTTGGAACTGACCAAATGGATCGCCGATTACTATTACGCGCCCTGGGGCGAAGTCATCAAGGCCTCGTTGCCTCCGGCATCAACGCCGAAGCCGAAACACTCGTCTCGATCACGCAAATAGGCCGCAACGCGCTGACCACTGTCTTCGCCAAACGCGCGGCTTCGGTCAAAGCCCAGGCGCTGACCCGGCTCGCTGAGGCCGGCTTTCTGAAATCCACCGACCTCGCCAAAGAGTTCACCAAACCGCGCGCCACCGCCGTCATCCGCGAACTGGAAAAAGAAGGCTACGTCACCGTCAAACGCCAGGTGCAACAGGCCACCGTCAAACCCAAACGCCAGCAAGCCGTCCGCCTGCTCGAACAAGCGCCCAGCGAAGGCAGCAAGCCGCTCAACGAACAGCAGGAACGCATCATTAAGCTCTTGTTTGATGCAGGTGGTTCGCTCAGCTTCGCGCAACTCAGCGAACAGGCGGCTGTCAGCCCCTCGGTCATTCGCACGCTGGAAAAACGCGGCTACGTCGAAGTCTTCATCCGCGAAGTCCGCCGCGACCCGCTGGCGCATATGAAAACGACGCGCGCCGCCGACGGCTCCGACGATTTGACGCTGACCGTGAAACAACAGAACGCGCTCAACCAGATCACCGACAAGCTGCACGCCAATGAATACGCGGCCTTCCTGCTGCATGGCGTCACCGGTTCCGGCAAAACCGAAGTCTACATCCGCGCCATGCGCGCGACTGTGGACAAGGGCAAGACCGCGTTGATGCTGGTGCCCGAAATCGCGCTGACGCCCATGTTCGCCCGCCGCTTGCGCGCCCATTTCGGCGAAGCCGTCGCCATCCTGCACTCTTCGCTTTCGGACGGCGAACGGCTGGACGAATGGAACCGCTTGCGCAACGGCGAGGCGCGCGTTTGCATCGGCGCGCGCTCGGCCATCTTCGCCCCGCTTGAAAACCTCGGCCTGATCGTGGTGGATGAAGAGCACGAGGCTTCCTACAAGCAGGACGAATCGCCGCGTTACCACGGGCGCGACACCGCGATCATGCGCGCCGCCAAAGCCAACGCCGCGATCATCCTCGGCTCGGCCACGCCCTCGATGGAGTCGTACCACAACGCGCACACCGGCAAATACACCTACCTGCGCCTGGACGAACGCATCGGCGGACGCCAACTCGCCAAGGTCGAAATCGTTGACCTGCGCGAAGTCTTCGCCCAATACGGCAAACAGCAGCTTTTCTCCGACCCGATGAAAGCGGCCATCGCCGACAATCACGCGCGCGGCGAACAGACGCTGGTGCTGCTCAACCGGCGCGGCTATTCCTCGTTCACGCTCTGCCGCGCCTGCGGCCACACGGCGCGCTGCGTCAATTGCGACGTGACGCTCACCTTTCACAAAGCCGAAGCCCGCCTGGTTTGCCATTACTGCAACCATCAGGATCGCGTCCCGCGCCAATGCCCCGATTGCCAGGGGCCGTATATCTACTTCGCTGGCGAAGGCACCGAGCAGATCGAGACGTTGCTGAAAGATTTGTACCCCGACCTGCGCATCTCGCGCCTCGACCGCGACACCACGCGGCGGCGCGGGGCCTTTGAAAAACTGCTCAACGAATTCGCGGCGGGCGACGTGGATTTGATGGTCGGCACGCAGATGATCGCCAAGGGCCACGACTTCCCCAACGTCACGCTGGTTTGCGTCATCAGCGTGGACGCGGGCCTGGGCATGCCCGACTTCCGCTCCGCCGAACGCACCTTTCAACTATTAACCCAAGTGGCCGGGCGCGCCGGACGCGGCGACCGGCCGGGCCGCGTGATTATCCAGAGCTACCACACCGAGCATTACGCGCTGGAATTTGCGAAGGAGCAGAACTACGAAAAGTTTTACGCGCACGAGATCGGCTTCCGGCGCGAGCTGCGCTATCCGCCGTTTGTGGCGCTGATCAATGTGCTGATCCGCCACACCGAGTTTCAAAAGGCTGAGACCGTCGCGGCAGATTTGGCACGGCTGGTCAACGCGGCGGACACCGAAAACCTGCTGCGCGTGCTGGGCCCCGCGCCCGCGCCGTTGTCGCGCTTGAAAGGCGAACATCGCATGCAGGTGCTGATCAAAACGCGCTACCGGCGGCAGGCGCGCGAGGCGTTGGATGCGGCGATGCTGGCGTTGAAAGAGCAGGGTGTGGATTTGAAGATGATTACGGTGGAGGTTGATCCGGTGAGTTTGATGTAGCGTTTGATTAGCACGCGCATTGCCGCGCCGCTTCCAAACGGAGTATCTTGCGTGCCGAAAGCGAGGTGATTTTATGAGTCCACAAACGACCACCATCGTCGTAGATCAAGAGGTGGCCCAACTGCTGCAAGCCTTGCAGGGCCAAGCGCGGACATTGGGCATCACGCTCGGCTCGTTGCTGCGCCCGTTGGTCGAAAACGGCAACGTGCCCGTCACCGAAAAACCCTTTTACGAGACCGCCACGGCAGAAGAATGGTCCAAAGCCTTTCTGGCATGGGCGGACAGCCACGACCCCAACATTCCGCCGCTTTCGCTGGAGGCCATGAGCCGCGCAAGCATTTATGAGGATCGTTGATGCAAGTCTTGGCCGATAGCAACATCCTGGTGATCACCGCCAACCTTTCGTCCCCCGTTTATCAGGAGACGACCAACGCCCTGGTCAGATTACGCCGACAAGGCCACCGGCTCGTTATCCTCGCGCAGAACCTCTACGAATTTTGGACTGTGGCCACCCGGCCAATCGCCAACAACGGTCTGGGGCTTAGCACCGCACAAGCACAAGTCGAATTGCAGCGGCTGAAAAGCTTTTTTCAACTTTTGTCAGACGTGCCAGCCATTTATGCCGAATGGGAACGGCTGGTCATCCAGCACGCTGTCTCCGGCAAGAATGCGCACGACGCGCGGATTGCGGCGGCCATGAACGTGCACGGCATCACGCGGCTGTTGACATACAACGGCCGCGACTTCAGGCGGTTTGCAGGGATTACGGCTATCGAACCGAAGCAGGTGAAGTAGCTATTCAGACGCTGATCAAAACGCGCTACCGGCGGCAGGCGCGCGAAGCGCTGGATGCGGCGATGCTGGCGTTGAAGGAGGGTGGGGTGGATTTGAAGATGATTACGGTGGAGGTTGATCCGGTGAGTTTGATGTAGCGTTTGTTTCATAGCCGCATTGCCGCGCCGCTTCCAAACGGAGTATCTTGCGTGCCGAAAGCGAGGTTATTTTATGAGTCCACAAACGGCCACCATCGTCGTAGACCAGGATGCGGCCCAGCTTCTGCAAGCCTTGCAAGCGAAGGCCCGGATGCAAGGCGTAACACTCGGCGCGTTGTTGCGCCCCTTGGCGGAAAACGGCGTGACGCCAAAAGGGGAAAAACCCTTGCACGAGACCGCTGCGCCCGCAGAGTTGGCGCAGGCCTTTCCAGGCATCGAAAAAACGCCCGGTGTATGTGGCGGTTCCGCCTGCCTTGCCAACACACGCATGCCTGTCTGGCTGCTTGCGCAAGCCAGACGAGGCGGTGTGAGCGAAGCCGATTTGCTGCTGGATTACCCCGCGCTACGCGCTGAAGATTTGGTCAACGCCTGGGCTTATGTGAGCACTCATCAAGCAGAGATTGAGGAGGATATTCGGCAAAACGAAACAGACGAAGTTATTGACGAGGAAGGCTGAGCGATGGCACGACTCTATGCCGACGAAAATTTCCGGTTGCGAGTCGTGCAGGAGTTGCGCCGGCTTGGGCACGATGTTTTAACCGCACCCGAAGCCGGGCAGGCCAATCAAAAGCTCCCGGACGACCAGGTGTTAGCCTTTGCCTGCCATGCCAACCGCACAGTTTTGACCGACAACCGCCGCGACTTTATCCGGCTCCACCGAAACCAGCCTGAGCATTGCGGCATCATCGTCTGCACTTTCGATCCTGATCGAATTCAATCAGCCCAGCGCATTCACGCGGCGCTTGAGGCTTGCCCGGACCTCACCGGCCAACTGCCTCGCATCTACCGCCCCAATCAGCCTGACTCTGCTTTGCCCGCAATAACTCAACCCGGAAGCCAGGTTGATGAAACCGATTGATGAACTTGTGCTAGCCAAGCGCCGCAGATGGGCGCGCGAGGCACTGGATGCGGCGCTGTTGACGTTGAAGTGAGGTGGAGTGGATTTGAAGATGATTACGATAGAAGAGGCCTCCGTAAGCTTTGCTTTGATAACTGCCAGCGGCCCTGCTTATTCGTTGCCAGCTTCCCTGCCCAGAAAGAAGCGCATGATTTTTCGGCGTTACCTCACCGCCGCCTGGCAACGCAGTACAGCCAAAACCGAAGCTTGACACTCTCTTTTACGCTCGGCTATGGTGCCGTGCTTGGACAGCGCCTGCTGTTCCCGCCGTTCGCAACACCCGCATGCTAGAAGAATACCGCCAACGTTTCCGTGACTTTCACACGCACTGGCAGCGTGAGCAGTATTTGTTTCGTGCAGGCCGCAAGGCGCGTCTTGAGTCAGCCCATCTCATTCACGAAAACAGCGATCTTTTCGCCAACTCAGTGTTGGCTGAGTTGACAGCCAGGCACGCTGAGGTTGCGGCTTACCGTGCGACCGAACGCGACGCCATTCAACGCCTGCTCGCCTTTGCGCGCGCCGGGCAATTAGCCAATCGCACGCTGGAATTGACCGAAGAGTTGGCCGCGTATGAAGCGCACCCCGCGATTCAATGGGACGGCGCGCGCCTGACGATTCGCCAGGCACAGTTGCGGCTGGCACAGGAAGCCGCACCGCAACGCCGCCGCGAACTGGGCGCGCGCCGTGCCGAAGCCATCCACCGCGCGCAAGATTTGCGCGCCGAGCGTTTCGCCAAGCTGCAAACCGGCGGGCAAGCCTTCGGCTACGATCACTTGCTGGCGCTGCACAGCGCTACGCATCACGTTGAACTGGAAAAACTGACTGCTCAGACGGCGCAGTTGCTGGCCAAAACCGAAAGCCCGTATGTGGCCGCGCTCAAACCGTTGCTGGCGCACGAAGCCAATGCCGGGTTGGATGAAGCGACGTCGGCTGACTTGAGTTATTTGCAGCGGCTCGCGCGCTTCGACCCCTATTTTCCGGCGACACGCGCGGGCGAAATTTATGCGGAGTTGTTTGCCGGACTGGGCTTCAAGGTCGAACAGCAGCCGCACGTCGAGTTGGATACGATCGCTCGACCAGGCAAGCAGGCACGGGCGTTCTGTGCGACGGTGCAAATCCCCGATGAAATCAAACTGGTCGCCAGTCTTGATGGAACGCACGACGGGCATGCGTTTTATCAAGGCTTCATTCACGCCGCTGGGCAGACGCAGTTGGCGGCCTGGACTTCAGCCGAATTGCAGTACGAGTTCCGCGTTCCGGGCGATGCGGCGCTGAGCGAGGTTTGGGGAACGCTGTTCAGCCAATTGTTGCTTGACGCGGAATTTTTGGTCGGCAATTTCGGCTTCCCTGCCAGCAGCGAATTCCGGCACGCGCTGGCGCTGTTCAAACTGTTGCACGTGCGGCGCGCGGCGGCGTTGTTGCAGTACGAAACCGAATTTCATGCGGGCAAACTCAGCCGCAACGCGGGCGCGCGCTTTGCCGAATTGATGACGGATGGCGTGCGCGTGCGTTACGACGAAGCGCAGTGTTTGCGGGCGATCGAAGCACCTTTCCATTCTGCCAACCTGCTGCGCGCCTGGGCCTTTGAAGCGCAGTTGCGCGAACATTTGAAAACGCGCTTCGGCACGCGCTGGTGGGCGGCGCGCAAGGCGGGCGAGTTGCTGATTGACCTCTGGAACACCGGCCACCGCCACTCGGTCGAAGAGTTGGCGGCGTTGGTGGGCTTGGGTGAATTGGACTTCACTTGGTTTGGCGCAGAACTCTTGGCGGCGTTGGAATGACCTTCGATCAAGCAGAATTCGCGGTGCGTTGTGAATGGGGCGAACAAGGTGTGCGCCAACTCGCCCCGATCAGCGACGCTGTCATCATCGTGGACGTGCTCTCGTTCTCGACTTGCATTGACATCGCCACCGCGCGCGGCGCAAGCGTTTACCCGTGGCTTTGGAAAGACGCCAGAGCGCAGGCGTTTGCCAACCAGATCAACGCGGAGTTGGCTGGTCAGCGCGAAGTGCAAACTGGGTACTCGCTCTCACCCGCCTCATTGTTGGGGATTCCAGCGGGCACCCGGCTGGTGCTGCCGTCACCGAATGGCGCGACGCTGAGCTTGGCGACTGGCGCAGCGCCCACACTGGCGGGCTGTTTGCGCAACTGTCAGTCAGTGGCGGCAGCGGCTCTCCAGCTTGGCATACGCCTCGCCGTGATCCCGGCGGGTGAACGTTGGGCTGACGGAAGTCTGCGCCCAGCGTTGGAAGATTGGCTGGGCGCAGGCGCGCTCATTCAGCAATTGTCTTTGCCGGCGCACCAACTGGCACCGGAAGCGCGGCTGGCGCTGGCGGCGTTTCAAAGCGCACAACACGATTTGCATGCCATGTTGCGGCAATGCAGTTCGGGCAAGGAGTTGCTCGAACCCGGCTTTGCGCGTGACGTGGAATTGGCCGCGCAATGGAATGTGAGCGACAGCGCGCCACACCTGCAAGAACAGGCCTTTCTCAATCAAAACAAAACCCAATGACCAAACCGCAAACCGTTCACGTCGCCCTCGGCGAACGCAGTTATGACATCACTTTGGCCCACGGCGCGTTGCCGCAAACCGGCGCGCTCACACGCGCAGCCTTCGGCCCAAAAGCGCGCCGTGTGGCCTTGATCTCCAACCCAAAAGTTCATGGGCTGTATGGCAAAGCGGTGGAGAAGAGCTTGAAACAAGCCGGGTTCACTGTGCTGACACATTTGATCGGCGATGGCGAACGCGCCAAATCCATCCGCACGGCGGAACGCGCCTGGGGCTTTTTGATCGCCAACCATTTTGAACGCAGCGATGGGATTGTCGCGCTGGGTGGCGGCGTAGTGGGCGACTTGGCGGGCTTTGTCGCAGCAACGTTTTTGCGCGGGGTGAATTTCGTGCAGCTTCCGACGACGCTGTTGGCGCAGATTGACAGTTCGGTCGGCGGCAAAACGGCGGTCAATCACGCACTGGGCAAAAACCTGATCGGCGCGTTTCATCAGCCGCGCGCTGTGGTGATTGACCCGCGCGTGCTGGCTTCGTTGCCGGCACGCGAGTTTCGCGCCGGGATGTACGAGGTCGTCAAGACGGGCCTCATCCGCGATGCGGCGCTGGCCGCTTTCATCAATCAGAACTTGGATAAGCTGACGGCGCTCGAACCGGGAAGTCTCACGCAGGTCATCAAACGCTGCTGCGAGATCAAAGCCGAAGTCGTGATGGCCGACGAACGCGAAGGAGGCTTGCGCCGTATCCTGAATTTCGGCCACACGGTCGGCCACGCGCTCGAAGCCGTGACCAAGTATCGGCGCTTGAAACACGGCGAGGCGGTCGGCTACGGCATGCAATGCGCGACGGCGCTGGCGGAACGGGCTGGCGTTCTCGCTTCCGCCGACGCGGCCACGATCAAGGCCAGCGTCGCCGCGTTGGGCCGCTTGCCGCGCATCAATGATTTGAATGCCAGCGAAATCATCGCCGCGACTGCCCACGATAAAAAAGCCGCGCAGGGCAAAGTTCCGTACATCCTGCCCACGCGTATTGGCGCAGTGATCGTGCGTGACGACCTGCCGCCACAATTGGTGCGGGCGGCGGTAAGCGAACTGTTGGCGAACAACTGAGAATCGTTCACGCGCGGCCAGAAGATTTCGCCAGCAGCCGAAAAGCCGTTGCCAGAAGCCGGGCTTTTGATTAGACTCCGCGCGGTCGTTCAGAAGGTCCCCACTTTACCAACGTCATTCTTATCTCCCCTAGTTAGGGTTTCGTGTGCGAGGCCCACAAGCGGATTGTCCGCAAATAATCAACCACCAATCGGCTAAGGAGGAATTGCTACATGGCAAGTTTCGATGAACTCAAAGCGAAGTACAACGCGGTGATAGACAAAGGTCACGAAGTCGGGATGACCGTTCAGAACCTGAACCTGGAAGGCGAGCAGTTGCTGATTCGCGGCGTCGTGCCGTCGGATCACGCGAAGAACGCAATCTGGGACGCGATCAAGAGCGTTGACGCCAGCGCCAGCGATCTGATGGCCGACATCAACGTCCAATCAGGCCTGAAATACACGGTCAAATCCGGCGACACGCTGGGCAAGATCGCCAAGCGGTTTTATGGCGACGCGGGCCACTACAAGGCTATCGCGGCGGCCAGCGGTATTGACGACCCCGACCGCATTGACGTCGGCCAGGAAGTCACGCTGCCTTAAGCAGTAGTCGGTAGTCGGTAGTCAGTTAGAAACTCAGAAGGCCGTAGCAAGAAACCAAGTTTGGATTCCCTTGCTACGGCCTTTTTGTTTCTACCGACTACCGACTACTGTCTACCGGCTACTTCTTCAAGGCGCGGTGATGCCCAATTCCTTGCCGCCAAACGTGAACTGAATCCGCTTGCGCGCGCGCATCGCTTTGGAGGCGGTTTGCGAAAGCGAGGTGACCAGGATCGGCATGGCAATTGTCGCGTCGCAACGCACCGTCACCGATTTGCCCTGCTTCGACATGCGCCCGAAAGTCTGCGCCTGATCGAAGTCGGCGCCCGAATAGCCGCCGTAATCGGCGCTCTCGGTGATGACTTGGATCGCGTATTTATGCCCGCGCGGCTGGTTGTGCAGCATGCTGGCGGTGGTTTCGCTCTGTTGCATAAAGGTCTTGGTCGAACCGCCGCCGAAATTAATCAGGCCGGTCGAACGTGATTTGGCGACGATCTGTGCCATGTCCACTACGTCCTGTATCACGTCGAATTGGAACTGGCTCTTCTTCTCGATGCGGCTCAACCCGATGGCGACGCCGAAGGCGCTGTCGGTGAGCGCCGGACAAAAGATCGGCACGCGCGATTTGAAGGCCGAGGTGAGAATGCCGTCTTCGGTCGCAATCTCGCTCAGTTCGCGGCCCAGCAAATGCAAAAACTCGCGCGTCGAATAAGGATGCGAATTGTCGAGTTGCGTCGTGAAGCCGCCGATCCACTCATACGCCTCGCGGAACTCCTCTTCGGACGCGAAGGTGTCGTAGATGCGATCAACTTTCTCTTCCTGCAAATCGGCATCGCTGATGCGCGGGTCGCCGATGTAATGATGGCGGCCCAGCGTTTCGTGCAAATCGTGAAAGATGTTCGCCCCCGTCGCCACCAGCACGTCAATGCAACGGTTCTTGATCAGATACGCCACCAGCCGCCGCATCCCCGCCGGCACCAGCGCGCCGCTCAGGCCCATGAAAACGACGGCGTTGTCTTGCAGCATCTGCAACCAGAGTTGGTGCGCGAGCGACAGATTGCGGCCCTGGAACGAGATGAATTCCATCTTGTCCAGCAGGCCCGGCACGCTGCGGTCGCGATCCACCTGCAAGGGTTGGGTGGGTTTGTTCAGGTACTTTGCGCCTTTGATACGACGAATCATAAATTTGTTGAACTGACGTTATTGGCTACTTCAGCGCCCATTCGAATCGAGGTACGTATAGCCGGTGTAATGCCGTTCGTACTCATCGGTCAATTGCAAGGCGGCGGTTTCGGTCAGTTGTCCTTTCTTGACTTGACGATTGAGCTGATTGCGAAAGTTCTCTTGCAAAAACTCTTTTTCATAACGGGCGAAGGTGAGCATGTCGCCGACCTGCGAACCTGCAATCACGCGGTTGATGTGATATTCGCCGTCGTTGCCCACCACGACGTGCGCTTCGTTGGTCGTGCCGAACAGGTTGTGGAAATTGCCCATCACTTCCTGATAAGCGCCGACCAGCAGCATCGCCAGGTAATACGGCTCGCCGCGTTGCAGGTCGTGGACTTCGAGCACTTCCTTGACGTCGTGCAAGTCCACGAACCGATCCACGACGCCGTCCGAGTCGCAGGTGATGTCGCAGAGCGTCGCGGTATCGGTCGGCGGCTCGTTCAGCTTGTGAATCGGCATGATCGGGAAGAGTTGGTCAATCGCCCAGTGATCGGGCACGGAGCGAAAGACCGAAAAGTTACACAGGTATTTCGCCGAGAGCAGCTTGCGCAGATCGTCGAACTCCTCCGATTTCACCTGCACCTGCTTGGCGAAATTATTCGCCCGGTCGCAGACTTCCCAAAACAGCACCTCGCCTTTCGAGCGATCTTCCAGCGAGACATAACCCAGATCGAAGAGCGTGAACAACTCTTCTTTATGTTCGAGCGCGTCGTGGTAATACTCCAGAAAATTCTTGGCCGTCATCGCGGTGTAGAGGTCATAGAGTTCCTTGATGACCTGCGCCTCGTTGCCGGTGATCGTGATGTTGTGAATGCCGTGCACCGTCTCGATCTCATCCAGGATGTTGGTGATGAGCATCGCGTGATAGGCCACCAGCACGCGCCCCGATTCGGTGATCACGTTCGGTTCGGGCACATTCTCTTCCTCGCAGACGCCCTTGATCGTGTAAATCACATCGTTGGCAAACTCCTGCAAGGTGTAATTCACCGACGATTCAAAACTGGTCTTGCTGCCGTCGTAATCCACACCCGCGCCGCCGCCGACGTTCAGATGGTCAACGTCGTAGCCCATCTTGCGAATCTTGGCGTAAACGCGCGCGGCCTCTTTGACGCCCGCCTTGACGCGTTTGATCTGCGTGATCTGCGAGCCGATGTGGAAGTGCAGCACGCGCAGCATGTCCTGCATCCCGGCGTCGCGCAGCAGCTTGATCGCCTGCAAAAGTTCCGTCGTGGTCAGCCCGAATTTCGACTGTTCGCCACCAGACTTTTCCCAGCGCCCCGAACCGCGCGTATAAAGCCGCACGCGCATCCCAACCATCGGCTTGACGCCGGTTTCGAGCACGCGGTCAATCACCTTGCCCAACTCGCTCAGCTTCTCGATGACGATGACGACGTTCTTGCCGAGCTTGGTGCCGACGAAGGCCAGATCAATAAAATCGTCGTCCTTGAAGCCATTGCAGACCAGCAAGGAACTGGGCGACTGCTCCAGCGCAATCGCGGCATAAAGCTCCGACTTGCTGCCCGCTTCCAGACCATAGTTGTACTTCGTCGCCTCTTCGAGATAGGACTCGATCACCTGACGGCGCTGATTGACCTTGAGGGGGAAGACGGCCAGATGCTCGCCTTTGTAATCGAACTCGCGCATGGCGCCGCGGAACGATTGATTCATCTTGCGCACCTGGCTGGCGAAAATTTGCGGGAAGCGGAGAATGACGGGAAGTTTGATCCGCCGGGCGAGCAGGTCGTCCACGACCTTCTTGACATCCACGCTGCGCGGATCGCCCTCGACCGGATATGCAATCAGATTGCCTTTGGGATTGACATCGAAGTAGCCCGCGCCCCAATTCTCGATGCCGTAGGTCTGCACTACCTCAGCGATGGCCGATTTCATCGTTACTTATTCGGTGACCTCCACAAGTGATGTATGCGGATTCCGCGCTGCCTCTTGAGAGCCCACTTGCAGGGTCAATACCATCGGCATGGCCTGTAAAATCAGGCCATTGCGGTTCATTCGCTCTCTGTCGCTGTTGGGAATCCGTCTTGCAAGGTGCGGACTCTAACAGATAGGTTTGCGGACTGTCAAAAATTATTTTTGGCCGTGTTTGGCGGGGTTTTCCGTCCAAAATCAAGCTGGAACGCGCACCTTTCGCCGGTGTGGCGGCGCGTTCAAGGCGCATTGATGATGCGCTCAACGGGGGTTTGTTCGGCCTCTGAATTTACCGTATCAGCACGCCAATCAACCAGTATCAGTTCAGGTCCAGCGCACAAGGGACAATGGGTTGAACCTGGGTTGAGCCGGGTTGCTTGCTTTGTTCCTTTGTTCCTTTGTTCCCTGTCCCTTTGCGCTGAAATTTGCCCAGCACCCCAGTGTGGATGATGCAGCGCAAACAAACAAACTACAACAAGCTTGTTGTGCAACACCGTTGTTGTACTTCACCGCTACAGCCGCAACCGCCAAACCTTTCACTCAACCAGGCTTCGGCTATAATCCGCCTCGCCCTATCTCACTGCGGTACTTGGCGGTTTACGCGCCATTTCAAGCATTGCAGCTTCGAGCCTTTACAACCCGCGCTTGTGATGAGCGCGCTCTTCGGGGGAGGTCAGCATGAGTTACGCAATCGCCCAACAACGCATCGCCGCCGCCCGCCGCACGGGTTCGCCCCGGCTGAATCTTTCCATGCTCGGCCTGACCGAATTGCCGCCGGAACTGTTCGACCTGACCGCCTTGCGCGTCTTGTGGCTGAGCGAGAATCAACTGACCGCGTTGCCGCCGGAGTTCGGCAGGCTGACGAAGCTGGTGCGGTTGCGGTTGAACAAGAACCAGCTTGCCGCGCTGCCGCCGGAGTTTGGCACGCTGACTGAATTGCGTGAACTGATGTTGCACGCCAATCAACTCACAACGTTGCCCGAAGCGTTTTGGCAATTGATACAACTCCGTTTTCTGTCTCTCGGCGACAATCAATTGACTGAATTACCTGCGGGGATTGGTTGTTTACATAAGTTACGAGTACTCAGCCTTGGCTACACTGCCAAGTTGCGCGGAAAATACTATTCGTCAGACGCAGGTAATCAGGTGACGAAAATTCCGAAGGAATTGACACAGTTGGGCGATTTGCAGCGGCTCTACCTAGACAACAATCAGTTGCGCGCAGTGCCAATGGAGTTGGCGCAGTTGGGTGCGCTACTGGATTTGCAGCTACACAACAATCAACTGACGGCTGTGCCTGTAGAATTGGCGCAACTAAGCCAGTTGGAGAGACTCTCTTTGTCCGGCAATCAGTTGACTGAAGTGCCGGTGGAATTGGTGCATTTGCATCAACTTCAGAAGCTTTGGCTGGATAATAACCTAATTACTTCATTACCTGCGGAATTGGCTCAACTGAGTAACTTGCAAGGACTTTACCTTCACAACAACCGCTTAACTGAGATCCCTCTTGATTTGGCAGGCTTATATTATTCGCGTCGGCCAACCCGGCTTAAATGGACGTTTTGGCCGCTTGCATTTCAAGTTGGCGGTAATCCGCTACGCTACCCGCCTGAAATCGTTGAAGGTGGTGACGAAGAAATCTGGGCTTACCTGCGTGCCCTTGACGGTGCCAACCGCGAGTGGGTTTCCAAAACGGTCGTCGTCGGTGAAGGTGGCGTCGGCAAAACCTCGCTTCTGCGCGCCTTGCGCAACGAGCCATTCATCGCTGACGAAGAAACGACGCACGGCATTGAGATCAAACAACTGCCGCTCGCCCATCCCACCGAAACCAGCGTGACGATGCAACTCAACACCTGGGATTTCGGCGGGCAGGAGATTTACCACGCGACGCATCAGTTCTTTCTGACCAACCGGTCGCTTTACGTGCTGGCCTGGAATGCGCGGCTGGGTTATGAACAGGGCAAGCTCAACTATTGGCTCGACACGATTGCCGTGCGCGCGCCGCAATCGCCCGTCATCCTGGTCGCCACGCACACCGACGAACGCGAAGCCGATTTGCCGCTGGCCGAATTGCGGCGCAACTACCCGCAGATCGTCGGCCACGTCGAGATCAGCAACAAAAACGGCGACGGCATCGAACGCTTGCGCCAACTGGTGACGGAGACCGCCGCCGCGTTGCCGTTGATGGGCGAAGAGTGGCCGGTGGCGTGGGCGCGCGTCCGTCACGCCGTGCGCGCGCTGGCCGCCACACGCAATCACATCACGCCGAATGAGTTGACCGCGTTGCTGGATGAACACGCGGTCAGCGGCACACAGGCGCGCGTGCTGACCAAGTGGCTGCACGAACTGGGCGAGATTCTTTTCTTTCAGGACGAAGCCGAACTCAACGACACCGTCATCCTCAATTCGCAATGGGTGACCGAAGCCATCAGCCGCGTGCTGGAAAGCAACGACGTGATTGAGCAAGTTGGCATCTTCACCCGCGAACACATGAACCAGTTGTGGCAGGAGCATCCGCAATGGCTGCGCGAACACTTCCTGCGGCTGATGGAACAATTCGATCTGTCGTACCGCATCCTGGAAGATCGCGACAAGAGCCTGGTGATCGAGCGCGTGCCTTACGATCCGCCCGCTTACGAGCAACGCTGGGACGACCACCGCGACGCCGCGCCGTGCCGCGAGATCAGGATGCGCTTTGCGCTGGATGCGACGATGCCCGCCGGGATTCCGACGTGGTTCATCGCGCGCTCGCATCGTTTTTCGTTGCGCACGCACTGGCGGCACGGGGCGCTCTTCGGCGACAACCGTGCGCAGCCGAATCATCTGGGCCTGGTGCAAGCCTATCCGCACGACCGTTACGTCTGGCTGACCGTGCGCGGCCCTGCGCCGCAGAATTTCTTTGCTTTGCTGCGCGATGGGTTGGAACTGACCTTCAACCGCTTTCCCGGTCTGGGCATTACGCGCAAAGTGCCGTGCTGCGGGCACGACGATCAGCCCTGCCCGCACGAATTCGATTTGAAGCATCTGGAACGCGCGCTGGCGGCGGGAGTTGACGAGATTCAATGTCCCGAAATCTTCCAGCCCGTGCCCGTCGCCAAACTGCTCTTCGGCATTGACCGCGACACGACGCAGCAGCGGTTGGATGAACTGCTCGGCTATGCGCAACGCGCCGATGCGCGGCTGTACAAGATCAGCGGCGAGTTGGCCGAACTGACCGAGTATGCACAACGCGAATTCACCAAGATATTCAACGCCGAACAGCACAAAGACGAATCGCGCAGCCCCTACGTCTTCGTGCTGCGCGCGGGCACGCACGAACGCGATTTGATCGGCTTGTTTGAAGCCATTCCTTCGCCGGGAATGATTGACCGGTTGCGCGAATCCACTTGGAAGCGGCGCGTCGAATTGCAGCTTTATTGCCAGGCGCCCGGCTGCTGGCATCCGCTCGGTTACGAACGCGGCAAGGACGATCCGGCGACGGGGTTGTATCAGATCGAAGTCAATTCGGAATTCCTGGCGACGATTGCGCCAGGCGTCAAAGCGGTCGCCAAGCTGCTGAAATACGCCCAACCCTTGCTCGGCCCGTGGGTGGCGTGGGCGGTTGATGTGGAGCGTTACGAACAGCAGTTCAAAGACGATTTCGAGACGATGCAAAAGGTGGGCGAGAAGATTCCGGCGGGGCTGGAAGACGCGCGCGAAACCAAACTGGCCGGGGCGTTGCGCGAAGGGCTGACTTCGCAACAGGCCAGCGGCGCGATGCTGCGTTCGTTGAAGCTGTTGCTGGAAGAGAAGGACAAACAGCAAACCTGGGGCGGCCTCAAACGCATCCTCACCAAAGAAGGCCATCACCTGTGGCTCTGCCCGCATCATCTGGCCGAGTACAAGTAATCGGCGCTCCGCTTCAAACCACTGAAGCCTGATCCAATGTGTGCGTCGCCAACGGCTCCACGTGAATCGTCGCCACCACCTTCCCAAACTCCTGCGCCAAGCGTTGCTCGACCTCTTCGGTGATCGCGTGGGCCGAGATGTGGTCGCGGCCTTCTTCATCATCAATGTGCAGGTGCATCTCGATAAAGATTTCGCCGCCGTAGGTGCGCGAGCGGATGTCGTGCACCGAATGCACGCCCGCGACGGCTTCGGCAATCTCGGCGATGCGTTTGGAAGGGACGGGCGCGGCGTCTACCAGCACGGGCACGGTGGCCTTGAAAATCTGATAGCCGCTCGCCGCGATCATCACCGCGACGCCCAGCGAGACCACCGGATCAAACCAGACATAGCCGGACTTGACCAGGAACAAACCCGCCAGCACGGAACAACTAACCAGCACATCGCTGCGCGTATGCGTGGCGTCCGCGACCAGAAAGGCGCTCTGCAAGCGTTCGCCCTCGCGCCGCTCAAACACCGTTACGAAAATGTTGATCAGGATTGTGACGACCACGGTGCCGATGGTCAGGGCCGTGATCTCCGGTTTCGGCGCGCCGGCCGCAAACAGCCGCTGAACGGCGCTCAGCGCCAATTGATAACAAGTGATGAAGAGAAAGCCGGCGATGCAAAAGGCCGCGAGCGTTTCAAATTTGGCGTGGCCGTATGGATGCTCTTCGTCCGGTTCCGCCATCGCATATTTCATCACCACCAGGCCAACGATGTTGTTGACGGAATCTACCGACGAATGGACGGCGTCGCTGATGACGCTCAAACTGTCGGCCAGCAAGCCTGCAACGAGCTTGCCGATCACTACTACTAGATTCAGCACGAGGGTCAGCCAGAGCACGCGCCGCACGCCCGCCTGATAAACTGCTTTGTCCATTTTGAGGTTGCTCATAAGTTTTAGGGAATGCCGATCAGCTTGTGCGTCTGCAAACTTAGCCGCCACTGCGGGTGCGCCAGACAATACTGCGTCGCCAATTGCGTATTCAATTCACGCGCCAGCCCATCCATTGGTTGCAAGAAGAAGTTTTGAAACGCCAACTGCGCGAACCGTTCCGGCTCCGCGCCCGCTTGCGGGTAAACGAGCTTGAGTTCATCGCCGCGTTGCAACACGAATTCCGCGCCTGCCTTTGGGCTCACGCAAATCCAATCTATGCCCGGCGGCGGCTGACGCGTGCCGTTGGTTTCGATGGCAACCGCAAAGCCGCGCGCGTGCAGGGCCGTGACCAACGCTTCATCCAATTGCAACAGCGGCTCGCCGCCCGTGCAAACGACCAAACGACCAGGAGGGGGCTGCCCGCCGCCCGGCCATTGCGCCGCGACCGCTTCGGCCAAGGCTGCCGCCGAATCGAACTTGCCGCCGCCGGGGCCATCGGTGCCGACAAAATCGGTATCGCAAAACCGGCAGACCGCCGTCGCGCGATCAGCTTCCCGGCCCGACCAGAGGTTGCAGCCGGCAAAGCGGCAAAAGACGGCGGCGCGTCCGGCCTGTGCGCCTTCGCCCTGCAACGTGTAGTAAATCTCTTTGACCGCGTAACTCATCTTGTCGCGTACCGCACGGGGTCAACCGCGCCCGCTTCGGCAAAACCTTTCAAGCGCAGCAAACACGAATCGCATTGCCCACAGGCGGTTCCATCCGTCGCCGGGTCGTAACACGAATGCGTCAACGCATAATCCACACCCAAGGCCAGCCCGCGCTCGATGATCTGCGCTTTGCTCAATTCGATCAGCGGCGTGTGAATGCGCAGCCGTTGCGTGCCTTCGACGCCAGCCTTGGTCGCCAGATTCGCCATCTGCTCAAACGCGGCGATGTACTCAGGCCGGCAATCGGGGTAGCCGGAATAATCGAGCGCATTGACGCCGATAAAAATATCGCTGGCGCCGCGCGTTTCGGCATACGCCAGCGCGAACGATAGAAAGACGGTGTTGCGCGCGGGCACATACGTCACCGGAATGTCACGCGCCATCTCGTCCAGCGAACGCTGTTTTGGCACGGCGATATCCGCCGTCAACGCTGAACCGCCAAAGACGCGCAAGTCAATCTCAGCGATGACGTGTTCGGCGGCTTCAAAGTGCGCGGCCACGCGGCGCGCCGCTTCCAATTCCACCGCGTGCCGCTGGCCGTAACGGAAGCTCAGGGCGTGCACGGCGTAGCCAGCGTCACGTGCAATGGCCAGCGCGGTGGCCGAATCCAAACCGCCGCTCAGCAACACGATTGCTCTTTTCGAAGTCATTTTTGGTTTGATCCTTTTCGGTGCGTCCATCCTAAGCCAGCGCCAGCAACGGGTTCAAGCAGGGCCGCCTGCCAAAAGAGATAAGGTGTGGGGCGGGTTCTTTACCCGCACCCGTCAACCACACATGCGTTAGGTGCGGGTAAAGAACCCGCCCCACACCCTGGCGGCTTTTTTCCACCCAGGCGTAGCCAGTTGCCGCCCAGCGCGTTTGCTGGTATAAAGCCGCCGTCCTCCCCGTAGTATCAACAGGTTTCAGCACTACCAAACCGTCATGCAAAGCGATCAAGTCACCAGATACTTGTTAGGACAATTGCCCGAAAGCGAGATTCAACGCCTCAATCTGTTGCGCGCGACGGACGAGAACTTCCGCCAGCGTGTCACCATCGTCGAAGACGATCTGATTGACTGTTTCACCAAAGGCCAGCTCCAAGGCGAAGATTTGATGCGGTTCCGCCGCTACTTCCTGGCCGCCGCCGCCAACCGCGAACGCGTCAAGGTGGCGCAGGGCTTCCTCGACGATTTCCGCTTCGCGCCGTTGGATGCCCCGCCCAGTTTGTGGGAGCGCGTCCTGCCAGCCTCCTTAAAAACCACGCTCGAAGATTTCTGGCACAACGCCGGTGAGAATTTTTGGGCCACCGTGCGCGAACCGCTGCTCATCGGGTTGCGCGGCGTAGGGCTGCTGCTCTTTGTCTGGTGCCTCTATCTGGCCTTTGACTTGGTGCGCTTGCGCAACCGCGTCGCTGAATTGCAAGCCAACGAAACGGTCGCGCAACCTGCGGTGCCGCGCCCAGCGCAATCAACGGCGCCCGCGCCCACCGACAACCAACTCGCTCAGCAAATAGACAAGTCGCGCGAACAACTGGGGCAACTCAAGGCCGCTGCGTTGAGCACCGAACCAACTGCCGCACCAGCGACGTCGCCGCTCGCCGTCAACGCCGCCGAATTGCAACCCGCCTCGTTCAACCTGCGCCCGGCCGCGCGCGGGGCAGAGGGTGTGCCGGAACTTGCGGTCAATCCGGCGACGGATGACGTCGCCTTCCAGCTTGAATTGGGCCGCGATGACCGCGCCAGTTACCGCGCTGAATTGCGCGCGCAACCCGATGGTTCGCGGCTCTGGCAAAGCGGCACGCTCAAGGCGCGCGCCAAGGATTACGGCAACAAGGTGCTCGAAGTCCGCGTGCCTGCCGCGCTGCTCAAATCGCGCGCCTACACGCTGAAAGTTTTCGGCGCCAGCAATACCGGCGGCGCCGAAGAGGCGCTCAACTATTCGTTCCGCATCAACAAGCCTTAACCCGCGATGAGCGCAACCGGCGAGCCAATCCTTACTCCTGAAACAGTCAGCGCCGAAGCCGATGAAAACGGCGCTGAACAGGCGGAAGCCGCAGCCGCTGAACCAGCCTCCGGCAAATCCAAAACAGCCGCGCCCAAAGGCCAGCGTCCGTTGCGTTCGATCAACGACATCGTGGCCGACCTGACCAAACCAATCAAAGCGCGCCACCTGCGCCAGAAAGTGCGCGCGGGCCAGCGGCTCGATTTCATTCCCTGGTATCACGCCATCAAGTATCTGGATTTGTATGCGCCGGGCTGGAGCTACGAAATTCGGCAGGCGCTCTGGAATAACGAAGGCCGTCTCGTGCTGACCGTGCGGCTCTCGTTCCCCTGTCTGGAAGGCGTCGTTTACCGCGAGGCCACCGGCACCGAAGAGGAACCCGAAGAAGGCGAGCGCATGTACGGCGACCCTTCATCAAATGCCGAGAGTATGGCCTTGCGGCGGGCGGCGGCGAAATTCGGCTTGGGGCTGTACCTGTACAACAAAGAGCGCAATACCGAGGGACGCTGAAACAACCGGCGGCCAAACTCATTCCCGCAATTCAACCCGCCAAGCGTCATTCCAACACAAAAACAAAGAGCATGGAGTTCAGGCTTCAGCCTGTGTTCGTGATCTCCGACACAGGCTGAAGCCTG
>JAYUCP010000516.1:0-8813 GCA_043740245.1 Acidobacteriota bacterium | reverse complement strand
CCCGTGCGCTCTTTGCGATTCCACGAACCGTGCAGCGCGACAAAGGCATCGCCTTGATACTCTTTCGGAAACATCTTGCCGGTGTAAAAGATGATGCCGAGCGCCGCCGAATGCGGTTCGATCAATACATCGGGAATGATCGTTTTCGCTACCAGCGCGGGATTCTCGCCTTTGCGGCGCGGGTCTTCATTCTGGCCCATGTAAGCATACGGCCAGCCGTAAAACGCACCCTCCTTGACCGCGGTCGCGTATTCCGGCACCAAGTCATCGCCGAGCAAATCGCGTTCATTCACCGCTGTCCACAATTCGCCGTTAGCCGCTTTGCTGACCCGGCTGAATGGATTCCAGGCCAGTCCGACCGGATTGCGAATGCCTGCCGCGAAAATGCGATGGCCGGTGCCGTCGGGATTGTATTCGTTGATCGCCGCGCGAATTTCCGGCTCACCCGCGTTGACGTTGCTGCCCGAGCCGACCGTGATGTACATCTTCTTGCCGTCTTTGCTGAACAGGATCGTGCGCGTCCAATGGCCGCCCGTCGGCAGATCAAGCAGCTTTTCCGCCGCGCCTTCGACTTTGGTCGCGCCGATTTCGTACTTGAAGCGCACGATGGAATCGGTGTTGCCGACATAAAAATAGGTTTGCGCGCCGACCTTCTGCACCGCCATCCCAAACGGACGTTTCAAGCCGGTGGCAAAGGTGAAGCGTTCGGTCGCGTTGTCAATCTTGCCGTCCTTGTTCGTGTCGCGCAGCAGATAAACAGTGTCGCCATAGGAATCCGACACGAAGACATCGCCGTTCGGCCCTTCGATCAGATAGCGCGGGCTTTTGAAATCGCCATCGGCATAGACACTGACCTCGAATCCGGCGGGCACGCTCAAAGCCGCGCCAGCCGGGGCCTTGACCACCTTCGGCGAGTTGCGCACCGATTCGGTCGCAAACGGTTTCGGCAAGCCATCCGGTTTGATGACGATGCGTTGCGGCTTGCCAGTTGCCGCGCGCTTTTGCGTTTGTGCGGCTACCGCAACGCTCAAAACCGCTGCCGCCATTGCCGCCAAAAATAACATCCGTTGAAAATTCTGTTCTTGCTTCATTCGCTTTCCTCTTTTTATGTACGGCAAACTGTTAGTTTGCCGTGGCCTCAAATTCAAACCTACCGGAATAGTGGTGCTACCGCCACGCCACGGCAAACTAACAGTTTGCCGTACAGTTCAAATCGCAATCTGCTCCATCACCGTGTTCACGTCTTTGTCGCCACGCCCCGACAGATTGACCAAAACGATTTCATCCTTCGACAATTGCGGCGCGAGCTTCACCACCTCCGCAATCGCATGCGAAGACTCCAACGCCGGGATGATGCCTTCCAGCCGCGCCAGCAATTGGAACGCCGCCAGCGCCTCGTCGTCGTTCGCGTACCGATACTCCGCGCGGCCCAGGTCGTGCAGCAGCGCGTGCTCCGGCCCAACGCTGGCGTAATCCAAGCCCGCCGAGACCGAATGCGTCAGCGAAATCTGGCCGCGCTCATCTTGCAACACATAACTGCGCGTGCCCTGCAACACGCCGATGCGCCCGCCGCCTTCGCTCAAAAACCGCGCCGCGTGTTCGCCCAGCGACAGGCCGCGCCCGCCCGCTTCGACGCCGATCAGCTTCACATCCGCATCATTCAAAAACGCATGGAACAAACCCAGCGCATTGCTGCCGCCGCCCACGCAGGCGACTAGATAATCGGGCAAGCGGCCTGCGCGTTCCAGCATCTGGGCGCGCGCTTCCTGACCGATCACGCTCTGAAAATCGCGCACCATCATCGGGTACGGGTGCGGCCCCAACACCGAGCCGAGCAGGTAATGCGTATCGCCCACGTTGGTCACCCAATCGCGCAAGGCCTCATTGATCGCGTCTTTCAGCGTCTTGCTGCCCGCTTCGACGCCGACGACTTCGGCGCCGAGCAAGCGCATGCGAAAGACGTTCAGCGCCTGCCGCCGCATGTCTTCGGTGCCCATATAAACCACGCATTGCAATCCCATCAACGCGCACACGGTCGCCGTCGCCACGCCGTGCTGGCCCGCGCCGGTTTCGGCGATGATGCGCGTCTTGCCCATGCGTTTCGCCAGCAGGATTTGCCCGACGGCGTTGTTGATCTTATGCGCGCCGGTGTGGTTCAGGTCTTCGCGCTTCAGGTAAATCTGCGCGCCGCCCAAATGATTGGTCAGCCGTTCAGCGAACGTAATCGGCGTCGGGCGGCCTACGTAATCGCGCAGCAGCGTGTGGAATTCCGCTTGAAACTCCGCATCATCGCGCGCCACTGCGTAAGCGGCCTTCAACTCTTCCAGCGGGTGCATCAGCGTTTCAGGCACGAAGCTGCCGCCGTAAGGGCCGAAGTGGCCGCCGGCATCGGGATACACAGAAAAGTCCATCGTGTTCTTCATTGAATCGAATCGAGTGCTTGTTTCAGCAATTGCAGCTTGCCCGCGTCTTTGCGGCCCGGCGCGCTTTCGACGCCGCTGTTCACGTCCACGGCGAAAGGCTGCACGCTGCGCACGGCCTCCGCAACATTTTCCGGCGACAAGCCGCCCGCCAGAAACAGCCGCGTCAGCCCTGCCGTCGCCCGCGCCACCGTCCAATCCGCCACCTTGCCCGTGCCGCCGTAAAGCTGTTTATCAAACGCATCCAGCAGAATCGCCGTTGCCGGATAGGCCAGCGCCGTTTGCGGATCGAAATCCGGCCCCGCGCGCAAGGCTTTGATCACACGTTCCGCGCCAACTGCATGACAAAACGCTGGCGTTTCGTCACTGTGCAATTGCGCCCATTGCACGCCGCTCTGCGCCATCAACCCCGACACCGCCGCCGGTGTTGGCTCGTTGACAAAGATGCCGACGCTGATAATGGACGCAGGCAGTTCCGCGATAATCGCCCGCGCGGCTTCCGGCGTCAGATAGCGTGGGCTGGGCGGATAAAAGTTGAAGCCCAGATATGTCGCACCGCACGTCAGCGCCGCCTGCGCATCGGCCAGTGAAGTGATCCCGCACACTTTGAGTTGCACAATCGCCATTCTGTCACAGCTCACTGAGCAAGGCGCGCAACGCCGCGCCCTCATCCGCCGCGCGCATCAATTCTTCGCCAATCAGAAACGCGTGAAAGCCCACGCCGCGCAGCAACTCCAAATCGGCCCCCGTGCGCAAGCCGCTCTCGCTGACCAGCGTGAGCGACTGCGGCAACGCCGCCGCCAGTTGCAACGACGTGTCGAGCGTGGTGTGAAAGGTGCGCAGGTTACGATTGTTGATGCCCAGCAGGCGCACGTCATACGGCATGACTTTTTCCAACTCCGCGCGGTCGTGCACTTCGACCAGCACGTCCAGGCCCAGGCCATACGAGGCCTGCAACAGCTCGTTGAACTGCGCGGGCTCCAACAGCGCCGCGATCAGCAACACAGCGTCTGCGCCCGCGTGCGCCGCTTCGTAAAGCTGGTATTCGTCAAAGATAAAATCCTTGCGCAACAGCGGCAACGGCGTGACCTTGCGCACGGCGCGCAGGTAAGCGAGCGAACCATCGAAGAAATCCTCTTCGGTCAGCACCGACAGCGCCGCCGCGCCGTTGGCCGTGTAGTTGCGCGCAATCGCCACGGGATCAAAATTTTCGCGGATGACGCCTTTGGAGGGCGAGCGGCGCTTGATCTCGGCGATGATGTTCAGGCCAGCGCGTTGCAAGGCACTGACAAACCGCCCGCCGGGTTGCGGCGTGACGGACGCGCGCAATTCGGCCAGCGACAAGGCCGCTTTGCTGACAGCCAACCGCTCGCGTTTGCGCGTCACAATCTTTTCCAGAATATCGCTCATTGTTTATCGTGCATTCGCCGCCGCCTGGGAACGCTGAGCACCAGCTCGGCGTTCGGCTCAGCCTGGGAACGCCGAACTGGTGCTCAGCGTTCCCAGGGTTGACTCATCTCGTGCAACGCTTCCAGCTTCGCCAACGCCGCGCCCGATTCAACTGTTTGCCGCGCCAACTCAAACGCCGCTTGCAACGTGTCGCGCACCTCGGCCACATACAAACTCGCAGCCGCATTCACCAACACCAGATCGCGCGCCGCACCCATCAATTCACCGCTCAGCAGCGCGCGAATCGTCGCCGCATTCTCTTCCGCCGTCCCGCCGCGCAAGCCGTCCAGCGAACTGCGCGGCACGTCGAAATGGCCTGGCGTGATCTCCAATTCTTCGACGCCCTCCGCCGTGACTTCGTAAACCCGCGTCCGTCCCGCCAGCGTGATCTCGTCCAAACCGTCTTCGCCGCGCACCACCCACGCGCGCCGCGTGCCCAGCCGCGCCAGCGCCTGCGCGACTTTTTCCTGCGCCTGTTCATTCGACACGCCGATCACTTGAAACGGCGCGCCCGCCGGATTGGTCAGCGGCCCCAGCCAATTGAAAATCGTGCGCACGCCCAATTCGCGCCGCACCATTGCCACGCGCTTCGTCGCCGCGTGGTGCAAGGGGGCGAACATAAAACACAGGCCCATCTCGGCAAAGATTTCAGCCACGCGCGCGGGCGGCAAATCCACGCGCACGCCCAACGCGCGCAAGACATCCGCGCTGCCCGCTTTCGAGGTCACGCCCACGTTGCCGTGTTTGGCCACCGGCAAGCCCGCCGCCGCGACGACAAAGGCCGCCGCCGTCGAAACGTTGAAGGTCTTCGCCGTGCTGCCGCCTGTGCCGCAGGTGTCAATGAACTTTTCGTGCGGGCTTTCGATTCGTGCGGCACGCCCGCGCATCGTTGTTGCGAAGCCCGCCAACTCCTCCGCCGTTTCGCCCTTCATCGCCAGCGCGATCAAGACGGCGGCGATCTGTGCATCGGTCGCGCTCTCCGCCAACAGCGCGTCCAGCAAGGCCGCCGCGGCATCCTGCGCGAGGTCTTCGTGCCGCAGCAATTGGTTGAGCAAGGTTTGAATCATTTGTGCGCGGGGAGGTTGAGGAAGTTTTGCAGCAGCCGCTTGCCCGCCGCCGTCATGATGGATTCGGGGTGAAACTGCACGCCTTCGCAAACAAACTCGCGGTGCCGCAAGCCCATAATCAAGCCGTCCGAGGTCGTCGCGGTGACTTCCAACACCGGCGGCAAACTCTCGCGTTCGACGATCAGCGAATGGTAGCGCGTCGCCGTGAACGGATTGTCCAGCCCGGCGAACAGCCCCTTGCCGTCATGCAAAATTTGGCTGGTCTTGCCGTGCATCAAGTACGGCGCGCGAATGACCTTGCCGCCAAACGCTTGCCCCATTGCTTGATGACCCAAACAAACGCCAAGCAGCGGCAGCTTGCCCGCGAAGTGTTCAAAGATGGTAAGCGAGATGCCCGCTTCATTGGGCGTGCAGGGGCCGGGCGAAATCACGATGCGTGCGGGCGCGAGCGTTTCAATCTCGGCGATGGTGATTTGATCGTTGCGCGCCACGTGCAACTGCGCCCCCAACTCGCCCAGGTATTGCACCAAGTTGTAGGTGAAGGAGTCGTAGTTATCAATCACGAGAATCATTTCTTCACCTCACGAAAGGCCTGGCAATCGGCGGCGTCAATGCGGGCCAACAACGACAGTGCCAGCCGGTAGCCCAGATAGACGCTTTGCGCGTTGACCTTGCTTGGCTGATCGTTGCCGGAGTGCAGCAGTTTCTGCCAGTCATTGCCCAGCGCGTGCAAAGTAACGGCGGGAATCTTTTTGCTCACGAACGAACTGGAATCGGCATCCGCGCCTTCAATCGCGGCCTTGGCAAAGGGCATCTGCATTTCCTTCGCCACCGCTTCGGCCAGCGTTTCCAGCTTCGGGCTGGACGTGTTGCGCATGACTTGCGGGACTCCGACACCCAGGCTGTCTATGTTGACCATCGCGCAGTATTCGGCGACCTGCTCTTTGGCAATCTCTTTGGTCATCGCCGCCGAGCCGAGCAAGCCGGCTTCCTCTTTGCCAAAGGCCACGAAGAGCAGCGTCTTTTCGGTCGGCGCGTCTTTCAGCGTGCGGTACAGATGCGCGATGGCGACGATGCCCGTCCAGTTGTCAAAGGCACCGCAGCCTTCCGAGACTTTATCGTAATGCGCGCCGACGACGATCTTTTCCGGCGACTTGCCGGGTTTGGTGATGACCAGGTTTTCGACGTTTTTGAACTTGGCGAGATTGATCGCTTCGGGCGTGGCCCCTAGGGTTTCAAACAACGCTTTGACCGCCGCCAGCCGCGCGTCGTTCTTGCACGGCACCTGCTCGAACGCGGCTTTGAATTCGTCCGCTGTTGAAAGCTTGAGTTTGCCGGCTGGCGTAGTTGCCGAGGCACTCGCGGCGGGCGGCGGGTCGGCGGCTTGCGCCATTCTCGCCACCGCCAGCAACCATAACGCCAGCGCGGTCAAACACAGCTTTTGCCAGTTGATTGCCATCCTCATAAGCTCTCCGGGTCAATGCCCAGCTCGCGCAACTTGGCCCAAGCCGCTTCTTTCGCCGCCTGCTCGGCCTCTTTCGCCACGCGCTCGGATTGCAACTGCCGCTCGGCTTGATCGCGTAGAGTGCTCATCCGTTCATACAACTCAATCGGCCGACCATTCGGCAAGTACAAGTGCCAAGGGGACTCCAGGGTGCCATTGCGGCCAAACTTGATTTGCAAACGCGGACTCACCCAATCGCACATGTCCGCAATCGGCGCCAGTTTGCGCCCGCGCCGCAACCAGCCTTCCAGCACGTCGGTGAGCGGGTCGAAGGTGTAATACTCCTCGACGCCATAGCGGTCATAAAACTGCAATTTTTTGGCGCGTTCATTCAAGCTGTTGCTTGGCGACCAGATTTCAAAGACGACCTGCGGCGCGAGGCCCCCCTCTTCCCATTGCTTGTAAGAACTGCGATGCCCTTTGGGGCGGCCTATCGTCACCATCACGTCGGGCGCGGTGTTGATTTCGGGATGGTTCTTGACAGGATACCAAAGCAGGTCGCCCGCAATGAAAACGTTCAAGTCGCGCTTGAACCAATCGTCCAGCCCTTTTTTGATATACACGATCCATTCAAATTGGCGAGTGTTGTCGGCCATAGGTTTTCCATCGCTTTCCGGATAAAGAATGGTTTGGCGCGCGCGTGGTTTCACCGGCGTGCGCTTCGGCTTGGCTTTTGTAATTTGTGCTTCACGCATAATCTTCTCCCGCATTAAGGTTTAATCGTCGCTTCAATCAATTCAATCCGCTCAACCGGCGTCTGCCCATCCTCACGCCGTAGCGCCTTTTCGATCTTGTCCAGCGTGTCGAAGCCATCCACCATCTTGCCGAAGATCGTGTATTTGCCATCCAGATGCCCCGCCGGCGCCAGCATCAAAAAGAATGAAGTGATGGCCGAATTCGGGTCTTCGGCGCGCGCCATCGAGAGCACGCCGCGAATGTGTTTGCGCACCGGACTGAATTCGCCTTTCAGGTTGTGCACCCACTGGTCGGCGTAATGACTCTTCGGTTCGCCATTGACCACGCGTGTTGCGCCCATGCCGCCCTGTACGACAAAGCCTGAAACGATGCGGTGGAACGCGGTGTGATCGTACCAGCCCGCTTGCACCAGCTTCAAAAAGTTGCGCGCGTGTTCGGGCGCGAGTTCAGGGTCGAGCGCGAGGGTAATCGGGCCGAGCGAGGTCATCAGCAAAACTTCGCGGCGCATATCGTTCACGCTCGCGTCTTTGAACGGCTCTTCGCGTTTGGGTTCGATTTTGACGCTGACGATCTTGATCGGCGTCGTGAGTTTTTGTTCGGCATCGGCGTCACCCAGCGAGATTTTCCGCGCGACATCCATGCCTTCGGTGACTTGGCCGAACGCGGAATATTCGCCATTGAGTTGCGTCTGATCCGACACGCAGATAAAAAACTGCGCGCCGCCGCTGTTGGCTTTGCCGGGCAAACGCACGGTTGAAACGATGCCGCTCAGATGACTGACTTCGCTGAACTCATCTGGTAACTGACTCAAGGCACCAGTGCCCCAACGGCTGCGCGGCGTTTTGGGGTCTTTCAACAACGGGTCGCCGCCTTGAATAACGCCGCGGCTGATCGCGCGATGAAAGGCTGAGCCGTCGTAAAAACCGGCGCGCGCGTTTTTGATAAAGGCCTGCGCGTGTTTCGGCGCTTTGGTCGGAAAGAATTCAAAGCGAATCACGCCCAACTCGGTCGTGATGACGGCGTCCAGTTTCGCGGCTTCTTCCAGCGAAACGGACGGCGCTTCGGCTTCCGGCTTCGGCGCATTCTTTTTGCGCGCGGGCGGAATCGTTTGCGCCCACGTGGTCAAAGCAAAACTGCACAGCAACAAAACGCAGTTCACCAACCGCATTCCGCATTCCGCATTCCGCATTCCGCATTTCATAATTCTTTCTCCGCGATTTCAATCGCCCGCAGCAAGGCGCGCGCTTTGTTGAGTGTCTCTTGATACTCACTTTCCGGGACTGAATCGGCCACGATGCCGCCGCCCGCCTGCACATAGGCGTGCTGCCCTTTCACATACAGCGTGCGCAAGACGATGCAGGAATCCAGGTTGCCGGAGTAATCGAAATACATGACTGACCCAGCGTAAGCGCCGCGCCGCGTCGGTTCCAGTTCATCAATGATTTCCATCGCGCGCACTTTCGGCGCGCCCGAGAGCGTGCCCGCCGGAAAGGTCGCAGCCAGCGCGTCAAAGCAATCAAGCTCGGGCCGCAGCGCCGCCTTCAACGATGAAACCAAATGCATCACGTGCGAAAAGCGTTCGACGAACATCAGCCCTTCGACGCGCACCGAACCGTATGCGGCGACGCGGCCCAAATCGTTGCGGCCCAAATCCACCAGCATCACGTGTTCGGCGCG
>JAYUCP010000515.1:0-3623 GCA_043740245.1 Acidobacteriota bacterium | reverse complement strand
AACGCATTCTCAAATTATTGGGGATGCCAACAAGCATCTACACTGAACTGGCAACCTGATTCTCAAAAACAGCAATTTATTCTCAAGAACCGTGAGTGCTACAAAAGCAACTTGCGGAAACGCAGCGCCTGTTCGGGCTTGCCCCAGGCGTCATACAGCGCCGCCACACGTTGCAGTGCCTCTAAGGTTCTGGGGTTCTGCTCGCCTTGGCTGGCTTTCAGATCGTCGTAGCTGGTGAGTAACAGCCCCTCTGCCTCAGCATATCGTTTCTGCGTCATCAGGCATTCACCCAAGGCGCCCATTGTGAGTGCGGTTTTGTAATGCCCTTTTGGAAAGCTGTGGGTGCGCCGGTTGACGGCTTCGCGGAGCGTGGCTTCGGCCTGTGCGACGCGGCCGGTTCGGTTCAGAATCAAGCCCAGCGTCGTCAACGCGGTCGCATAATGTTGGTGGGCTTCCGCGCCTGATTGACGATAAAGCTCGAGGGACTTGCGCGTCTTTGCTTCCGCTTTGGCGTAGGCCCCCTGCCGGTAGAAGAGATTGCCCTGAAAGCACAAGTTGGTGGCAAAGGTCGGGTGAGCTTCAGTGATCAGTTTGCGAAAAATCGCTTCTGCTTCGCGCAAGGCGGATGCGGCCTCCGCCAATTGATTCAGTACCGTCAACTCGTCGCCCAGCGCCGTTAAAGACATGCCTAATTCAAACCGCTCGCGCCCCTGAATTTGCCGATACTCGTTGACCGCCGCGCGATTCATCTGCACCGCTTCGGCCAGATCGCCCTGGTCGGCGCGCACCAATGCCAGATTGAGCTTGATGTAGGCGCTCGTCATGCGGTATTTACCGGGCAGATTAGCCGCCAGCCGCAGCGCCTCGCGGAGCAGCGCTTCAGAGCCTTTCAAGTCTCCTTTCAAGCGCACCCGGATCGAATAGTCATTCAGGATTACCGCGAATTCACTCGCATTGACTTGGCCTTCCTGCTGCTGTCTGCGGTAAATCGGAATCAGTTTTTGATAGAGCGCTTCCGCGCTGGCGAGGTCTTCCTTACCGGCGGACATCAAACCCGCGAGCGCCGCCATGCATTTGACCGTCTCAGGATGGTTCTCACCATAGAGCTTGAGATCGCCTTCCAGCGCCAGCCGGATGTATTTTTCGGCCAGTTCGAACTGGCCCAGTCCAATATAGCTAGAGCCGATTGTGCGTTGGATCGCCGCTTTGACTTCCGGCTGGTCGGCTAGCTCATGTTCGATCAGCGGGCCAGTCGCATCCAGCACGTCCTTGACCGTCACCTCGCGGCCTTTTTGCGTGTTGGGCAGATACAACTCCGGATTGGAGAAAGAGAGCAACTCCTGCAAAAAAACATTGATGCTTTCGGCCTTGGCCTTTTCCAGACGCGCCGCATCGCGCTGCCGGGCAGCGATCCGCGCTTGCCACAGGGCGACGACCGTACCCACGATCAGCGCAAGCGCAACCAACATTGCCGCGGCCACGCCAGCCTTGTGTCGCCGCACGAATTTCGCGCTGCGATAGGCGAAGGTGGCGCGGCTCGCCCGCACCGGCAGTCCGTCCAGATAACGCTGGAGGTCTTCGCTGAATTGTTCAACCGAGGCGTAGCGCCGCTGCGGTTCCTTGCGCAGCGCCATCAGCACGATGTTATCCAGATCACCGCGCAAGGATGAAGGATGAGGGATGAAGGATGAAGCGGCACCCGCCCTCGTCTTCATCCTTCCGCCTTCATCCTTCATCCTTTCCGCCACGGCGCTGGGCTTGGCTGGTTCCACTTCGCAGATGACGCGCGCTGTCTCGTGGAGCGAATGCGTCGAAAGCTGATACGGGCGATGGCCGGTCAGCAACTCATAAAGAATTACACCGAGCGCATAGACATCGCTGGCCGTCGTGATCGTCTCGCCGCGTACTTGTTCGGGGCTGGCATAAGCCGGTGTCATCAAGCGCACCGATGACAGCGTCTGATCAATCGTCTGCCCAAGCGCATGGTCGAAGGTTTCGGGATTGAGGATTTTGGCGATGCCGAAGTCCAAAAGCTTTGGCAGCCCCGGCGTGCCATCTTTTCCGTCCTGCGAGGGCGTAATGAGAATGTTGCTGGGCTTGAGATCGCGATGCACTACCAGATTCTGATGCGCGTAATGTACCGCCGCGCAGACCGTGCGAAAGAGCCGCAGCCGTGCGAGCAGTGAAAGCTGCTGTCCGTCGCAGTAGTCATCCAGCGGCTGCCCCTCGACGTATTCGAGCACTAAATAAGGCAGCCCGTCTTCTGTTGCGCCACCATCGAGCAGGCGCGCGATGTTCGGGTGTTCAAGCGAAGCGAGAATCTGCCGCTCTTGCCGGAAGCGGCGCACGATCAAGTCGCCATCCATAACTTGCCCGACGGGCCCGCCCCGCACCAGCTTGATCGCCACCTGCTTTTTGAATTGATCGTCGTCGCGCACGGCCAGATAGACCGTGCCCATGCCGCCGTGGCCGAGTTCGCGCAGGATTTTGTAGGGGCCAATGCGTTTGCCCGTGATCAACTCGGACGAAGCGTCCATAGGGAGCGCGTCGTCAGCCGCCAACGCAGCGGCGTCCAAATAACTGGTCTGTTCGTGCGCTGCGAGCAACTCGTCCACCTCGGCTCGCAGCGTCGGCTCAGCCTGGCAAGCCACGTCGAGAAAAGCCGCCCTTTCATCCGGCGCGCGTTCCAGGGCGGCTTGGAACAATTCCTTGAGTTGATTGTATTGTTCGTTCATTGCGGATGATCCATTACTACCGGCTGATCTCGCGCTGCAGCCAGGCGCGCGCCCACTGCCAATCGCGTTTGACCGTCGCCGGCGAAATACCGACGACTTCGGCGATCTCTTCGATCGCCAGCCCGCCGAAATATTTCAGCTCGACAATGCGGCTCTGGCGCGGGTCGAGCGCGGCCAGACCGGTCAGCGCATCATCGAGCGCCAGCAGATTGATTTCCTTCTGAGCGGAAACGCCGAGCGCTTCATCCAGCGACAGTCTGGTTTCGCCGCCGCCGCGCATCTCGGCGCTGCGCCGCCGCGCGTGATCCACCAGCACGCGGCGCATCAACTCCGCCGCTACGCCCAGGAAGTGCGCGCGATTTTGCCAGGTCAGGCGATTCGTCTGCACCAGCCGCAGCCAGGCTTCGTGCACCAGCGCCGTCGGTTGCAGCGTGTGCTCCGGGCGTTCGCGGCGCAACTGCCGCGCGGCCATTCGGCGCAACTCTTCGTACACGAGAGGCATCAGCCGGTCGAGCGCGCTCTGGTCGCCCGCGTTCCAGTCCAGCAACAATTGCGTCACGTCAGTCGGCGAAGACTTCTCCATTTCTCACCTCCTGCGCCGGTTTCGGCCCATCGCGCGGTAGCGCTCAAAAGATAGAGGGGATGGCGCGCAGCTTAAGTCTTGCGTCCGAGGCAAGTCAATTTTTGTCGCGGCTGAGAACGTCCGGCAAGCTGCCAGCCTTGTCATTACCCACATTTTTGCACGATGCCCCGGCCTTGCGCCGGGGAGGTTCACGCTTGTTGCTACAGCCAGACGCTGCCTTTTTGCGATGCCCCGGCCTTGCGCCGGGGAGGTTCACGCTTGTTGCTACATAGCTGGGAACGTGAATCTCCCCGGCACAAGGCCGG
>JAYUCP010000514.1:0-8839 GCA_043740245.1 Acidobacteriota bacterium | reverse complement strand
AGAAGTTTGATTGGGCATTTGAAGTGGATTCCTTTCAAACCCAGTCTAACATTGTGTTTCAAAGAACAGGATGGAGAACTTTAGGAAAGCTCCACTAGACAGTATCGGGATCAGGGGTTGATGCGGTACGCGCGAGCGGTAGCGACCTGGTTACTGTGTGAGCTAAGCCCACCAACCGCCACCGGGTCGCTACCGCTCGCGCTTACCGCGCTGCTGCAGCACTCCGTCCAGTGTTCTGGGTCGCCAATAAAGCGCGGGCTGCTCGTTCTGCCATCGTCCCGATCATCGGCCTCAATGCTCTTTGCGTTGGCGCACAATCTCGACCGAGCAATGAGCCTGCGAGGCGACGGCGTTCGAGACCGAACCAAGCCAGAAGCGTTGCCAGCCGCTGTACCCGTGCGAACCCAACACAATCAAATCCGCGCCCCAGCTTTCGGCTTCGTCCACAATGACGGACTTGGCTTGGCCGGTTTTTACGCTGGTCGTTGTATGGAGGCCTTTGGCTTCCACTGCGCTAGCGGCCTTGCTGACGGCATTCTCGGCGGCCTCTTTCGCCGCTTCTTCGAGTTGCGCGTAATAACTATCCGGCAACGCCCAGGTTTCGGGCGTCGGGACAAAGGGCAATTCAAGCGCAGACAGAACCCGCACTTCAGTGCCTTCCGGCCAGGGGCGCGCGACGACAGAGGCGACCGCACCATTGCTGCATTCTGAACCATCAACGGCTAATAGAATCTTCATATGCCACTCCTTTTCAGTGATGAATTTAGTTGAAGCCATTGCTTCAAGCATTATTCTCACGACTGTTCTCTTATTGCAATGAGCGTGCCCAGTCAGAATTGCCCTTTCGACCCGCAACCCAAGTGTGAAGTTGCGGAAAATTGCGCGGCTTGATGCAGGCTGATTTGTGAGCCACGACGAGGCAGGCAGGGCAGGGGATTATTGCGCAGTTGGCTGCGATTTTTTCCGTGAGCGCTGAATGGATTTCAGCCGCAATACCTGCACACCATTCAAAAGACTTTTTTTCGTGCGGAAGACATGCTTGCTTACCGGTCGGTTAGTTGGTTAGAATGCGCGCGCTTTTGACCACGCTTGGCGTTTGCACGAGCAATTCCAGCTTCACACAGTCAGTCGTTCAATCAGGAGTCGCGCATGAACAAACAACTATTTCGCATCAGTCTCGCCGGTGGCGTTTTGGCCGCCCTGTTCCTTTTGGGTTCGGCGGCCAGCAAACCGTCCGTTGCCAAGGTCACGTTCACCAAAGACGTCGCCCCTATCCTTTATAAGAGTTGCGTTGAATGCCATCGCGCCGGTGAGATCGCGCCGATGTCGCTGATGAGTTATCAGGAAGCACGGCCCTGGGCGCGTTCGATCAAAGAACGTGTTGTGCAAGGGCAGATGCCGCCCTGGTCAGCCGATCCGAAAGTCGGCCATTGGGCCAACGATCCGCGTCTCTCGAAAACCGAGATTGACACCATCGTCGCCTGGGCCGATGCCGGCGCGCCCAAAGGCGAAGACAAGGATATGCCGCCCGCACCCAAATTCACCGACGGCTGGACGATTGGCGAACCCGATGTCGTATTGCAGATGCCTGACGAATACACGGTGCCAGCCGATGGCACCGTGCCATATCTTTATTTCTCTATACCGACCAACTTCACCGAAGACAAATGGATTTCGGCGATGGAAATTCGCCCCACCAATCGCAGCGTCGTGCACCACGTGATCGCTTACACGCAAGACGCCAATAACAAAGACACGGTGGCGGGTGGCGAGGGCGAATTGCGCAGCGGCCGCGTTCAACTGGGCGCCATCACGCCGAACAGAACCGGTACTCGATACGGCGCAGATGCCGCGCGGCTTATCAAGAAGGGCAGCAACATCGTTTTCCAGATGCATTACACGACCACCGGCACGGTCACCAAAGACCGCACCAAGATCGGCTTTGTCTTTTCCAAAGAGCCGGGCAAGAAAATGTTGATGACCGGCAATGCGGCCGATGCGCGCTTTGCCATCCCGCCGGGCAATGGCAACTACGAAGTCAAAGCGTCGAAGACGTTCAATGAAGACGTGCTGATTACTTCGTTCATGCCTCACATGCACGTGCGTGGCAAAGCCTTCACCTATACCGCCGTCTATCCCGATGGCCGTTCGGAAGTTTTGCTGAACGTGCCGAGTTATGATTTCAACTGGCAGCACACTTACTTGCCCAAAGAAGCGCTTCGCCTGCCCAAAGGCACGCGGATGGATTGCGTGGCCTACTTCGACAACTCGCCCAAGAACAAGTACAACCCCGACCCGACACAGACCGTGCGCTGGGGCGACCAGACTTGGGAAGAGATGATGATCGGCTGGTACACCTATACTGCCGCTGAACCCGCAAAGGCGCCCAAAGCCGCCGCTGGCAGTGGCTCCGGCGAAAGCCGTTGAGTGCGGCTCGATTGATTGCTTAGTGCAAAACGACACGGCGCAGGCATGACCTGCGCCGTGTCGTTTCGTTTTATAGGCATGTTCATTGCTCTAAATCACTCGCGGTACGATGCGCCGTCTCCTTCGCCAAAAAGACCGACACCGTCGTCACCAGCGCCATCCCCGCGATATACAACGCAATCGGCCACGAACGCCCGGTGCGCCGCAACAAGTCCGTCGCGATCAGCGGCGACAATCCGCCCGCCAGCACGGACGAAAGCTGATAGCCGAGCGACGCGCCGGTGTAACGCACGCGCGTGCCGAACAATTCCGAAAAGAAGCTCGCCTGTGGCCCATACATCGCCGGATGGCAGATGGCCAGCACCACAAACATCGCCAGCATCAGCATTCCACCGCGCCCCGTTTCGATCAGCAAGAAGAAGGGATACGCGAACAAGCCTGTGCCGATCGCGCCAAACAAATAGACCGGACGGCGGCCCACAAAATCAGAGAGCAAGCCGAACACTGGCAGTGCCATGATTTGCACCAGCGCCCCCCACGAAACGGCAGTCAAAACTTCCGCCCGCGTAAACCCAATCTGCGGTTGCGTGGCAAAGGTCAAGGTGAAGACGGTGTAAATATAAAAAGCGGCATTGTCAGCGAGCCGCGCGCCCATTGCGATCAGCAAGCTGCGTGGATGCTGGCGAATCGTCTCCAGCAACGGCAAGCGCGCCGCAGTCCCGGCTTGTTTGATCGCTTTGAAGATGGGCGGTTCGACGACGGCCATGCGTATGAACAGTCCCACCGCGACCAGCACGATGCTCAGCAAAAAGGCCACGCGCCAACCCCAACGCAACAAATCCGGTTCAGGCAGTTTGGCGATTTGGCTGAAGACCAAGGTGGAAATCAGCAAGCCGGAGGGCACGCCGATTTGCGGCCAACTGCCATAAAAGCCGCGCCGGCCGGGCGGTGCGTGTTCAACCGCCATCAGCACTGCGCCGCCCCATTCACCCCCGACGGCGAAGCCTTGCGCCAGCCGCAGCACGATCAAACTGATGGGCGCCCATACGCCGATTTGCGCATACGTCGGCAACAAGCCGATCAGCGCGGTCGCCACGCCCATCAACAACAGCGTGAAAATCAGCATGGACTTGCGCCCGATGCGGTCGCCGTAATGTCCGCAAACAATGCCCCCAATCGGGCGCGCGACGAAGCCCACGGCATAGGTGCCAAACGATGCGAGCGTGCCCAGCAACGGGTCGTAATTCGGGAAGAACAGCTTGCCGAAGATCAACGCGCTGGCTGTGCCGTAGAGAAAAAAGTCGTACCACTCGATGGTCGTGCCGACAAAGCTGGCAAAGGCTACTTTGCGAATCGAAGCGGCGTCATCAGGCGAAGCGGATGCGGTGTTATTCAATGGGGCAATCCTTGTTACGGGTTATTGGGTTGCGGGCTATTGGGCAAAGCTGGAACGCAGTTTGACGCCCCAGCGGCCATTTTCTTTGGTGAGGATGTAAAGCGATTCGTAAGTGCCGATACGCGAGCCGTCGGCGCGATAGCGGGTGAATTTGGTATCCACGTGAATCTTGTCGGTGGCCGCGTGCACTATACGGCGATGATCCCACTTGCTGTGGTGCCAGCCGTCAATCGCTTGCCAGAGCCGCTTGGGGTCTTGTTGGCCGGGCTGTTCCAGCACGCTCATCTTGCCGCTGGCCAGCCGATAGTGCGGGAATTGAAAAGTGCGCTCCCAACCATCCAAGTCCTGCTTGTTCCAGGCGGCCATGTATTCGTCCAACACCTGCATGGCCGCGGCCTCGAGCGCCGGATCAATGCGCGGTGCTTTTTGTTTGGGCGTTTGTGCCGCGCCCAAACTGAGCAGTGCACCAAGCGCGATGAGCATCACGAATTTCATTTGGCCTCCGGGTGATTGAAGTGCAAACCGCGTTGTCACTTTGCGGCGTTTTGCTTGGCCGTATGCGCCACTGCTTGCTCGATCAATTCTTTGAGCACCTTCAGATCAATGTCGGCGAGCGTTTTGATATACAGACAGCCTTTGCCTGTTTTGTGTTTGCCCAGCTTCTGCATCAGCTCGGTCTGCCACGTGACGCCCAAGCCGTAAAGCGCCAGGTTCTGTTTGCGCGGCGAGAACCCCACATAGAACCAATCGTTCTCGCGGCCACTCTCATACTTGTAATGATAGTCGCCGAAGCCAACGATGCTGGGGCCCCACATTTTGGGTTTGGCTTTGGTGGCCTTCTGCATCAGCTTCACGATGGTGAAACAATCCTGCCGCATTTTTTCATCGGCGATGGCGTTGAGAAAGTCTTCGGCACTTTGTTCGGTTTGTTTGGTTTTCAGTTCAGCCATACGGTTCTCCTTCAAAAACGTGCCGTAGGTTGTCCAACCTGCGGTGACTTGGCAGCAGACCTTTCATTTGTCACCAAGCGGCTTGCTGCTGAAGCCTCCGCAGGTTGGACAACCTACGGTACAGCCGCGCCACATTTTCATTATTTCAGGACGTCAAGCGCGACACGCACAACTCCCTCGGTCACGGTGCAAGTTAGAGTCAGCGCATGGTTACTGCTCAAATGTCCTTTTGAATTGTGTCGCGGAAAAATTGCTGACCGGTCGGTAAGTTTAGTAGAATCCCTGGCGGCAGGCAATCATCACACAATCAAGTTCCGTGTTTCGACAATATCCATCACCGGTTTGCTGGGTGTCAGATAAGCGAACCGCTATCCTTCGGAGGAAAGTATGCATCAACGACACGTCTGTTTGCTCGCAACGTTATTGTTACTGGGTTTCTCATTCACCGCGCTGGCCCAGCAAGCCGCGCCGGCCAAGCCGCCTGAAAAACAACGCAAGACCGGCTTGTGGCCGCCCGATTGGGTCTACACGCTGGCCGACGGCGTGACCACGCGCGAGGTCACGTTTTACAGCGATGGCATCGGCTGTTACGGCAAAATCTTTTTCCCGAAAGGTTACTCGCCCAGCGGCAAGACGCCCGGCATCGTGTTGGGGCAGGGCTGGGCAGGGAATCATTTCTCGATTGAAAAGTACGGCGCGCGCTTTGCCGAACGCGGCATGGTGGCGATGGTGATTGATTATCGCGGCTGGGGTTCAAGCGACGGTTACATCGCAGCGGCGCAACCCACTGTCAGCCGCGGCGAAAAGGAACCCGTGCGCGATGACAAACGCTACAGCAACGCCAAGCTCGACACCGTGACCAAACGCACGCGACTGATCCCGCTCAAACAAGTCGAAGATTACCGCAACGCGATTTCTTATCTGCAAGGCGAACCCGGCATTGATCCCGATCGCATCGGCATCTGGGGATCGAGCTTTGCGGGCGGCAACGTGATCGTCGTCGCCGCGCTCGATTCGCGCGTCAAAGCCGTGGTCGGCCAGGTGCCCGCCATCTCCGGCAAGAACTCGCCCGCCGGCCCGGTGCCGCTGCGTGGCGCGGCGCTCGAAGACGCGATCAAACGCGCACGCACAGGCCAGGGCGGTGAATTCGAGACGGGCTTTTCTTACCGGCGCATGGTGGATGTCGAGACCAATCAGATGGTCGCGGAGTATCGGCCCTTTCATTATTTGAAAGCCGTCGGCGACCGGCCCGTGCTGCTCATCCCGGCGGAGAAGGAAGAGTTGATGAACAACAAAGACAACGCCATCGCGGCAATGGATGTGCTGACGGGCCCGAAAAAACTCATCATCGTGCCCGGCATTACGCATTTTGAGATGTATATCAACGAAGCGTTCGAGATCAGTTCCAACGCCGCCGCTGCCTGGTTCCGCGAACATTTGGGTTTGGAGCCGAAACCGGCGGGCCAGTGAAAGGTTGTGCTTAGGCTACGGCGTATTCGGTGTAGGGCCGAACGGTGGGCGGTTTGAAACCCAGCACGATAGCGCTTTTCGGTATGCCCGCGCGCTCAAGTTCACTGGTGATGTTCAGGTCAGTGTTGTCGGCTTGCACCCAAACTTTTCCGTTGATGATTTCGACGTGAATGATGAATTGATGGACGCGGTGATAATCATCCCAACCGACTTCGATCAATCCGTAACTGTCCGCGTTGCGATCAAACATGGCCTTATGCGGCGCTTCGCTGTCTTGCGGAATGTAGTTGGCGATGTCGGTGAGCGTTTGCTCGATGATGTCACGGTAACTATTCAAGCTGTTATCGGTGGAATCCATAAAACGATCTCCCTCTTTCGCTGTTTTGACGTGTTCGTGATAGAGGTCTTTCGCCGCCACGACCGCATTTTATCTGAGGAATTCTGATTGCGCCAACTTCACTACGGCATTTAACCCGAGCAACGCAACGACGCAATCAAGGCAGCGATTGCGTCGTTCGATCAATACCTGAAAAAGTAGCTATGAAACCAATCGCAAAGTTTTTATTGGCAAGCGCGCTCATCTTCGCGTTGGCATATTTACGTGGCCTCGACGCAACCGCGCAAGTACAAACCGGTAAAGACGCGCCGCCCGATGGCGCGAAGCTTTACGAACAGCGTTGCGCCGTCTGCCACGACAACGCGCAAGACCGCACGCCGCCCAAAGCGCAACTCGCGCGCCGGTTGCCCGATGAAATCATCGCGGCCCTGACCACCGGTGTGATGAAAACGCAAGCCGCCGGTTTGAAGGAATTGGAAATCCGCGCGCTGGCGGTTTACCTGACCGGCAAACAACCCAACGGATTGATTGACCCCGCGCAATTGGCCAATCGTTGCAAGACGCCGGGCACGTCCATCAATCTGAAAGCGCCCGGCTGGAATGGCTGGGGCGTTGATTACGACAACACGCGCTATCAGCCCAAGCCCGGTTTGAAAGCCGAAGACGTGCCGCGCCTCAAGGTCAAATGGGCCTTTGCCTATCCCGCCTCAATGGCTATCGGACAACCGGCGATCATCGGCGACCGGCTTTATGTCACGACCGATTCGGGCCAGGTCATCAACCTGAATGCGCAAACGGGCTGTGCCTATTGGGCGATCAGCGTGGGCGCGCCTGTGCGCACGGCGGTTTCGGTCGGGCCTTTACCGGCAGGCGGCGTCAATACAAGCGGGGCCAAGTTCGCCGCGTATTTCGGCGATGAACGCGCGAACATTCATGCCGTTGATGCTGAATCAGGCAAAGAGCTTTGGAAGATAAAGCTGGATGACCATCCGGTCGCGCGCATCACGGGCGCGCCGGTCTTGCACGGCGACCGTTTGTATGTGCCCGTCTCTTCGATCGAAGAGGCGATCTCGCGCGGTGACAAATACGAATGCTGCAAGTTTCGCGGCGCAATGGCCGCGCTCGATGCTTACACCGGCAAGCTGCTTTGGAAGTCGCATTCGATCACCGAAGAGATGAAGCCTTACAAAAAGAATTCAGCGGGCACGCAACTCTACGGCCCGGCGGGCGCGGCCATTTGGTCGGCGCCGACGCTCGACCTCAAACGCGGCGTGCTCTATGCGGGCACGGGCAATTCTTACACCGATGCGCCCACGACCGGCGCGGATTCGATCCTCGCGTTCGAGCTGGCGACGGGCAAAATCCGCTGGGGCTTTCAGGCCATGCCCAACGACAACTTCATCATGAATTGCCGCCAGCCGGGCCAGGGCAATTGCCCCGCGAATGCCGGGCCTGATTTCGATTTCGGCAGTTCGCCGATCTTGCGCAAGCTGCCCAACGGCAAAGACGTACTGCTCGCGGGCAATAAAGCGGGCATCCTGTTTGCGCTCGATCCTGACAACCAGGGCAAGAAACTTTGGGAAGCCAAACTCGGCTTCGGCACCGCGCTCGGCGGCATTGAGTGGGGCTTCACCGCCGATGCCGCGAATGTTTATGTGCCGCTTGCCGATCCTTTCGGTGCGCCCGAGCAACGCAAGCCCGGCCTCGCCGCCGTGAAAATCGCCACGGGTGAGCAGCTTTGGTTCATCCCCGCGCCCGCAGCGAAATGCAGTTGGGGCACGGCGCGTTGCAACAACGCGCAATCCGCCGCCGCCTCACTGATCCCCGGCGTCGTGTTTTCGGGCGCGTCAGACGGCCACTTGCGCGCGTATGCGACCGGCGACGGCAAGATCGTCTGGGATTTCGATACGGCGGGGCAGCCTTACGACGCGGTCAATGGCAAGCAAGCCAAGGGCGGCACGATTGACGGCGGCGGGCCGACGATTGCGAACGGTATGTTGTATGTCAATTCCGGCTATGGCCGCATCATCGGTATGGCGGGCAATGCCCTGCTCGCGTTTTCGGTTGATGGAAAGTAACGAGCGGCGCGCAAGCTGGCGCGCTACTCTGGATTAACTGAAGCCTGTGCGTAAAAGAAACGCTTACAAAGTAGGGGAAATTGGTACGCGGATGACGCGGATGCGGCGGATCAGCGCGGATCAACCCGAAAAAGAATCTGCGGAAATCCGCTACATCCGCGTCATCCGCGTATCTATTCGC